>JBDTMH010000005.1:0-47078 GCA_039934375.1 Burkholderiaceae bacterium | reverse complement strand
CAATTCGGCGGAAACACTGCGCCATGCGCCGGGCACCAGTCCGTCGAGCGAATAGGGACCTATGGCGACGCGCACCAGGCGCAGCGTGGGCAGTCCCACCGCCGCCGTCATGCGGCGCACCTGGCGGTTACGTCCCTCGCGGATCACCAGTTCCAGCCAGGCCGTGGGGATGGCCTTGCGCAGCCGGATCGGCGGCTCGCGCTGCCACAGCGCCGGGGCAAGCTCAAGCAATCGCGCGCGGGCGGGGCGGGTCGGTCCGTCGTTCAACGTCACGCCCTGGCGCAAGACTTGAAGTGCAGATTCGTCGGGCGCGCCTTCGACCTGCACCCAGTAGGTCTTCTCCATCTTGAATCGCGGGTCGGCGACGCGCGCCTGCAACTTGCCGTCACCAGTGAGCAGCAGCAAACCTTCGCTGTCCGCGTCCAGCCGCCCAGCGACGTAAACACCGGGCAGGTCGATGAAATCCTTCAAGCCGCGCCAGCGCCCTTCGGGCGTGAACTGGCTGAGCACACCGTAGGGCTTGTTGAACAAGATCAGTTGGACAAGTGGTACGTCGGGAAGAGACGTCATGACCCCAAGGATAGGATATTCAGCCAAGCCCCATCGGAGCGTCCCCCCAGTGCGACGGCAGCGAACCGCCTGCAGCGCAGCATGTCCATTGCATTTTCCTCCCAAGCTTCTATAGTCAGCCTTCCGCTATTGACACCAGGAGGACAAGATGCTGACCAGACTCATGGAACACATTGACCCGCTGCCTGATGATCAGTTCATTGTCGGTTGCCTTGCCATCTACGGGGCGGGTGACGCGCCCGCAGGCGTGCCCTGCCCGATGGGAATCCGCAATGCCGATGGTCGCATTTATCGGGTGGTGCAAGTCCTGGGGCTTGGGGAAAAGGTGCGATTGATTCGCACGCTGCAGAAGCTGGGGTTCACCGAAGAAGATTGCGAATCGCCTGGCGAAGGATGCAATTCGACGTTTCGGCGGCGTCTCAAGATGCACCAATGACGGCTGCATTTTTGCATTCGCATTGAGCCGCAGGGTTGCGGTCCTGACGAGGAGGCTCCCTTATCATTGAGTACTTTTCCTCCAGAAACTCCGCTTCATGTACCAACATCTTCCCGTCTACGCCGGAGACCCGATCCTTTCGCTGCACGAAGCGTTCATGGCCGACCAGCGGCCGAACAAGGTCAGCCTGAGCATCGGTCTGTATTTCGATGAAATGGGCCGCCTGCCGGTGCTCGACAGCGTGCGCCAGGCCGACAATAAACTGCGCGAGCAGGAACGCCCGAGCGGCTATTTACCCATCGAAGGTGCTCCCGACTACCGCGCAGCGGTGCAGCGGCTGGTCTTCGGAGCGGACAGCGCGGCTGTGTCGGCCGGCCGAATTGCCACCATTCAAGGTGTCGGCGGCTCCGGTGCCATCCGTATCGGTGCTGACCTGATCAAGTCCTTCATGCCTGGCAGCGACGTATGGGTCAGCGATCCGACCTGGGACAACCACGAATCGCTGATGCAAGGGGCTGGGCTCAAGGTCGCACGTTATCCCTACTACGACGCAGACAGCAACGGTCTTCGTTACGACGAGATGCTGGCTTTTTTCGGCAAACTGCCAGCGGGCAGCGTGGTGCTGATGCAACCTTGCTGCCACAACCCGACCGGGATCGACCTCTCAAAGGCGCAGTGGTCGGGCGTCATCAAGGTGATGAAGGACGGCGGGCTGATTCCGTTCCTGGACATGGCCTACCAGGGTTTTGGCGAAGGGATCGAAGAAGACGCGTGGGCCGTCCGTGCCATGGTCGACGCGGGTCTGTGTCCAATGGTGACCAATTCCTTCTCGAAAAATTTCTCGCTGTACGGCGAACGTTGTGGTGGTCTATCGGTCGTGTGTCCGACTGCGCCCGAAGCGGATCGGGTGCTCGGTCAGCTCAAGGCTGGTATTCGGCGCGTGTATTCCAGCCCTCCCTTGCACGGCGAAAGCCTGGTTGCCACCGTGCTCGACACACCGGCATTGCACCAACGCTGGGTCGATGAAGTGGCGGGCATGCGCGAGCGCATCAAGCGGATGCGCGTATTGCTGGCCGAACGCCTCACCGCTGGGTTACCCGGAATGTCGGTCGACTTCCTGACCGAACAACACGGCATGTTCAGCTACACCGGCCTGACATCGGACGAGGTGGACACGCTGCGCGAGAAGCACGGCATCTACCTGATTCGTTCGGGTCGCATGTGCGTCGCCGGTCTGAATGAAGGCAATGTGCAGGCAGTGGCTGATGCACTGATCGTCGTGCTGAAGGCGCGCGGCTGAGCTCGAAAATGTCGCGCGCTGGCGCGCCGGCAACCGCCAGCAAAAAGCCTGCAGGTCTTGCAAACTGCAGGCTTTCATGAAGGGATCAACCCGCGGTATCAGCCGCGAGCCGGCCTGGCCGGACGTGCCGGACGCCGGGCACCATCACGTGGGCCGAATCCGGCGCGGTCGCCAAATCCGCCGGCCGGTGCATAGGATGGACGCTGCTGCGATGCCGACGGCTTGTTGCCGGCAAACGCGGGTTTGCGTGGCGCAAAGTCGTTGTGCGGCGCGAATCCGCCAGCATCACGCGATCGGCCTGCGCTCGGAGGACCAAAGCGGCGCTCTCTTGAAGGCGCATTGGAACCGCCGCGGTTGCCGTCGCGACCACCAAAATTTGAACGCGGACGCGCGTCGGGCATACGCTGCTGCGGCTCCAGGCCCGGGATCACCTCGGCCTTGAATTGCTGGCGGGTATACGCCTCGATATCGAAGATCTTGCGGCGATCACGGAATTCTGCCATGGTCACGGCCAGGCCATCGCGACCGGCACGGCCGGTACGACCGATGCGGTGCGTGTAGTCCTCGGCCTTCATTGGCAGGCCGAAGTTGAATACGTGGGTGATGGTCGGCACATCGATGCCGCGGGCAGCAACGTCGGTCGCCACCAGAATCTGCACATGACCTTCGCGCAGCGCCGTCAGTCGGCGGTTGCGGATGCCCTGGTTCAGCGCACCGTGCAAAGCTACGGCACTGAAGCCCGCCTGTTGCAGGTCGTTGGCCAGGCCATCGCATTCGATCTGGGTGCTGGCGAAGACAATCGCCTGATTGATCGTGGTGTCGCGCAACCAGTGATCCAGCAGCTTGCGCTTGTGAAACGCGTTGTCGGCCCAGAACAGCACTTGCTTGATGTTTTGATGCTTTTCTGTCGGCGAATCGATCTGCACGCGCTGGGGCTCGCGCATGACGCGGGTTGCCAGTTGCTGGATCCGGGGCGCCAGCGTGGCGCTGAACATCATCGTCTGTTTGCGTTCGATCGTGAGCTGGTTGATCTCCGCCAGGTCATCGGCAAAACCCAGGTCGAGCATGCGATCGCCCTCGTCGACGACCAAAAACTGCACCTGATCCAGCTTCAGCTGCATCGAGCGCTGCAGGTCAAGCAAGCGTCCCGGCGTGGCGACGACGAGGTCGGCATTCTGCAAGCGCGCGATCTGCAACTGGTAAGGCATGCCGCCCACCACGTTGGCGATACGCAAGCCGCGGCAATGGCGCACCAGGTCAATGGCATCCTGCGCCACCTGCTGGGCAAGTTCACGCGTCGGGCACAGCACCAGCGCACCCGGCGTCGCGGCCTTGAAATTGCGGCTGCTGGTCGGATCCTTGCGGCGTGCACGCTTGGGTGCGGCCTCGCCACGCGCCAGAGCTTCGGCGCAGGCGCGTTCGAACTGGGCACGTTCATCGGCCTGGGCCTTCTCTTGCTGCGCGAGCAATGTATGCAGCACCGGCAACAGGAAAGCAGCTGTCTTGCCGCTGCCAGTCTGGCTGGACACCATCAGGTCGGTGAACTTGGCAGACTTGCCGTCATCCGACAGGTTTTGCATCGCCATCGGGATGCACTTTTCCTGCACCACAGTCGGCTGGGTGAAGCCGAGATCGCGAACGGCCTGCAGAAGTTCAGGCGCAAGGCCCATCTTCTGAAAGCCGTTCGGCTCTTCGGCGACCACCGGGTCGCTGGCGTCCGACGCCAGAACTTCGGAAGGTTCGGTGAATTCCGGCTGTGGCATGGCCATGGCCGTGTTGTCTGCGGAATCGGTGGAAAGGTTTTGCTCGGGCGAAAGCGCGCCGTGCACTTCAAATGCGTCGTTCATGATATGGATCTCACACGATCACACCCCACGTTGTGCGGTGTTTTCGTCAATGGTCAAACAAACATCAACCATCAAACGAAACTCAGCGCCATCCAACGTGGCGGCAGCCAGAGGCTGCACTCTTGAGAGGCCTTTTACTGGTAAGGCCCGATGTGTGAGGGGAGATGCACTAACTCGCCACCCGCATGGCAGCGAAGCCTGCGATTATGGCACGGACGCGGGTTTCTACCTAATCCGCCATTCGCAGGAAGTGTTCGCGGTAATACTCCAGCTCGTCAATCGACTCGTGCACGTCGGCCAGCGCAGTATGGCTTTGCTGCTTCTTGAACCCGCCGTGCAGCGCCGGCCGCCAACGCTTGGCAAGCTCCTTGAGCGTGCTGACGTCGATGTTCCGATAGTGAAAAAACGCCTCCAGCCGGGGCATGTAGTTCACCAGAAACCGCCGGTCCTGGCTGATCGTGTTGCCGCACAACGGGGAACAGTTCTTGGGCACATATTGCGCCAGAAAATCGAGGATTTGCTGCTCGGCCTCAGCTTCGCTCAGCGTCGAGACTCGCACCTTGTCGATCAGGCCGCTCTTGCCGTGCGTGCCTTTGTTCCATGCATCCATCTGCTCGAGCAAGGCATTGCTCTGGTGAATCACCAGTACCGGTCCCTCGATGCGAGGCTCCAGCATGGGACCGGTCACAATCACTGCGATCTCCAACAGCCGCTCTTTTACCGGCTCCAGGCCGGACATTTCGCAATCGATCCAGACCAGGTTCTGGTCCGACTTCGCCAGTGCTACAACAGGTTTTTCCATGGTGGCAATTGTCGCCCATGCCGACCCAGGCTTCGATTTACCCCTAAACTCCCCCGCATGTTTGATCTGCTGCTCTCCTGCCGTGTTTGACGGTGCCATTTCACCCGATCGCCTGCTGACAGCGGCATTCGTCGCCGTGCTGATCGCCGGCATGTTGCTCAAGTCCTGGCTGGCGTCGCGCCAGATCCGGCATGTAGCGCGCAACCGCAATACCGTGCCGGAAAGATTCTCCGCAAAGGTGTCGCAGCGGGCCCACCAGAAGGCTGCCGACTACACCGTGACCAAGACCCGGTTCGGCCTGATCGAACTGGCCCTGGCATCCGCAGTCCTGCTTGGCTGGACCTTGCTGGGCGGCCTGGACGCACTCAACAACACGCTATTGCGTTGGCTCGACCCGGGCATGGGACAGCAACTGGCCCTGCTCGCCGCCTTCGCGTTGATTGGCGGGTTGATTGAATTGCCGCTGACGCTCTACCAGACCTTCGTCATCGAGGAGCGATTCGGTTTCAACAAGATGACACCCCGCCTCTGGCTGGCGGATCTGTTCAAGTCGATTGCGGTCGGCACTCTCATCGGCCTGCCAATTGCCGCCCTGATCCTTTGGCTGATGGGTGCGGCTGGCTCGCTATGGTGGGTGTGGACATGGGGGGTGTGGATCGGTTTCAACCTGCTGTTGCTGATGGTTTATCCAACTTTCATCGCGCCGCTGTTCAACAAGTTCAAGCCACTGGACGACGAATTGCTCAAGACCCGCGTCACCGCGCTGATGGACCGGTGCGGATTCTCCGCCAAGGGCCTGTTCGTCATGGATGGCAGCAAGCGCAGCGCGCATGCGAACGCCTATTTCACCGGGTTCGGCGCAGCCAAGCGGGTGGTCTTCTATGACACGTTGCTGGCCAAGCTGTCGCCCGCCGAAGTTGACGCGGTGCTGGCGCACGAACTGGGCCACTTCAAGCACCGGCACATCATCAAGCGCATCGTGGCAATGTTTGCGCTGAGCCTGGCCGGATTTGCATTGCTGGGCTATCTATCGGGCCAGGCCTGGTTCTACACCGCGCTGGGCGTGCGCCCCAACATGCTGTCAGGTGCTCCCAACGATGCGCTGGCCTTGCTGCTGTTCATGCTGGTGGTGCCGGTCTTCACGCAGTTCGTCTCGCCCGTCTTTGCCCAGTTATCACGCAAGCAGGAATTCGAAGCCGACGCCTATGCCGTGGCGCAGACCAGTCGCAGTGACCTGTCGACAGCCCTGCTCAAGTTGTACGAAGACAATGCATCAACGTTGACGCCAGACCCGGTTTACGTCAAATTCTATTATTCGCATCCCCCGGCCATCGAACGGTTGGCCCGGATGGCGGGCTGAACTTTGCGGGAGGGAATGTGAACAGCATGATCAAAAGTGTGGACTGGTCGACGGTTGCGCGGCGCGCGCTCACACCTACCGAAATCGTGACCCGTCTGGCCCAACTCGAAGGCTGGACGCTGCGTGGCGAAGGACCGGATGTCGCCATCGAGAAAACCTACCAATTTGCCAACTACTATCAGACCATGGCCTTCGTGAACGCGCTGGCGTTTGTTGCGCATGTGTCGGACCATCACCCGGAACTGCTGGTCAGCTACAACCGATGCGTCGTGCGCTTCAACACCCATGATGTCCGAGGCATATCCGACACCGACTTCCAGTGCGCCTCGGCAGCCGACGGCCTGCTCAAATGAAACTGCCCCCACGCACACTGCGTTCGCTGCCCCCCGAGGGGGCTTTTAGCACTTTCGGAACGGCCGGGCGGTAATGACGTGACGACCACCGAACGGGCGGCGGCTTGAGCGCCAGTGCCGGCCAGCAAGCTGGACTGATCGTCGCCAACTACGGGCGACATTTCCTGGTCGAGGCCAACGACGGCCGGCGCATCATCTGCCATTCGCGCGGCAAGAAAAGCCAGGGCGTCGTCGGCGACCGGGTTCAGTGGCAGGCCTCGCAGGACGAGGGCACGATCGAGAAGATCGAGCCCAGGCGCAACATGTTCTATCGCCAGGACGATATCCGCACCAAGTCGTTCGCAGCGAACCTCGACCAGATCCTGGTGCTGCTTGCAGCCGAACCAGTCTTCTCCGGCCACCAGTTGTCGCGCGCGCTGATTGCCGCCGAAGCGCAAGCCATCACGCCATTGATCGTGCTTAACAAGAGCGACCTGGCCGCACCGTTTTCCCGCGCGTGGGAAAGGCTCGCACCGTATCGAGCCATGGGATACCAGGTCCTGCCAGTTTCGCTCAGGACATCAGATAGCGCTGCATTGACTGATTTGCAAGGACGCCTGGCGCACAAGACCAGCCTGGTACTGGGCCCGTCGGGCGCCGGCAAGAGCACCTTGATCAACAACTTCGTTCCCGGGCTTGACATCCTGACCGGCGAGTTGTCGCAGGCTCTGCGTGCCGGCAAGCACACGACCACCAGCACCACCTGGTATTGGATCGACGACAGCCGGACGTCCGCGCTGATCGACTCTCCAGGCTTTCAGGAGTTCGGGCTGCGTCACATCGACCCGATGCGGCTGGCCCGCTACATGCCCGACCTGTCACAACATGCCGACCATTGCCGCTTCTACAACTGCAGCCACCTGCATGAGCCTGGATGCGCCGTCATCGCCGCAGTACAGAGCGCCGACGTGGAGCAAGCGATCAGCGCCGATCGCTACCGGATCTACACCGAATTGTTCGCGGAATTGTCGTAGCCGCGTTGCCGAGAGGGATTGCCCCCCGACATCAACCTAGCAGGCGCGCCAGGCTCAGTAGCGCCAGCAACACCAGCCACATCACGACGGTGCGCCAGACCAGGCCCACGACAACCCGCAAGTGCCCGATCTCGGGTTCCATTCCAGCGCTTCCCAGAGCCGGATTTCCCATCATGGCGCTTGCATTTGGCGACCCGTTCACGCCTTCCCCGAGCACCTCGTGCACCGGCCCCAGGCGCAAATTGATGGCGCCGGCCGTCGACGCCAGGATCACACCGTCATTGCTCACTTGCCCACGGCGTTCGTAGTTGCGCCAGCTGTCGATGGCATCCTCGAAGCTGCCAGTCACGGCGAAGGCCATGGCAGTGATGCGCGCCGGCAACCAGTCGAGCAGATGCCAGAGACTGTCGGCCACCTGTTGTGCGGCCTCGCTCACCGGCCGGACCCGTGTCGACTTTTCGCGCGCCCAGTAACGTGGCACGAACTCGGCAAGGCGATAGATGACGGCTCCGACCGGACCGAGCCCCATGACCGCAAGAACCGAGAACCAGGCCAGCGCCCCAAACACATGGCGGTGCGCGGCGATCACCGAATGCTCGACCACATGCCGCACGATCTCGCTTCTGGGCAAGCCGTTGGAGTCGACCTGTTGCCAGTGCGCCAGTCGTTCGCGCGCGAGCGGTTCGTCGCCCGACTCGAGCGCGTCGCGAATTCCGGTGAAATGGTGGCTGAACTGCCGAAAGCCCAGACAGTGGTAAAGCACGACGATATTCCATACGACGGCCAACGGCCAGTCGGTCAGCCCGGCCAGCAGCCAGTAGACCGCCAGAACGACCAGCGCTGGCAGCAGTACCGCCGCGCTCCACGCGAGACCGGCATGGTGCGATTTCCCGGCATCGAACGTGCGGCCACACCATCCCACCCAGGCCCGCATGGCCGAATGGACCGAGTTGCCGCGGCCAACCGGCCGCGCCTGTTCCAGCAACAACGCGATCAGGATGGCAATGAAGCTCATACCGGAATCATACGTGCTGATGCTGCAGGAAAAATCGGCGGGATCAGGATCCGATGCCTGCGCGTGGCGTCAGGCCGACAGGAAGCGGTAGAAATTGCGCAACATGCTGGCGGTCGCGCCCCAGATGAAGCGCTCCGTCGTCCCCTGTTGGTACGGCATCGACATCCATTCGCGCCGCACACCATGGATATCAACCACATGATGCCGGTGATGGGCCGGATTCATCAGATAGGCCAACGGCACCTCGAAGATGTCGTCGACCTCGTAGGCATTGCGTTCGACCGAGAAGCCGTCGCGCAACAGCGCCACCACGGGCGTGACAATGTACTGGCTTCCAGTCTGGTAGATGGGCAACGTGCCAAGGACCTGCACATAACCGGCATCAAGGCCGATCTCTTCTTGTGCCTCCCGCAGTGCGGTACTGGTCAGGTCGGGATCGGTGGGGTCCTGCTTACCGCCCGGAAAAGCGATCTGGCCCGAATGGCTGGACAGGTGCGCGGTGCGCTGCGTCAGCAACACCATGGGCTCGTCGCGCACCACGATCGCCAGCAACACCGAGGCCGGCGTGGGTGGCCGGTCGGAAAAGCGGGGCTCGCAGACAAACTCCGGTACCCAGCTGGGTTGTATCTCGAATCGACGGCGCAAAGCCTGAGCGCCCAGTGCAGCCGGTCCGATTGCCGGCAGATGCACATCCACGGCAAACACCGGCACCGTACGCGGGTCGAAATCCGGCAGGCTGGACAAGGCAGGAATGGGACGCTCGGACGACACGCGTGCGATCTCCAGAAAGGGAAAAGCCGCCTCGCGCTATTGCTGGAGGCGGCTTCGGTTGGGGCTGGGCCCGGCTTATGCGGCGGTTGCGACCTTTTTCGGCGCCAGCTTTTCCTTGATACGTGCCGAGCGGCCGCTGCGGTCGCGCAGATAGTACAGCTTGGCGCGACGGACATCGCCGCGCCGCTTGACTTCGATGCCGGCAATCAGCGGGCTATAGGTCTGGAAGCTGCGCTCGACGCCTTCGCCGCTGGAGATCTTGCGCACGATGAATGCGCTGTTCAGGCCGCGATTGCGCTTGGCAATCACGACGCCTTCGTAGGCCTGCAGACGTTTGCGGGTACCCTCGACGACCTTGACGCTGACGATGACGGTGTCCCCTGGGGCGAAAGCGGGGATGGTCTTGCCGAGACGAGCAATTTCTTCTTGCTCGAGAGTTTGGATCAGGTTCATGACTTCCTCAATGGATCTTGTTCGCGCCAGCGTCGACATGACGCAAAAGGCAGCCCTTGATATCGTGGGCTGCGGCCGAGCAGAGGATCGAAAAGCCTTGGATTATAGCCCGGCATTTGGCCCACTGGCCAGCGACGCTTGATCCGACGGATCCGGGGCACCGCGCAGGCAGCTCTCATCGCGCATATCCAGTTTTCCGCCAGCGCGCGCCCGGCTCACCAAATCGGGCCGCAGCTTCTGGGTCAGCAACAGGCGCTGGTCGCGCCGCCAACGTTCGACATGGGCGTGATGCCCCGACAACAAAACTTGCGGAACGGCCATGCCCTGCCACGATTCGGGACGGGTGTAATGCGGGCAGTCGAGCAGACCGTCCAGCTGCGGGTTGAAACTGTCCTGCAGGTGGCTTTGTTCGTCGCCCAACACGCCGGGCTGCAGTCGGGCAACCGCGTCCAGCAAGGCCATCGCGGCAATCTCGCCGCCCGACAACACGAAGTCTCCAAGACTGATCTGCTCGTCGACATGAGTGTCGATGAAGCGTTGATCCACGCCTTCGTAGCGACCACACACCAGAATCGCGCCCTGGCTGGTTGACCAGCGCTGCACCGATGCATGGTTCAAGGGTGCGCCCAACGGGGAAAAAAGCACGACTGGCGCATCCTCGCCGCGTTGCGCCTGCACATGCCGCAGGCTTTGGCGCAAGGGCTCGGCCAACATCACCATGCCGGGGCCTCCGCCAAAAGGCCTGTCATCGACCCGGTGGTAGTTTCCCTGCGCAAAGTCGCGCGGGTTGAAAAACCGGACTTCGGGGGTCGCAGCCTCGAACGCCCGACGCGTCACACCGACCTGCAGCATCGGTGCAAACAATTCGGGAAACAAGGTGATGACGTCGAACCGCATCGCGCGATCAATAGTCGGCCTGCCAGTCCACCGTAATGTGTCCGGCGGCCAGATCAACCGCATCGACATGGGCCGCAACGAACGGAATCATGCGCTCGCACAGCTTGTCGCCGGCGGTGTATTGCATAACCAGCACGGCCTGGGCCGCGTTCTGGATCAGTTCGCTGACCTTGCCCAGCGACTCGCCTTCTCGATTGAAGACGTCCAGCCCGATCAGGTCGACCCAGTAGAACTCCTGCGCATCGGTGCTGGGAAAGCTTGAGCGTCGCACGAATACACGGGATCCGCGCAAGGATTCGGCGATATTGCGGTCGTCGACATCATGGGCCGTGGCCACGACGCTGCCGGAATGGTCCTTTGCTTCGCGCACGCGCATCAACAGCGTTCCGTCGAAAGGCCGAGGCCCGCGATCAGGTGGCTGCAAGTACCACTGCCGGGAAGAAAAAAGCGCCTCTGGCTGACTGCTGAAGGCCAATACCTTGAACCAACCCTTGACACCCCAGGCATCGCCGATTCGCCCGACCTCTATGGCATCGGCCGGAAGGTCAACAGAATCAAATGGGAATGTCATCAGGCTGCGGGGCCTGACCCGGACGGGTCAGGTCACCTGCGGCAAAACGGATCAGGCCGCTTTCTTGGCTGCTTGCTGCAGCAGACGCTCGACGGTCGGGGAAGCCTGGGCGCCGACACTTTTCCAGTAGGTCATGCGGTCCTGGGAAATACGGATGCTTTCCTCGTTGGCCGTGGCGATCGGGTTGTAGAAACCAACGCGCTCGATGAAGCGGCCATCGCGGCGCGTGCGCTTGTCGGCCACGACGATGTTGAAAAACGGTCGTGCCTTGGCACCACCACGGGAGAGTCGGATGACGACCATGATTAATCCTTCGGGGGTCGCGGAAATTGCTTTCCGCCAATATTTCGGCGTTGAGACACGTAACATGGCCACCCGGCCAGCAACACGCTGAAAAGCTTTCCATTATATGGGCAACAAGACGCGTATCAGGACAAGTTGCGCATGAACCGCCGTAACGCCAGCCGGTCGCCTGTCCCAACACCGCCGCTCAGGCGCCGCGCCGCCACGTCAGGATGTGGTCAGGTTCTGGTACTCGAAGAAGTGCTGGAAAGTCAGCGCCAGCGCCGACATCAGGGCTGTCGTACCCAGCAGCAGGGCCAGTACCACCGTGACAATGGTCAACCAGTTGGTGGTTCCAGGCACGGCGTCCGGACTGGCAGCCGGATTGTGATGCCGATTCCAGCGTTCGGCGGACGACAGTCCGTACACGATGGCCGTCAACGCACAGGCGGCGATCACAAAGCCCAGCCAGGGTGCCAGCAGCCAACCAAGTTGGTCGTCATTGCCGAATTGCCGCGTGCGCATCACCCCCGCCACGCCAACCAATGTCGGAACGGGCAGGAACCAGCCCCAGCCATCGCGCCATCCGTGAAGGTAGAACCGATGCAGCCCAAAAGGGCCGCCCAGCAGCGCGAGCACGGTTGCAAATGTCTTGTTTTTCATGAGAAGGACCACGCACGGAATCAGTCAGTTTCCTAGGCAGAGCGCGCAGGGCCGAGACCGATGTCCCGCACACCGATAGTCGTGCAAGGCCATTTCGCGCCAGGATCGGTCCGAGCACGGCCAGGGCCGGTCCTCCTCGCAGCCAGCCGTCTGCGTCAAGCCTCCGCCGTCGTGGTCTCTTTCACGCGGCCGGCAGCGTCGGTGAAAGTGTCGATGCGGTCGAAATTCAGATACTGGTAGATGGTGTCGCTGGCCGCGGTCAAAACACCCATGTCCACCATGTATTCCTGCTTGGTCGGGATTCGACCGAGCTTGGAGCAGATCGCCGCCAGTTCTGCCGAACCCAGGTAGACGTTGGCGTTCTTGCCCAGCCGATTGGGGAAGTTGCGCGTCGACGTGCTGAACACCGTGGCGCCTTCCTTGACCTGCGCCTGGTTACCCATGCACAGGCTGCATCCGGGCATCTCCATCCGTGCGCCAGCGCTGCCCAGAACGCCATAGTGACCTTCTTCGGTCAGCTGCTGGGCATCCATCTTGGTGGGCGGCGCCACCCACAACTTGACCGGGATGTCGCGCTTGTTCTCAAGTAGCTTGGACGCAGCCCGGAAATGCCCGATGTTGGTCATGCAACTGCCAATGAACACCTCGTCAATGGTTGCACCCGCCACTTCACTCAGTGTCTTGACGTCGTCCGGATCGTTCGGGCACGCCACGATCGGTTCGTGCACGTCCGCCAGGTCAATCTCGATCACGGCGGCGTACTCGGCGTTCGCATCGGCCTTCATCAGCACCGGATCGGCCAGCCAGGCCTGCATGGCCTTGATTCGGCGCTCGATCGTGCGAGGGTCCGCATAGCCGCTGGCGATCATCCACTTGAGCATCGTGATGTTGCTGTTGATGTATTCGATGATCGGCGCCTTATCCAGATGCACGGCGCAACCGGCCGCTGAGCGCTCGGCCGACGCGTCGCTGAGCTCGAACGCCTGTTCGACCTTCAGGTCCGGCAAACCCTCGATCTCCAGAATGCGACCGGAGAAGATGTTCTTCTTGCCCTGTTTGGCCACGGTCAGCAAACCCGCACGGATCGCGTACAAGGGGATCGCATTGACCAGGTCACGCAGCGTCACGCCGGGCTGCAGCTTGCCCTTGAAGCGCACCAGGACACTCTCGGGCATGTCCAGCGGCATCACGCCGGTGGCTGCGCCGAACGCGACCAGGCCGGAACCTGCCGGAAAGCTGATGCCGATTGGAAATCGGGTATGGCTGTCGCCACCGGTGCCTACGGTGTCGGGCAACAACATGCGATTGAGCCAGCTATGGATGATGCCGTCACCGGGTCGCAGACTGATACCACCGCGGTTGCTGATGAAGTCCGGCAATTCATGGTGCATCTTGACGTCGACCGGCTTCGGATACGCAGCGGTGTGGCAGAAAGACTGCATCACCAGATCGGCGCTGAAGCCCAGGCAGGCCAGGTCCTTGAGTTCGTCGCGCGTCATCGGTCCGGTGGTGTCCTGCGACCCGACCGACGTCATGCGTGGTTCGCAGTACGTGCCGGGACGCACGCCCTGCCCTTGCGGCAGGCCGACCGCACGGCCGACCATTTTCTGAGCCAGCGTGAAACCGGCTTTGCTGCTGATCGGGTTCTGCGGCAGCCGGAACAAGGTACTCGGGGGCAAGCCCAGCGCCTCGCGCGCCTTGGCGGTCAGCCCACGGCCGATGATCAGCGGAATACGACCGCCTGCACGCACCTCGTCGAACAACACGTCGCTCTTGAGCGTGAACTCGGCGATCACCTTGCCATCCTTGAGTGCCTTGCCGTCGTAGGGACGCAACTCGACTACATCGCCCATTTCCATCTGGCTGACGTCAAGTTCGATTGGCAGCGCACCCGAATCTTCCATTGTGTTGTAGAAAATCGGCGCGATCTTGCCACCCAGGCAGATGCCGCCGAAGCGCTTGTTGGGCACGAATGGAATGTCCTGGCCGGTGAACCACAACACCGAATTGGTCGCGGACTTGCGGCTGGAGCCGGTACCCACCACGTCGCCGACATACGCCACCTGGTTCCCACGTGCGCGCAGGTCTTCGATGAACTTGACCGGGCCACGTTTTCCGTCCTCCTCGGGAACGATCCCGGGGCGCGGGTTCTTGTGCATCGCCAATGCATGCAGGGGAATGTCGGGCCGGCTCCAGGCGTCTGGCGCCGGGGACAAATCATCGGTGTTGATCTCGCCGGCCACCTTGAAGACGCTGACGGTGATACTTTGCGGCACCTCAGGGCGACTGGTGAACCATTCGCCATCGGCCCAGCTCTGCAGCACGGCCTTGGCCAGGACATTGCCCTTGTCAGCTTTCTCCTTGACGTCGTGAAACTGGTCGAACATCAACAAGGTATTCTTCAGTCCATCGGCCGCGGCAGCGGCCATTACCGCGTCATCGAGCAGGTCCACCAGCGGGCTGATGTTGTAACCGCCGAGCATGGTGCCCAGCAATTCAGTGGCCTTTTCGCGCTGGATCAGCGCGCATTTCTCGCTACCGTGCGCCACCGCTGCCAGATAGCTGGCTTTGACCTTGGCGGCATCGTCGACACCGGCGGGAACGCGATGGGCCAACATCTCGACCAGCGCAGCACCGTCGCCGTTGGCGCCATCTGCAGGCGTCTTCTTGAGCAGTTCCACCAGTTCCGCGACCTGCACAGCCGATAGAGGCAAAGGCGGGATCCCGAGCGCCGCGCGTTCCGCAACGTGGGCGCGGTATTTTTCCAACATGTTTCTCACTCCTGATCGATCAGTTTGATTCGCGTGTGCGCCACTGCTCAGCGGCGCAGGCTATTTCTTGACAACGTCCGTCGGCGCCTTGTCATCCAGCACGCTGACGGGTGGACGCAAACGCATCTCCTCGGCGACCAGCAACTGGATCGGGCTCTTGCACTCATCGGCGATGCGCCTGCCCAGTTTCTGGTTCATCAGCATTGACTTGTTGGCCAACTGCAGCCAGACAACGCCGGCGGCCTTGTCCTCGAGCCGGACCGCGCCGGTCGTGGTCAACTCCGGCGAAACGTGATAACGCAGCTTGCCGATTTGCAGATTGAATACTCCCATCTCGGACGTGTCCGCGGTCAACACCACGGTCTGTCCCAACTCGCACGGAAGGACGCCCACCTGCACCTTGGTCGCAACCTCAAGATGCGCCGCTGTCAACACCACGCTCTGAGCCATCGCACCGCAGGCAAACACAAGCGATGCAGCCAAACCAAGACACGCCTTCATGACCGGACTCCTTGCAGTTGGAATAGACGCATTATTGCAACGTCGCGTGAAAATGTCGCCGCGCGTTTTCGGGCAAAACCTGACCGGTTCGAAACGCCCTCTCCAGCACATGCCAGAACAGACGGTAGCTGGCCCGATCATGCAACTGCCCCAGGTAGTCGATCGGCGCCCAGTCCGCAGCCTGAGCCCGATCGAGGATCTCGGCCGCCACTGCAACGTCGCTGGCCTGTGGCGCAAACGCGCGAAGGATGGGCCGTATCTGGTCCGGATGGATACTCCACATGCGCGTGAACCCCATCTGACGCGATGCCGTGCGAGCGGCGGTTTCAATGACCGCCGTATCCCGGAATTCGGTGACCACGCAATGCGACGGTGCCTTGCCGTGGGCATGGCAGGCCGACGCGATCTCCAGCTTGGCACGGACCACCAGCGGGTGGGTGAACTGCCCCTGCCCCGACATGCCGTCGACCGGAATCGCGCCACCGTGCGCCGACACGAAGTCCATCAAGCCGAAGCTGATCGACTGCACCCGGGGATGGCCCGCAATCTCGAAGGCCCGATGCACCGCGGCGGGTGACTCGACCAGCACCTGCAATGGCAAGTCTTGTGCCGTTCGATCCAGCGAGGCTCGCGCCAGCGCGTCCACCGCCCTGTCGACATCGCCCACGGACTCGACCTTGGGAATCATGATGTGACACAGCAGGTGGCCGGCGCCACCCACAACCGTCGCCACGTCCGATTCAAATGCCGGATGGTCCACCGGATGGACCCGCACGGCCACCCGGGGACGCGAAACATCGCTGGCCGGCTTGTCAATGCCGGCGGCGGCGCGGACCAGTTCGACCACTTGCTCGGCATGTGTCTGCTCCGCGCCTGTCGGTGCCCCATCCTCGCAATCGAGTGTGACGTCGAAGACGCAAGCGCCGAACTCCTGCGTCAACTCGGCCTGCAGGGCCAGGCTCTTGCGCATGCGTGCCGGCACACCACTGTAATGGTCGCACACGGGCAAAAAGCCCGTGGAGGCCTGGGCACCCAGTAGAACGTCACGCGGATGCTGCACGACCTGCAACAAATTACAGCAAGTGCGCCACGCCTGACTGTTCTTCCTGCAATTCCTGTAGCGTCTTGTTGATGCATTGCTGGCTGAAGGCGTCGATCTCCAGGCCTTCGACCAGCTTGTACTCGCCACCTTCGCAGGTAACTGCAAAGCCGAACATGGTGTCCTTGGGAATACCGTACTGGCCATCGGAAGCGATGCCCATGGTCACCCACTTGCCGTTCGTCCCCAGAGCCCAATCGTGCATATGGTCGATCGCCGCATTGGCCGCAGACGCCGCAGACGACACGCCACGCGCTGCGATGATGGCCGCACCACGTTTGCCCACGGTCGGAAGGAAAGTGTTGGCATTCCAGTCCTGGTCGTTGATCATGCTCTTGACGCTCTCGCCCTTGATCGTGGCGAAGCGGTAATCGGCATACATGGTCGGCGAATGATTGCCCCACACCACCAGCTTCTCGATGTCGGAGACGGCCTTGCCGGTCTTGGCAGCTATCTGGCTCAGAGCACGGTTATGATCCAGCCGCAACATCGCGGTGAAATTGCGGCGCGGCAGATCGGGCGCACTCTTCATGGCGATGTACGCATTGGTGTTGGCAGGGTTGCCCACCACCAGCACCTTCACATTGCGACTGGCCACAGCGTTGAGTGCCTTGCCTTGGGCGGTAAAGATCTGGGCATTGGCGGCCAGCAGATCCGAACGCTCCATGCCAGGGCCACGGGGGCGGGCCCCGACGAGCAAGGCGTAGTCGGAGTCCTTGAAGGCCGCCATCGGGTCGCCGTACGCTTGCATTCCGGCAAGCAGTGGGAAGGCGCAGTCTTGCAGCTCCATCATCACGCCCTTGAGCGCGTTCTGGGCCTTTTCATCCGGGATTTCCAGCAACTGCAGGATCACCGGTTGGTCAGCGCCCAGCATCGCACCACTGGCGATCCGAAACAACAACGCATATCCGATCTGACCCGCGGCACCTGTGACTGCAACGCGAACGGGCTTTTTACTCATGACCATGACTCCAGAAAAGTGAGGGAACCGGAACAGGTAATCGCACAAAGGCCTCATGGAAGACGCCTGCTGCCCCGGTTAAAACCCAGCAAGTTTACCTTTGAACTTCCAGCTCCGTCAATTTGTCTTATGTCTTATATAAGATATGATTCGAACGCCCCGCTGACCTGGCCCAGCCGTCGGACGCAGCGGGCCGGATCGCCATGCAAATACCACCCCCTTTCCCTTCCACCGACGGCGCCGCGCCCTCGGGCGCCGGCACGCCAGCGTTCAGCCCGCTCTATCGGCAGATCAAGGGGCTGATTCTCAAGAGCTTGCAGGCTGGCGAATGGAGACCGGGCGACGCCATCCCCAGTGAAATCGATCTGGCCGCGCGGTTTCGGGTCAGTCAGGGAACCGTACGCAAGGCGATCGACGAACTTGCCGCGGAAAACCTGCTGGTCCGCCGCCAGGGCAAGGGCACCTTCGTGGCAACCCATTCCGAACAGCATGTGCAGTACCGTTTTCTGAAGCTGGTGCCCGACGTAGGCGACGCCAGTCAGGAAGGCCCGGCAGAGCGGGAGATCATCGATTGCAAGCGCCTGCGCGCGAGCGCGGACGTGGCCCGTGCGCTGGCCCTGCACACCGGCGATGCCGTGCTGCAGGTACGGCGGGTGCTGTCGCTGGCTCACGAACCGACCATTCTCGAAGACATCTGGCTGCCTGGCACCCCGTTCAAGGGCCTCACCGCATCACGCCTGGCCGCCTATGACGGGCCGATGTATGCCTTGTTCGAAGCCGAGTTCGGCGTGCGAATGGTCCGCGCACAGGAGCAGATCCGGGCCGTTCTGCCCGACGAAGATCAGGCACGATTGCTGCAGGTGACAGCGTCCACGGCATTGCTGAGCGTCGAGCGTGTCGCTTTCACCTATGATGGCAAGCCGATGGAAATGCGCCGCGGCCTGTATCGAACCGACAAACACTACTATCGCAACGAGCTGCAGTGATACACCGCATGGCAATGACCGAATCAGCTCCAAGGTTGCTCGTTGCAAGCGAAGCGTCTGCAATTTCGGTTCGAATAGAATTTTTGTCATGGCGCACCTTGATGCACCCACCAGATCCGACGAGAAGACCCACCCATGAATGAACTGGACCCCAGCAACCGCACCCCACGCCCGGTGTTCCGCAACATCAACGCGATCAAGGACCTGCCAACCTACCGCCTGCCGCTGGCGGGCTGGGTGTCGATCCTGCACAGGATCAGTGGCGCAATGATGTTCCTGTTGCTACCGTTCATCATCTGGATGTTCGACATGTCGGTGTCATCGGAAATTTCCTATGCCCGAATGATGCACGCATTTGGTGCCAGTGGCGGTGGCTGGCTGCTCAAGCTGATTGCTCTGGCGCTGATCTGGGCCTATCTGCATCACCTGATTGCCGGCCTGCGCCACCTGTGGATGGACATGAGCCATGAGGCCGTGGGCAAGGAGTTCGGCAGAAATTCGGCCGCCACCACGCTGGTACTGAGCATCTTGCTGACCGTCGCTCTGGGCGCCAAACTGTTTGGCCTGTACTGATCGAACGTCAATCCCGGTTTACCGGGTGACCGCTGCGGCTTGACGCAGCCGGCACCCCCGCTTGAAAGGAAAGTGTTTCATGGCAGTCAATTTCGGAACCCGCCGCATCGTTGTCGGCGCGCATTTTGGCCTGCGTGACTGGCTCGGCCAGCGCATCACCGCTGCCCTGATGGCGCTGTTCACCTTCGTCCTGCTGGCCCAGGTGTTGTTGACCCAGGGTGAACTCGGATACGCCGGCTGGGCCGGCATCTTCGCCGCGCAGTGGATGAAGGTTCTGACCTTCGTCGTCATCGTGGCCCTGTTGTTCCATGTCTGGGTCGGCACACGGGATATCTGGATGGACTATGTGCAGTCCGTCTCCATGCGCTTGCTGCTGCAGGTGGTTTCGATCGCCTGGCTGGTCGGCTGCGCCGGCTGGGCTATCCAGGTTCTTTGGCGGCTCTGACGCGCCAGCAGAAAAACACTTCCTATTGCGGCCCCAATTCATGACTTACCCCATTACCAAACGAAAGTTCGATGTCGTCATCGTCGGTGCCGGCGGCTCCGGCATGCGCGCCTCGCTCCAGCTGGCACGTGCCGGTTTGAATGTCGCTGTGTTGTCCAAGGTGTTCCCGACCCGCTCGCATACCGTCGCGGCGCAAGGCGGCATTGGCGCCTCGCTCGGCAACATGAACGAGGACAATTGGCACTACCATTTCTACGATACCGTCAAGGGTTCGGACTGGCTCGGCGACCAGGACGCGATCGAGTTCATGTGCCGCGAGGCCCCCAAGGTCGTCTACGACCTGGAACACATGGGCATGCCGTTCGACCGCAACCCCGACGGCACGATATACCAGCGCCCGTTCGGCGGCCACACTGCCAACTACGGCGAGAAGTCCGTCGAGCGCGCCTGCGCAGCGGCTGATCGCACCGGTCACGCGATGCTGCACACGCTGTACCAGCAGAACGTCAAAGCCCGCACGGCATTCTTCGTCGAATGGATGGCACTGGATCTGATCCGCGATGCAGACGGCGATGTCGTCGGTGTGACCGCGCTGGAAATGGAAACTGGCGACCTGCACGTCCTCGAAGCCAAAACCACCATGCTGGCCACGGGCGGTGCCGGCCGCATCTTTGCCGCCTCCACCAATGCCTACATCAACACCGGCGACGGCCTGGGCATGGCGGCGCGCGCAGGACTGGCGCTCGAGGACATGGAGTTCTGGCAGTTCCACCCGACTGGCGTGGCCGGCGCCGGCGTGCTGCTGACCGAAGGCTGCCGTGGCGAAGGCGCCATTCTGGTCAACAGCAACGGTGAGCGCTTCATGGAGCGTTATGCCCCGACCCTGAAGGACCTGGCGCCACGCGACTTCGTCTCGCGTTGCATGGATCAGGAGATCAAGGAAGGTCGTGGCTGCGGACCGAACAAGGACTACGTGCTGCTCAAGCTCGACCATCTTGGCGCCGACACCATCATGAAGCGCCTGCCCTCGGTGCACGAGATCGGCATCAACTTTGCCAACGTCGATGTCACGCGCGAGGCGATCCCGGTGGTGCCAACCATCCACTACCAGATGGGTGGTATTCCGACCAATATCCATGGCCAGGTGGTGATGCAGAAAGATGGTAACGACAACACGCCGGTGCAAGGCCTGTATGCCGTGGGCGAATGTTCCTGCGTCAGCGTGCACGGCGCCAACCGCCTGGGCACCAACTCGTTGCTTGATCTGCTGGTGTTCGGCCGCGCGGCGGGCAATCACATCGTCGAATTCAGCAACAAGAACAAGGCGCACAAGCCGCTGCCCGCCGAAGCTGCGGACCTGACGCAGGCGCGGCTGGCCCGCCTCGATGGCGCCCGCGATGGCGAATACGCACAACACGTTGCCAACGACATCCGCAGCACGATGCAGGAGCATGCCAGCGTGTTCCGCACGCAGGCCAAGCTCGAGCAGGGCGTTGCCGCGATCGCCGCGCTGCGCGAACGCGTCGCAGCCATCGACCTCCAGGACAAGTCGAAAGTATTCAATACGGCGCGCATCGAGGCGCTCGAAGTCGAGAACCTCATCGAAGTGGCGCAAGCAACCATCGTGTCTGCCGCAGCGCGGCGCGAAAGTCGCGGCGCGCATACGGTCGACGATTACGGCGACACGCCGGAACACCCGAACGGCCGCAACGACGCCGAGTGGCTGAAGCACTCGCTGTGGTACCGCGAAGGCAACGAGATGCGCTACAAGGCGGTCCAGCTCAAGCCGCTAACGGTCGATTCCGTCCCACCCAAGGTACGCACCTTCTAGGCAAGGTCGAACCTAAATTTGAACACGTACCCTTTCGTGCAGGCGATGCAGTCGCCCGCCGATCCGAACGGAGCCAGACATGACCCAACGTACCTTCCATATCTATCGCTACGATCCCGACAAGGATGCCAAGCCCTACATGCAGACGATCGAGGTCGAACTCGACGGCCATGAACGCATGCTGCTGGACGCACTGATGAAACTCAAGGCGGTCGATCCGAGCATTTCCTTTCGGCGCTCATGCCGCGAAGGTGTCTGCGGCTCCGACGCCATGAACATCAATGGGAAGAACGGCCTGGCCTGTTTGACCAATATGCTCAAGTTGCCCGGTGTGATCACGCTCAAGCCCCTGCCTGGACTGCCAGTGGTGCGCGACCTGATCGTTGACATGACGCAATTCTTCAAGCAGTACAACTCGATCAAGCCTTACCTGATCAACGACAACGTGCCGCCAGAGAAGGAGCGCCTGCAAAGTCCGCAGGAGCGCGATGAGCTCAACGGCCTGTACGAATGCATCTTGTGCGCCAGCTGCTCGGCCAGTTGCCCGAGCTTCTGGTGGAACCCGGACAAGTTCGTCGGTCCTGCCGGCCTGCTACAAGCCTACCGCTTTCTTGCCGACAGCCGCGACGAGGCCACCGGTGAGCGACTTGACAACCTGGAAGATCCGTATCGCCTGTTCCGTTGCCGCTCGATCATGAACTGTGTCGACGTCTGCCCCAAGGGGCTCAATCCCACCAAGGCGATTGGCAAGATCAAGGAGATGATGGTGTACCGGACGGTGTAAGCTGCCGCGACCAGGACACGAATTTTGGCCGACAGTGCCCCAGACCCGTTGATGGAAAAGCGGGCGTTGAGCAAACTGCGCTGGCGATGCCGCCGCGGAATGCTGGAAAACGATCTTTTTCTCGCGCGGTTCTTTGAACGGCACGGCCCAGGACTAACCGAGCGCAATGGCCGCGCCCTGACCGATTTGATGGACCTGAGTGACAATGACCTGCTGGACCTGCACCTCGGGCGCGCGGGGCTGGCAGATATAGATGCAAGGCTGGATCGGGACGACGTCGTCGAGGTTCTGGACATGTTGAGAAAATGAAACTGAAAGGGTGAAAGATGAAACTGGCTGACAACAAAGCAACGCTGTCCTTCAGCAACGGTGCGCCGAATATCGAGTTGCCGATCTATACCGGCACTATCGGTCCGGATGTCGTCGACATTCGCAAGCTGTATGCGCAGACCGGCATGTTCACCTTTGACCCTGGCTTCATGTCAACGGCTGCCTGTGAATCCAGCATCACCTACATCGATGGAGACAAGGGCGAACTGCTGTACCGCGGTTATCCCATCGAGCAGCTCGCAACCAATTGCGACTTCATGGAAACCTGCTATCTGCTGCTGTATGGAGAGCTACCGAACCAGAGCGCCAAGTCGGAATTCAGTGATCTGGTTACCAACCACACGTTGGTGCACGAGCAGATGCATGCCTTCGTGCGCGGCTTTCGCCGTGACGCACACCCGATGGCCATCCTGACCGGACTGGTCGGCGCCATGTCGGCGTTCTACCACGACAGTACCGACATCCATAACCCGGAGCATCGCAAGATCTCGGCGATCCGCCTGATCGCCAAGATGCCTACGCTGGTGGCCATGGCTTATAAATACAATGCCGGCCAGGTGTACATGTACCCGCGCAACAACCTGAGCTATGCCGGCAACCTGCTGCACATGATGTTCGCCAACCCGTGCGAGGACTATGTCGTCAACCCGGTGATCGAGCGCGCCCTCGATCGCATCTTCATCCTGCACGCCGACCACGAGCAGAACGCCTCTACGTCGACGGTGCGCCTGTGTGGCAGTTCGGGCACCAATCCGTTTGCAGCCATAGCAGCCGGCGTCGCGTGTCTGTGGGGTCCGGCCCATGGCGGCGCCAATGAAGCCGCTTTGAAGATGCTGGAAGATATTCAGGCCATGGGTGGCGTGGACAAGATCGGTGAATTCATCAGCCAGGTCAAGGACAAGAACTCCGGGATCAAGCTGATGGGCTTCGGCCACCGGGTCTACAAGAACTACGATCCGCGTGCCAAGCTGATGCAGGAGTCGTGCAAGGAAGTGCTCAGTGCGCTGGGCCTGGAAAACGACCCGCTGTTCAAGCTGGCCATGGCATTGGAGAAGATCGCCCTGGAAGATGACTACTTCGTGCAACGCAAGTTGTATCCCAACGTCGACTTCTACTCTGGCATCGTCCAGCGCGCAATCGGCATCCCGACTTCGATGTTCACGGCCATCTTCGCGCTGGCGCGCACGGTGGGCTGGATCGCCCAGCTGGACGAAATGATCGGCGACCCGGAATACAAGATCGGGCGTCCGCGCCAATTGTTCACAGGTTCGCCGCAACGCGACGTGGTGGCCATCGGCCAGCGCTGATCCGCCAGCCACCTCGCGGAGCGACCCTGCGCGCCCGCCCCCGCTGTGGGCGCCGTAAAATTGCGCCTTTACGGATAGAAAGCCATGAGCCGAACGCTGTACGACAAGATTTGGGACGAGCATGTCGTCCATACCGAAGAGGACGGCACGTCCATCCTCTATATCGATCGGCACCTGGTGCATGAAGTCACCAGCCCCCAGGCCTACGAGGGCCTGCGCCAGGCCGGCCGCAAGGTCTGGCGCGTCAGCTCGGTTGTGGCTACAGCAGATCACAACACGCCGACGACCGGCTGGGAACGTGGCTATGACGGCATCACAGACCCGATCAGCCGCGAGCAGGTCACGACGCTGGACGCCAACATCGCACAATTCGGTTCCGCGGCCTATTTTCCATTCCTGTCCAAGCGCCAGGGCATTGTCCATGTGATCGGCCCCGAGAACGGCGCGACCCTGCCCGGCATGACCGTGGTGTGCGGCGACTCGCATACTTCCACGCACGGCGCTTTCGGCGCCCTCGCCCACGGCATCGGCACCAGCGAAGTCGAACATGTGCTGGCCACGCAGACGCTGCTGGCCCGCAAGGCCAAGAACTTGCTGGTGCGGGTTGATGGTGTGTTGCCCGTCGGTTGCGTGGCCAAGGACATCGTGCTGGCCATCATTGGTCGCATCGGCACCGCCGGCGGCACCGGTTACACGATCGAATTCGCCGGCGCGGCCATCCGAGCCTTGAGCATGGAAGGCCGCATGACGGTCTGCAACATGGCCATTGAGGCTGGCGCACGCGCCGGCCTGGTGGCGGTCGACCAGAAAACCATCGATTACGTGAAGGGCCGCCCATTGGCACCGTCCGGTGTCGCCTGGGACCAGGCGGTCGCTTATTGGCGCACCTTGCACTCCGACCCGGATGCCCGGTTCGACGCGGTGGTCGAACTCGACGCGTCAACCATCGTGCCGCAGGTGACCTGGGGCACCTCGCCCGAGATGGTCCTCGGTATCGACGCCCGCGTACCGGACCCCGACAAGGAAAAAGACGCCAACAAGCGCGGAGCCATTGAACGGGCCCTGATCTACATGGGTCTGGAGCCCGGCAAGGCCTTGAACGACCTTTATGTCGACAAGGTATTCATCGGCTCGTGCACCAACAGCCGTATCGAAGACATGCGCGAAGCTGCCGCCGTCGTCAAGAAGATGGGGCAGAAGATTGCCAAAAACGTCAAACTGGCGATGGTCGTTCCGGGCTCCGGCCTGGTCAAGCAGCAGGCTGAGCAAGAAGGCCTGGACGAGATCTTCAAGGCCGCAGGCTTTGAATGGCGCGAGCCGGGCTGCTCGATGTGCCTGGCCATGAACGCCGACCGGCTGGAGCCGGGCGAGCGCTGTGCATCGACCAGCAACCGCAATTTTGAAGGCCGTCAGGGCGCAGGTGGTCGAACCCACCTGGTCAGCCCCGCAATGGCTGCGGCCGCGGCCATCCATGGCCACTTCGTCGACGTCCGCAGATTCATCTGACGCAACCAAGAAGAAGTGATGCAAAAATTTACCATACACAAGGGCCTGGTAGCGCCAATGGATCGCGAAAACGTCGATACCGATGCGATCATTCCCAAGCAATTTCTCAAGTCGATCCGCAAAACCGGCTTCGGACAGAACCTGTTCGACGCCTGGCGTTACCTGGATCCGGGGTTCCCGGGCCAGGACCCCGCCAGTCGCAAGCCCAACCCCGACTTCATCCTGAACCAGCCGCGCTACGCCGGCGCGTCCATTCTGCTGGCACGCAAGAACTTCGGCTGCGGATCTTCCCGCGAGCACGCGCCCTGGGCACTCGACCAGTACGGCTTCCGGGCGATCCTGGCGCCGAGTTTCGCCGACATTTTTTTCAACAACAGCTTCAAGAACGGACTGTTGCCGATCGTCCTTCCCGAGACCACGATCAGTGCGCTGTTCGACGCGGTCGCGGCCTATCCGGGTTATAGCCTGACCGTCGACCTCGAGCGCCAGGTCGTCGTGCTGCCGCAAGGTGAGGAACACCCGTTTGAGGTGCAGGGTTTTCGCAAATTTTGCCTGCTCAACGGATTCGACGATATCGGACTGACGCTGCGCCAGTCAGACAAGATCAAGGTCTTCGAGGCCGAACGCCTGGCGTCCAAGCCCTGGCTTGCCAACACGTTTTTGTAGCCCAAGGAGTCGCCATGCAGAAATTCCTGATCGCCACGTTGCTGTGCTCTGGTTGTGCTGTGCAGACAGCGCAGGCGGGAATCCTGGAAGATCTGCTGGCGGTGCCTGCCATCCAGGCCTTGCTGGGCCGGTCGTCGGAGTTGCCTACGATCGCGCGCAAGTGCGAAAACGTCCAATTCAGGACAGCCAACAACACCTTTTGCCAGCAGGCCAGACAAGCCGAGCTTCTGACGAAGATGCCGCCCCAGTTGCGCATGCTCATGGCGCATGCGCCGTCGGCCCAGTCGCTTCGACAGTTGTGCATCGGGGCTATCGGCACACCTACTCAAGGCAGTTACCTTTGCGCAGAATTGGCCAAAAGTGACTCCGTGTTCCAGGCGCAGGCCCAGACTCAGAGCCAGGCGGAGATCTGGAACCGCCAGATGCGCTGACCCTGAAACACGCATCTGTACGCCCTTGTGCATGAACCCACCACGAACCGAAAAATGAAAATAGCAGTACTCCCGGGCGACGGCATTGGCACCGAAATCGTCCCAGAAGCAATGAAGGTTCTCGGCGCGCTGGAACTGAAGTTCGAAACCGAAACTGCGCTGGTCGGTGGGGCCGCCTACGAGGCGCACGGCCATCCGTTGCCCGAATCCACACTGGCGCTGGCCAGGCAGTCTGACGCCATCCTGTTTGGCGCGGTCGGGGACTGGAAGTACGACAAACTCGAGCGTTCGTTGCGCCCGGAGCAGGCGATTCTGGGGCTGCGCAAGGCCCTGGGCCTGTTTGCCAATCTGCGACCAGCAATTTGCCATGCGCCACTGGTCGGCGCGTCGAGCCTCAAACCCGAGCTGATCGCCGGGCTGGACCTGCTGATCATCCGCGAGCTCACCGGCGACATCTACTTTGGGCAGCCGCGCGGCCGGCGAACGGCGACTGACGGTCACTTTCCCGGGAGCGAGGAGGCGTTTGACACCATGCGCTACTCCCGCCCGGAGATCGAACGCATTGCGCATGTCGCGTTCCAGGCCGCACGCAAGCGCGGCAAGAAGCTTACCAGCGTCGACAAGGCCAACGTGCTGGAGACCTTCCAGTTCTGGAAGGACGTCGTCACCGACGTGGGCCGTGAATACCCTGACGTTGCGCTGGACCACATGTATGTCGACAACGCGGCCATGCAGCTGGTCAAAGCGCCCAAGAAGTTCGACGTGGTGGTGACCGGCAACATGTTCGGCGACATCCTGAGTGACGAGGCGGCGATGCTGACCGGTTCCATCGGCATGCTGCCCTCCGCCAGCCTGAATGCCAGCAACCAGGGGCTGTACGAGCCTAGCCATGGCAGCGCGCCGGACATCGCCGGCCAGGGCATCGCCAACCCGCTGGCCACGATCATGAGCGCTGCCATGATGCTGCGCTTCAGTCTGAACCAGACCGAGGCTGCGGACCGCATCGAGGCTGCGGTGGCCCGCGTGCTGGAACAAGGCTTGCGTACCGCAGATATCCATAGCGCGGGCACCACCCGGGTCGGCACCGCCGAAATGGGCGATGCGGTCGTGAAGGCTTTGCGCGGCTGATTCCCCTACAATCGCGCGATGATTTTCGTGGCAAAGCCCTGTGCCCTGTCCGCTCCGTCGCGGCAGCACAACGCCTTGCCCGTCGGCTCGTCCATTACCAAGACGAACACCACCAAAGGCTGAAGCAGCCCGGTTCGTCGCGCCCTCCCCGGCTGGACGAGCCGGACAGCTGAATAGCCCCTCACATTCAGTTTGACAAAGGGTGACGCACATGAGCAGCGCAGGAAAAGTAACAGGTCTGGTCGGCTGGAGAGGCATGGTCGGCTCCGTCCTGATGGATCGCATGCAGGCCGAGGGTGATTTCGACCTGATCGACCCGATCTTCTTTTCGACCTCCAACGCGGGTGGTGACGCCCCGGCACATGGCAAATCCGGCGAGCGGCTCCAGGACGCCATGGATATCGCCGCACTCAAGCGCTGCGACATCATCATCACGGCGCAAGGTGGAGACTACACCAGCGCCGTCTACGGCAAGCTGCGCAGCGCAGGCTGGAATGGCCACTGGGTCGATGCTGCGTCCAGCCTGCGTATGCAGGAAGACGCCGTCATCATCCTGGACCCGGTCAACCTGCCGGTGATCCAGGCGGCGATGGCCAAGGGCGGTCGCAACTGGATCGGCGGTAATTGCACCGTCAGCTGCATGCTGATGGGAGTCGGCGCGCTATTCAAGGCGGATCTGGTGGAATGGATGAGTTCCATGACCTACCAGGCGGCTTCGGGCGGCGGCGCGCAACACATGCGTGAATTGCTGACGCAGTTCGGCAGTCTGAATGCAGAAGTCCGCGCCTTGCTCGACGACCCGCGCTCGGCAATCCTGGAAATCGACCGCAAAATCCTGACGCGCCAGCATTCCATGACAGCCGCTGAAACGGCCAACTTCGGTGTTCCACTCGGCGGCAGCCTGATCCCCTGGATCGACAAGGATCTGGGCGACGGCGTCAGCCGCGAGGAATGGAAGGGCGGCGCCGAAAGCAACAAGATTCTGGGCCGGGGGCCTGGCTTCGATGCCGCGCCTATTCCCGTGGATGGCTTCTGTGTGCGCGTCGGCGCGATGCGCTGCCACAGCCAGGCGCTGACGTTCAAGCTGAAAAAGGACGTGCCGATCGCCGACATTGAGGCCTTGATCGCCGCCGACAATGCCTGGGTCAAGGTGATCCCCAACAACCGCGAAGCCACGATGGCGCAACTGACGCCGGTGGCGGTCACCGGCACAATGGATATTCCGGTAGGAAGGATCCGCAAGCTGACCATGGGGCCGGAATATGTCGGCGCCTTCACCGTCGGCGACCAATTGCTGTGGGGTGCGGCGGAACCCTTGCGCCGCATGTTGCGAATTCTTGTCGAGCGCTGATGTGCCAGGCCGGTCCGACCTGGAGGCATTGCGACTATCATCCAATGCGTTGCCAATTGACAACATCCAGACCGGCATCTATGGGTGCCTGCAGGTGCGGAAAGATTTGAGCGCTTTCTCACCTTGTCAGGCTAAAACATTGATGTTATGGTCCTTTTTCAGGTTAGAGTGTCGCGGCATCTGCACCCACATTGCGCAGTCGTGGTGATGTGCGCGAGCATCGGAGGCTACTAAATTGATCCCTAAGTCACATGGCTGGCGCAAGACCGCTGTCGCATCTCTGGTCATTGCGCTGCTTGGCCTTCCCGCGTCATCGGCCTTTGCTCTGGCACTCGGACGCATCACCGTTCAATCGGCCTTGGGAGAGCCACTCAGGGCTGAGATTGACATTCCCGACATCAATGCCGACGAGGCGGCCTCGCTCAAACCCTCGATCGCCCTGCCAGGCGCTTTTCGCGCCGCCGGGCTCGAGTACAACCCGGCACTGGCCGGCGTACAGATAACACTGCAGCGGCGTGCCGATGGGCGCGCCTATATCCGCCTGGTCAGCGAAAGGGTGGTATCGGAACCCTTCGTCGACCTGATCGTGCAAGCCAACTGGGCCAGCGGGCGCATTGTGCGCGACTACACCGTCCTGCTTGATCCGCCAGCGCTGCGGGCACGTGCACCAGCTGCCCCTACGGCGCCCCAGGTTGTGACCACACCAGTAGCCCCCGCGCGCGTGGCGGCTGCAACCGCGGCACCGGCTGCGCCAGCGCCGGCTACAACGCGCGCAGCGGCAACTCCCGCCGCTGCGGCGCGACCGGTCGCGAACCGCAAGGTGACGGTACAGCGCGGTGATACCGCCAGTGAAATTGCCCGCGCCAACAAGCCCGCTGAGGTGTCGCTCGACCAGATGCTGGTAGCGCTGTTGCGCGCCAACCAGAACGCGTTCATCAACGGCAACCTCAACCTGCTCAAGGCCGGCGCGGTGCTCACCATGCCGAACGAGGAGCAGCTCAGCGCCGTCCCGGAAGCGGAAGCATCGCGCACGGTGATCGCCCAAAGCAAGGACTTCAACCAGTTCCGCAGCAAGCTCGCCAGCAATGCACCGGCGCGGAAGGTCGAGGCTGCAGACCGCGCTGCGGGCGGTACCGTTCAGGCCCGGGTCGAGGACAAACGCACGGCCACCCCGGCGCCGGACAAGCTGACCCTGTCCAAAGGCAACGCCGACGCCAAGGCTGCCGAGGAAAAGATCGCCCAGGCCAAGGCCGCGGAAGATGCCGCCAAACGGGCCGCAGAACTGACCCGCAACGTCAAGGACCTAAACAGCATTGGTGCGGCGTCCGCTACAACCGGTACCGCTGCTCCGTTGGCCGTGACGCCAGCGGCGGCGTCGAGTGCGCCGATTGCCATCACGGCGGCCGCACCTGTGGCGGCTGTGTCAGCGGCAGCCGCGCCCGCTGCAGCACCTGTAGCAGTCGCCTCGCAAGCAGAGGCCTCGCAATCTACTGCACCACCGGCGCCGGTTGCAAAGCCGGCTCCCGCGACCCCGACCGCACCGGAGCCCGGCTTTCTGAGCCAGTTGCTAGACAACCCACTGACCTTGCTCGGCGGTGGATTGCTGATCGCCCTGCTGGCGGGGCTGGGCTACTACAAGGTTCGCCAGCGCCGTGAAGCGGCCGAGGTCGACAGCGCGTTCCTGGAAAGCCGCCTTCAGCCTGACTCTTTCTTTGGCGCCAGCGGCGGACAACGGGTGGATACGGCCGATGCGGCAGTCACCGGTTCCTCCATGGTGTATTCGCCCAGCCAACTCGACGCGGCTGACGACGTCGACCCGGTCGCCGAAGCCGATGTGTACCTGGCTTATGGACGCGATCTGCAGGCCGAAGAAATCCTCAAGGAAGCACTGCGCACCCATCCGGGTCGCATCGCCGTGCACCAGAAACTGCTGGACATCTATGCCAAGCGGCGCGATGCGCAGGCATTCCAATCCATGGCCAAGGAGGCGTTTCACCTGGCCGGAGCCGACAGTCCCGAATGGGCTCGCATCTGCGAGCAGGGGCAAGGCATCGATCCGGCGAATCCGTTGTACAAGCCCGGCAGCACGCCCGTTGCCGAAGGCTCGCCACTGGCCACCAGTCCGACGGGAGTCATGGCAGCGACCAGCATGGCGACCCAGAAGATCGACCGCTCGGCCGAACCCGTCGAAGCACAGTCCTCTGCCTCGGTGGACCTCGACCTCGACCTGGATTTCTCGCTGGACGATGAGCCCGCCAGTGCCATCATGGAAGCTCGCCCGAGCCAGCTCGAACCGACGATAGCCATGCCAGCCTTGGCGTCCCAGCCAGCCGATCTGGATATCGACTTCGGGGAAGCCACCGAATCCATGACGATCAAGCCGGGGCAAGTCACGCCGCAACTGCCGGTCGAGATAGCCTTGCCCGACCTTGACCAGGCAGACGACACCGTGGCCCTGGGTACGGTCGACAGCGACGACTTCCGCAAACAGGCTGCCGTGAGCTTCGGCTCGACCAGCCCATCACCATTGTCCTTGACGGACGAAGATCCCACCGAGGTACCCGCGGCCGCCACCGAGCGCGCCGCCGGCCGCAATTTCGATGCAACCGCCCCGAACAAGTTGACCGCCTCGCAAACACCGTTCAGTGCGCCATCCGAACCACAGGGCGGGATGCTGGAGTTTGACCTGGGCACGTTGTCGCTCGATCTGGACGCTGGGGACGCGCCGTCCGAGCAAGCTACGGCAGAGCCGGAAGATCCATTGGCCACCAAACTTGCACTGGCAGACGAATTCGTCTCGATTGGCGACGACGATGGCGCAAGAGCACTGATCGAGGAAGTGATCGCCGAGGCGACCGGTGAATTGAAGGCCAAGGCACAACGCGCCTTGGCCAGCCTGGGCTGAGTGCGCGCCACGCGCGCCTTGCCACTTTTTGCCGCGTCCCAGGCGTGAGAATCGCGCTCGGCATCAGTTACAACGGACGCGCCTACCAGGGCTGGCAAAGCCAGCTATCGGGACAGACGCTGCAAGACCAGGTCGAAAAGGCCTTGACCCGGCTTGCGGCACAACCCGTATCCACGCTGTGTTGCGGACGCACCGATGCAGGTGTGCATGCGCTGATGCAGGTCGTGCACTTCGATACCAGCAGCGTGCGGCGCGAGATCTCCTGGGTGCGCGGCACCAATGCCCTGCTGCCAAAGGACATCAGCGTCGAATGGGCGCGCGAGGTGCCTGCCTCGTTCCACAGCCGGGCCAGCGCGACGGCGCGGTGTTATGCATACCTGATATATGAATCGCCAGTGCGCCCCAGCATCGACACCGGTCGGGTCGGATGGGTGACAAAGTCGCTGGATGCGCAACGCATGCGGGTGGCGGCGCAACACTTGATCGGTGAGCACGACTTTTCCTCGTTCAGGGCATCACAATGCCAGGCCTTGTCGCCGGTCAAGCAGATGCGCCGGATCGATATCTCGCGGCGCGGCGCCTATTTGCGTTTCGAGTTCGAAGCCAATGCCTTCCTGCACCACATGATCCGCAATGTCATGGGTTGCCTGGTTGTCGTCGGCAATGGCAGCAAGTCACCTGAATGGATCAACGAGGTACTGCAGGCGCGCCAGCGCAAACATGCGGCCCCGACGTTCGCACCCGACGGCCTGTATTTTCTGGGCCCGCGCTATGACGCCCATTGGGGTTTGCCGGAACGCACCGCCGCGTATGATGGCCTGCCATGAACGCTGCCACTCCAGGACTGCACCGCACCCGCATCAAGATCTGCGGCTTGACCCGCGAACAGGATGTCGATGCCGCCGTCGCAGCCGGCGTAGATGCCATCGGATTCGTGCGTTACCCGCGCAGTGCGCGGCTCGTGTCGATCGATCGCGCGGTACAGTTGGCCCGTCGCCTGCCACCGTTCATCACGCCGGTGCTGTTGTACGTGAACGAGGTACCCGCCGTGGTGCGACAGGATTTCGATCGATTGGCCTGCGCGATGGCGCAGTTTCACGGCGACGAAACCGAAGCCTATTGCCAGCAAACCTGCGGCAATGGGGCCCGGGCATATCTGCGCGCCGCAAGAATTCCGCTGGGCGCCGAAGCCGACTCCTTTGATCTCGTAAAATACGCCTCTTCATTCCAAAGTGCGCACGCCATCCTGCTCGACGCCCACGTCGAAGGGTTTGGCGGAAGCGGCAAGGCATTCAATTGGTCACTCCTTCCTCCAAGCGTCAACTGTCACCTCGTCTTAAGTGGTGGACTCACGCCTGCAAACGTGATCGATGGCATCTTGCAGGTACGGCCGCGTTGTAAGACGCTGGCCGTAGATGTCAGCTCCGGTGTCGAGGTGTCCAAGGGCATCAAGGACGCCGGCAAGATCCATCAGTTCGTCGCCGCCGTACGCGCGGCAGACGCGCAACTTGCAAGGTCCCACCATGTATCCCTACCAGCAACCTGATCCAACCGGTCATTTCGGCAAATATGGCGGCAGCTTCGTCAGCGAAACGCTGACACTTGCCATCGAGGAACTACAGCAGGCCTACGCCCGCTACCAGCATGACCCGGAGTTCATCGCCGAGTTCAAGTATGAACTGGCGCATTTCGTCGGTCGCCCTTCTCCGATCTACCACGCGGCACGCATGAGCCGCGAACAAGGCGGCGCCCAGATCTACCTCAAGCGCGAAGACCTCAACCATACCGGTGCGCACAAGGTCAACAACACCATCGGTCAGGCCATGCTGGCCCGGCGCATGGGCAAACCTCGCATCATTGCCGAAACCGGCGCCGGACAACACGGAGTGGCCACTGCCACAATCTGTGCCCGCTACGGACTGGAATGCGTGGTCTACATGGGCAGCGAGGACATCAAGCGCCAGAGCCCCAACGTCTACCGCATGCACCTGCTCGGCGCCAAGGTAGTACCGGTGGAGAGCGGCAGCAGGACACTCAAGGACGCATTGAACGAGGCGATGCGCGACTGGGTGGCCAATGTCGACAACACCTTTTACATCATCGGAACGGTTGCGGGGCCCCATCCCTACCCGATGATGGTGCGCGACTTCCAGAGTGTGATCGGCGAGGAATGCGTCAAGCAGATGCCCGAGATGCTCGCGGCCCAGTCCTGCCACACCACGCAACCGGATGCGGTGGTGGCCTGTGTCGGCGGCGGCAGCAACGCCATGGGCATCTTCTACCCTTACATCTCGCATGAAGGCATACGCCTGATCGGCGTGGAAGCTGCAGGTGAAGGCCTGGACAGCGGCAAGCACGCGGCATCGCTGCAGCGCGGCAGCCCGGGCGTGTTGCATGGCAATCGCACTTACATCCTGCAGAACGACGACGGTCAGGTGACCGAGACGCACAGCATCAGTGCCGGCCTGGACTATCCCGGCGTCGGCCCGGAACACGCCTGGCTGAAGGATATCGGCCGCGCCGAATATGTCGGCATCACCGACACCGAAGCCCTGGCGGCGTTCCACTACCTGTGCCGTACCGAAGGCATCATACCGGCACTGGAATCCAGCCATGCGGTCGCCTATGCGATGAAACTGGCCAAGACCATGCGGCCCGACCAGTCCATCCTGGTCAATCTGTCCGGGCGCGGCGACAAGGACATCGGAACCGTCGCCGACCTGAGCGACGCCGACTTCTACTGCCGACCCAGTTGCAAGGGGCAGGCGGTCAAAGGTGGTGTCGGCGTAACGCTGCCACATACAACCGGAGCCCGGAAATGAACCGCCAGGTCGCAACAAAGGCGGATGCCACGACACACGGTCCGCAAGGGTCCACCGTCAACCGCATTGCCAAAGCATTCACCCGACTGCAAGGCGAGCAGCGCAAGGCGCTGATACCGTACGTCACAGCGGGCTTCCCCTACCCGGACATTACGCCGGAGCTGATGCATGGCATGGTGGCTGCGGGTGCCGACGTGATCGAACTCGGCGTGCCGTTCTCGGACCCCAGCGCCGATGGTGCCGTGATCCAACTGGCCGGCGACAAGGCCCTGGCGGCCGGCATCGGTCTGGCGCAAGTGATCGAGATGGTGCGCGTGTTTCGCCAGAAGGATGACTACACGCCGGTGGTGCTGATGGGATATGCCAATCCGGTCGAAAGGTACGACCAGCGGCACGGCCCGTCCAATGCGGCTGGCGGCAGCCCGTTTGTGCGTGATGCCGCCAGCGCCGGTGTCGACGGGCTGCTGATCGTCGACTATCCGCCCGAGGAGTGCGTGGCTTTTGCCGACGAATTGCGGCGCCACGGGATGGATCTGATCTTCCTGCTGGCGCCCACCAGTACCGAACGGCGCATGGCCCAGGTCGCGGCAGTTGCCAGCGGCTACGTCTACTATGTGTCGCTCAAGGGCGTGACCGGCGCCGGCAACCTCGATGTCGCGGCCGTCGAGGCCATGTTGCCGCGGATCCGCGAACACGTGAAACTGCCCCTGGGGGTCGGCTTCGGCATACGTGACGCGCAATCGGCCTGTGCGGTGGCCCGCAGCGCGGACGCCGTGGTCATCGGCAGCCGCATCATCCAGTTGATCGGAGATCTGCCGCGCGACGCGGTAATCCCCGCGGCGGGCGCGTTTTTGCAGGGCATCCGCGACGCGCTCGACGCGCAGTCGGCGACGCGATAATCCCCGTTCACCAGGACACAGGAGTTGACCCCATGAGCTGGTTAGAAAAACTGCTTCCCCCGAAGATCCTGCCTACCAATCCGGCTGACCGGCGTAGTGTGCCCGAAGGCCTGTGGATCAAATGCCCGAGTTGCGATACGGTGCTTTACAAGACCGATCTGGAGCAGAACCAGAACGTGTGCCCGAATTGTGGACGCCACCACCGCATCGGCGCACGCGCCCGGTTAAACATGTTCCTCGACAACGAAGGCCGTTTCGAGATCGGCCAGGAGGTCATCCCAGTCGATCCGCTGAAATTCAAGGACAGCCGCAAATACCCGGAACGTCTCAAGGAGGCGATGGACAATACCGGCGAAACTGACGCGCTGGTCGTGATGGGCGGCACTGTCCAAAACATCAATGTGGTGGTGGCCTGCTTCGAATTCGACTTCATGGCTGGCAGCATGGGCTCGGTCGTGGGTGAACGTTTCGTGCGCGGCGTCGAGACGGCGATCGAGCAAAAAACCGCCTTCGTGTGTTTTACAGCGACCGGCGGCGCACGCATGCAGGAAGGCCTGCTCAGCCTGATGCAGATGGCCAAGACCAATGCCTCACTGACCCACCTGGCCAAGAAGGGACTGCCCTTCATCAGCATCCTGACCGACCCGACCACCGGCGGTGTCAGCGCCAGTTTTGCCTTCATGGGCGACATCGTGATCGCCGAGCCCAAGGCGCTGATCGGATTCGCCGGACCACGCGTGATCGAATCGACACTGCGCGTCACGCTGCCCGAAGGCTTTCAGCGCTCGGAATTCCTGCAGGAAAAAGGCGCGGTCGACATGGTCTGCGACCGACGCGAGTTGCGCAAGGTGGTTGCCAACTGCCTGGCGATGTTGCAGCGCCAGAGCGCCGACGCCGTCGTCTGAACCAGCCGGTCCCAGCCGGTGACGACCGCGCGGGCGCGGTCAGATCATCGTGCCGGCGAGCACCGACTCCAGCACAATGCCGCCGATCTGCAACAAGATCAGCAATACCAGCGGCGACAGGTCGATGCCGCCCACCAGAGGAACGACCCGGCGGATCGGCTGCAGCAGCGGCGACACCAGGCGCGCCAGCAGTCCCATCATCGGTGAATGCGTCTGCACCCAGGACAACACCGCGTAGACGATGACCAGTACACTCAGGCCGGACAATGCCAGCCGCGCCACACCGAACAGTGCCAGCAGGGCCACGAACGCCGGCGATCCGTGCCCTCCGCCGATCAGCCACAACAAGGCATATTGCGCCAGCTCGATCAACAGCGCGGCAACCAGACTGGCGGTGTCCCAGCGCCCCACCGGCGGGATCAGGCGGCGAAGCGGCAATACCAGCCAATCTGTCAGCGCAAAGATCAGCGGACCGATCGGATTGCCCGAGCGCGCCGACAACGATACCCGGTGGTATTGCATGTACAGGCGCAGCAGACACAGTCCCACGAGGAGGCCTGCGGCGATCTGCAACAGGAAACTGAAGATTTGATAAAACATGTGTCCCGGGAAATGGCGCCGCACTGGCGATAATAGAATCCTTCGGCACCCGTGCCAGCGGATCATGCGCCACGGGTGGACCTTTATAACGCACATCGCCGCGACCGGGTGTCAGCACCCGGCACGACACCATTTTTGCAACCCTCCATACCCGACGTGAGCCACCCCAGGGTTCGCCCACCCGCGTCACCGTCCACCTGCCATGTCTGTCCAGCCCACCCCCGAACCGATTCTCGATGACAACCAACTGATCGCCGAGCGGCGCGAGAAGCTGCAGGTTCTGCGGCAACGCCAGGCACAGGGGCTCGGCGCCGCGTTTCCCAACGATTTCAAGCCCACGCACAAGGCGGCCGACCTGGCACGGACCCACGCGGAACAAACGTCGGAGGAACTGGCCGAACGGGGCGTCAGCGTCAGCATTGCCGGGCGCATGATGCTCAAGCGTGTCATGGGCAAGGCCAGTTTTGCCACGCTGCAGGACAGCACCGGCCGCATGCAGGTCTACATCAAGGGCGAGGAGATCGGCGCCGGCATTTACGAGGACTTCAAGCATTGGGACCTGGGTGACATCGTCGCGGTGCAGGGACGCATGTTCCGCACCCGCACCGGGGAACTGTCGATCCATGCCAGCGAGATCCGTCTGCTCGTCAAGAGTTTGCGCCCGATGCCGGACAAGTTCCATGGCATCAACGACCAGGAACTGAAGTATCGCCAGCGCTATGTCGACCTGATGATGGACGAGACCACGCGCGCGCGTTTCGTCGCGCGCAGCCATGTCATCAGCGGCATACGCGACTTCATGGTCAGCCATGCTTTCCTGGAGGTCGAGACGCCGATGCTGCATCCGATCCCGGGCGGTGCCAACGCCAAACCCTTCATCACGCACCACAATGCACTCGACCAGCAGATGTACCTGCGCATCGCGCCCGAGTTGTACCTCAAGCGCCTGATCGTCGGTGGTTTCGACCGGGTGTTCGAGATCAACCGGAGCTATCGCAACGAAGGCATCTCGGTGCGGCACAACCCTGAATTCACGATGATGGAGTTCTACGCCGCGTACTGGAACTACCAGGACCTGATGGACTTCACCGAGGAACTGGTGCGTGACGCGGCGCGCAAGGCGCTCGGTCACCTGCAACCGTTCTACGACGGCAAGCCGGTAGACCTGTCCAAGCCGTTCGAGCGCCTGACCATCGTACAGGCGCTCGAAAAACACACGGATGCCGGCGCTGGCGCCCATGACGTGACGTTCCTGCGTGCTGCATTGCGCAAACTCGGCAAGACCGCAGAGAAAGACCAGCTTGACAAACGCAGCCTGGCCAGCCTGCAGGTGATGTATTTCGAGGAAACGGTCGAGCACCTGTTGTGGCAGCCTACCTTCATCTGCGAGCATCCGGTCGAGATCTCGCCGCTGGCTCGGGCCAGCGACCAGAATCCGGACGTCACCGAACGCTTCGAGCTTTACATCACCGGGCGCGAGTTCGGCAACGGCTTCAGCGAGCTCAACGATGCCGAGGTGCAGGCCGCCCGGTTTCAAGCCCAGGTCGAGGCCAAGGACAGCGGCGACGACGAGGCCATGTTCTTTGACCATGACTTCGTGCGTGCACTCGAATACGGCATGCCGCCAACCGGTGGCTGCGGCATCGGCATCGACCGGCTGCTGATGCTGCTGACCGACAGCCCAAGCATCCGCGACGTCATCCTGTTCCCGGCACTGCGACGCGAGACATCCGCCGGCTGATATCGACCATGCACCGGGCGACGACCCTGCACCATGGGCGTACCGGCATGCTGGCCGGAGCGTGGTTGGCACTGGCGCAGGTCCACGCACAACCGGATCATGACGACCGCGTCACCGCATCACCGGCATGCCAGGTTAATCCCATCGGACGGAAAAATGCGTTGCGACATCGACTGAGCCGGTACCGGAGGCGGCACGCGAGCGTTGTTGCTGCTGCTCAGGGAATGAAATCGAGCGAGCGCATGTACAGCGGCTGCACCATCAAGCCATCCCAGTCACAGTCGAAGGCTGGTGGAAACAACGCGAGCCTGCGTTGCTCGCTGGCCGCGTCCGTGCTCCAAGAGCCTGCGCGCAAGGCCTGAGTCAGGCCATCGATCAATTCGTCGATCGCGGTTTTGCCATCCTGGCTCTGGTTGCACAGCAGCACCATGTCGCATCCGGCCTTCAGCGCTGCCACGGCAGCGACGGCATGGGTGACCGGCTTGCCATCGATTTGCTGCGCACCGGCCATGTTCAGGTCGTCGCTGAATACCGCACCACCAAATCCCAGCTTCGCGCGCAGGATGTCCTGCAACCAGCGCACCGAGAATCCGGCCGGCCGGGCATCGACCTGTGGGTAGACCACATGGGCGGGCATGACACTGCTCAAGGCGGTACCGAGCCAGTCATAGGGGGCCGCATCGGCGGCCAGGATGGCCTTGAGGCTGCGCCGATCGACCGGGATCTCGGTATGCGAGTCGGCCGCGACGAAGCCGTGCCCCGGAAAATGCTTGCCGCAATTGGCCATGCCACTTTGCAGCAGCCCATGGATCAGGCTCTTGGCCAGCACGCTGACGACGGCGGCGTCTGATGCAAATGCGCGATCACCAATCACGCCACTGGGACCGTAGTCCAGGTCAAGTACCGGTGTGAAGCTCAGGTCGACACCACAGGCGCGCAATTCGGCGCCCAGCACATAACCGCAGGCAGTCGCCGCACGCATGGCTTGCAAGGCACTGGCCTGTGGGTCGGTACCCGCCTTGCCCTGCCACATCCGGCCCAATTCCCGCATCGGCGGGAGATGGGTGAAACCATCGGTCTTGAAGCGTTGGACCCGGCCGCCCTCGTGATCGACCAAGATCAACAAGTCGCTGCGCAGCCCCTTGATCTCGCTGCACAGATCCGACAATTGCCGGCGATCGACCCAGTTGCGGGCAAACAGGATGATGCCGCCGACCAGCGGATGCTGCAGCCGGCGGCGATCGACGGCCGACAGTCGCAAACCGGCGATGTCGATGATCAGGGGCGAATGGGCTTGCATGGCAAATATCAGTGTTCAGGGAAGACAATGCCCCGCAAGGGACGGAAACGGTCCACGCACGACCCGGCACTCAGCCGCGGGTTTCGACCACACAGAAACTGGCTGCATAGTCGGTTTCGTCGGTGACACTGACATGGGCATGCAAGCCTTGCGATTCGAACCAGCGCTTGAGTTCGCCGTGCAACACGATACAGGGTTTGCCGGCGTTGGCGTGGCCGGCAGGCAGTTTGTCGATTTCACACAGGCGCCACGTCATGGGCATGCGCATTCCCAGGCCAATGGCTTTGCTGAATGCCTCCTTGGCACTGAAGCGCGTTGCCAGGTAACGCACGCCCCGCTCCGGCCAGCGGGCGCTGCGGGTCTGCCAGGTGGCCATCTCGCCATCACTCAGAACCTTGCGGGCAAAACGCTCGCCATGACGCTCCAGGCTGGCGCGAATACGCCGGACATCGCAGATGTCGGTGCCGATTCCGTAGATCATGCGTGCCCCGGCCTGTCGGCAAATGCCGCATCGATGACACGCAGATAGTCCTGCACGGTGGCAGCGTAACCGAGTTCGAGCGCATCCGATATCAGCGCGTGGCCGATCGACACCTCGTGCACCCCCGGTACGCCCTGCAAGAAGGCACCGAGGTTGTCGCGGCTCAGGTCGTGGCCGGCATTGATGCCCAGGCCCGCCTGCTGGGCCACGCGCGCCGCCGCGGCAAAGCGCTCGATTTCGGCCGATTGCGCGGCCGTGCCCCAGGCCTTCGCATACGGCTCCGTGTACAGTTCCACCCGATCAGCACCCACCGCCCGCGCCAGCGCAATGCCAGCCGGATCAGGGTCCATGAACAGGCTGACCCGCACACCCAGCGCCTTGGCCTGCGCAATCAGCGGACGCAGGCGCTCGCCATCGATTGCCAGATTCCAGCCATGGTCACTGGTGAACTGGCCCTCGCTGTCGGGAACCAACGTGCACTGATGCGGCCGCAATTCCTGCACGAAGCCCATCAGATTCTGGAACGGATTGCCTTCAATGTTGAACTCACGGTCGGGCCAGCGCTTGAGCAAGGCGGACAGCAGGTGCACGTCCTCGGTGCGAATATGCCGCTGATCTGGCCGCGGATGGACAGTGATGCCGTTGGCGCCGTGGGCCAGGCAGATATCCGCGGCACGGGTCAACGATGGAATTCCGAGATGGCGGGTGTTGCGTACCAGCGCGACCTTGTTGAGATTGACGGAAAGTGCGGTGGGTTTCATAGCGATTGAAGGTCGATCATCATTTGGCGGGTACGCAAGGTCGTAACGCCGCAATGGTAATGGAGCAGGCTGCGCAATTGCGATTTGAGCTCGGCTACCACCGGCGCACAGGCATGCAGCGTATCGGTGAAGCTCGCTGGGCTGTCCAGCGCCCTTTGCAGAGTAGCCCAGCCCGCGCCGGCGATGCTGGCACGTTCACCGTCCGCGCTTTGGCGCAGGCCACCTTCCGCCACCAGGCTGTAGCGCTGTTGGGCCTGCAGTGGCGCCAGCGTCATGGTCTGCATGGCGAGCGAGGGCAACAGGCCGATCTCGCGCAACAGCAGCAGTTCGAATGCGCGCAAAGCGGTCTGCAAGGCATCACCATGCTCGGAACTGATCACCGCCACGACACCGGCATAAATGTCGAACAGGCCCGGATGCGGATCGTCACGCGCCAGCAGGGTCAGCACCAGTTCGTTGATGTAGTAACCCGACAATAAGGCACTGCCGCTGGGCATCACATGCCCGCCCTGCCATTCGGCGCTGCGCAGCGTGCGGATCTCGGCATCCCCCCCGAAGGCCACATGCAGCGGTTGCAAGGGCAGCAGGATCGGACGTAGCGCGGAGCTCGGCCGCTTGGCCCCCTTGGCAACCAGCGCAACCCGTCCATGGTTGCGCGTAAAGACTTCCAGGATCAGGCTCGACTCGCTCCAGTCGTGCCGATGCAATACATACGCCGGTTCGTCCGTGATCCGCAGGCTGGCCACGCGTGCACCCGAACGTTCAGTCGTACCCGAAGCTGCGCACCCGTGCCTCGTCGTCTGCCCACCCCGAACGCACCTTGACCCACAATTCGATGAACACCTTGGCGTCGAACAGCCTCTCGAGTTCGACCCGGGTCTCGGTGCCGATGCGCTTGATGCGCTCGCCCTTGTCCCCGATCACCATGGCCTTGTGGCCGTCTCGCTCGACAACGATGGTGGCGGCGATCCGAACCAGTCGCTTCTGGCCCTTGCGTGCAGGCGGTTCCTCGGCGAACTGGTCGATGATCACGGTGGAGGTATACGGCAGCTCGTCACCGGTCAGGCGAAACAGCTTCTCCCGTACCATCTCGCTGGCCATGAAACGCTCGCTGCGATCGGTCAGTTCGTCGGCAGCATAGAACCACGGCTGGTCGGGCAGATACTTCTCGCAGATGGCGAGCAGCCGGGTCACGTCGCGGGCATTCTTGGCCGACATCGGCACGAATTCGCCAAACGCGTATCGCTGCTGCATCTCCTGCAGCCACGGCGCCACATCGCTGCGCTGCGTCACCTGGTCGAGCTTGTTGGCGATCAGCAGCACCGGAATGCCCGCGCCCAGCAAGGACAGCACCTTGGCATCGGCCTGGTTGAAACGACCGGCCTCTGCCACGAACAGGATCAGATCGACATCCTGAATGGCGCCCTGAACCGTCCGGTTCAGTGACCGGTTCAGCGCATTGCCGTGCAGGGTCTGAAAGCCGGGCGTGTCGACAAACACGAACTGCGTCCGCTCAAGCGTGCGCATGCCGGTGATCCGGTGGCGCGTCGTTTGTGCCTTGCGCGAGGTGATGCTGATCTTCTGGCCTACCAGGGCATTGAGCAACGTCGATTTGCCCACATTGGGTTTGCCGACGATTGCGATCAAGCCGCAACGCGTGCCCGCCGCCGTGTCCGGTGCATGGGGCACTGCCTGCGCAGGAATGTCCGAATCCATGATCATGTGTTTGCCCGGTTTTTCAGGGTCTGCAACATCGCCGCGGCGGCGGCCTGTTCACCCGCACGCCGCGAACCGCCAATGCCACGTTCGCAAAGGCCCAGTTCCGGGACTTCACACTCGACATCGAACGACTGCTGGTGGGCGGCGCCCATGGTGGCAACCACCCGATATTGTGGTATTTTCATCTTGCGCCCTTGCAGCCATTCCTGCAACTCGGTCTTCGGATCCTTGCCGAGCGCGGCCATCGTCGGATTGATCTCCACGTTCTTGTAAAGGCGGTGCACCAATTGCTGTGCCGCGATGAAGCCGGCATCCAGGTAAACCGCGCCAATCACCGCCTCCAATGTGTCAGCCAGGATGGATGGACGCTTCTTGCCGCCCGAACGCATCTCGCCTTCACCCAGACGAATGCAAGCGGGAAGCCCGAGTTCGATCGCCAGTTGGTGCAGCGTCTCCTGGCGTACCAGGTTGGCACGGATGCGCGAAAGATCACCTTCCGCCAGCAGATTCAGGCGCTGGTACAACAGATCGGACACCGCCAGATTGAGCACCGAATCGCCCAGAAACTCCAGCCGTTCGTAATGATCGGCGCCGAAACTGCGGTGGGTCAGCGCCTGACCCAGCAGATCGGCATTGGAGAAGACATGCTGCAACCTCTGCTGCAACACCAGCCAGCCAGGATTCACTTTACTTGGAGCGTCCGGAATACTTGAGCGTCAGATAAGCGGGCCCCGCCAGGTGGATCTCGCGCTGGTAGGCAAATTTGACGACGATCTTGTCGTCCACCTTGGTGATCTCCAGGTCTTGAGGCCTCACCGAGTTGATGGCGTCGATTTCAGTCGCCCGCTCGAAAATCTTGTGCACCTCAAGCACGGTATTTCCTTCGCTGGCCTTTTGCGCCGCTTTCTCGATCGCCTGGAATTCAACGAATGTCGGGAAGACCTGGGCGGCCACCACGCCGGTAATGGCCAATACGCCACCGACAAAGACAAGCCCCAGGAAGGAAATGCCGCGTTGCCTGGACTTAGGTTGGATTGTCATGACTCACCTCTCGCTTGAAAAACCCGATTCAATGGAAGGACCCGATTCGACTGAGACTGCTGAAATTCATCCAGACGAAAAACGCGCGTCCAACGATGTTCTGGTCCGGCACGAAGCCCCAGTAACGCGAATCCAGTGAATTGTCTCGGTTGTCACCCATCATGAAATAGTGACCAGGCGGCACTTTGCAAACTACACCCTCCACACTGTAACGGCAATTGTCGCGATTCGGAAACTCGGACGCGCCGGGAATGAAGGCCGGCCGATCGTCATCGAGCAGCAGCCGATGGGACTGCTTGCCGAGTTTCTCCTCGTACTGCTTGGCGTAACGCATCGACTCCTCGTCGAAGAAATCCTCGACCTGATGGGTCTCGATCGGCACGCCATTGATGGTCAAACGCTTGTTCAGATAACTGACTTCGTCGCCCGGCACCCCGACCACGCGCTTGATGTAGTCCACGCTGGGCTTGGGTGGATATCGGAACACCATCACGTCGCCCCGTTGCGGCGGTGTGCCTTCGGTGAGCTTGGTGTTGATCACCGGCAGACGAATCCCGTAGTGGAACTTGTTGACCAGAATCAGGTCTCCGACCAGCAAGGTCGGGATCATCGAACCCGAAGGAATCTTGAATGGCTCGAACAGGAACGATCGCAGCAGGAACACCGCCAGGATGACCGGGAACAATCCTGCCGTCCAGTCCAGCCACCAGGGCTGCGCCAGCAGTTGCGCACGCGCCAGCGTGACATCGCCTTCGCCATCCACCGCCCCGACGCCTTGATCGCTGAGCGCGGTGCGCCGGCGTGCCGCATGGGCTTCAAGTTCGATTGCTGCACGCCGGCGCCGCGGCCAGAAGTAAAACTTCTCACCCAGCCAGTAGACGCCGGTGACGACCACGGCGAGGAACAACAACAGCGCGAAATTGCCCTCGATCCGCCCGGTATACCAGGCTCCTCCATAGGCGACAAAGGCGCCCAGGATCAGTGTTGTCAATACCTGCATCAATCTTCCACCCGCAGTATTGCGAGAAATGCCTCTTGTGGCACCTCGACCGACCCGATCTGCTTCATTCTCTTCTTGCCTGCCTTTTGCTTCTCGAGAAGTTTGCGTTTGCGCGATATATCGCCGCCATAACACTTGGCAAGAACGTTCTTGCGCAGCGCCTTGATTGTCTCACGGGCAATCACGTTGGCCCCGATCGCCGCCTGGATCGCGACGTCGTACATCTGGCGCGAGATCACCTCGCGCATTTTCGATACCACGGCACGCGCCCGGTATAGCGACTGCGAGCGGTGCACGATGATCGACAAGGCGTCGACCTTCTCACCATTGAGCAGGATGTCTACCTTCACGACGTCCGCGGCGCGATATTCCTTGAACTCGTAATCCATTGACGCATATCCGCGGCTGACCGACTTGAGCTTGTCGAAGAAATCAAGCACGATCTCGCCCAACGGCATCTCGTAGGTCAGCATCACCTGGCGGCCGTGGTAGGCCATGTTCATCTGCAGGCCACGTTTCTGGTTGGCCAGCGTCATGACACCACCGACGTATTCCTGTGGCATATACAGATGTACGGTCACGATCGGCTCGCGCACCTCCTCGGTCCGGCCCTGCTCCGGCATCTTGGACGGGTTCTCGACCATCACGACCGAACCGTCGGCCTTGACCACCTGGTACACCACACTGGGGGCGGTGGTTATCAGGTCCTGATCAAACTCGCGCTCAAGTCGTTCCTGCACGATCTCCATGTGCAGCAGACCTAGGAATCCGCAACGGAAGCCGAATCCCAGCGCCTGCGACACCTCCGGCTCGTAACGCAGCGACGAATCGTTGAGCTTGAGTTTCTCCAGGCTGTCACGCAGACCTTCATACTGGTTGGCTTCGGTCGGATACAGACCGGCAAACACCTGTGGCTGAATTTCCTTGAACCCCGGCAAGGCTTGGGTGGCGGTGAACGCCGCAGCGCCGGATCCGGTCTTGACAAGCGTGATGGTGTCGCCGACCTTGGCCGCCTGCAGTTCGCGGATGCCGGCGATGATATAGCCCACCTCACCGGCCTCCAGCGATTCGCGCGGCTCGTCGGCCGGCGTGAAGACGCCCAGGTTGTCGGCGTGATAAGTCGTGCCTGTGGCCATCATCTTGATGCGCTCGCCTTTGGCGAGTCGACCATCGACCACGCGCACCAGCATCACGACACCCACATAGGTATCGAACCAGCTGTCAATGATCATCGCGCGCAAAGGACCTTGCGGATTGCCGCGCGGTGCAGGGATACGCGCGACGATGGCCTCGAGGATTTCCGCGACACCCATACCGGACTTGGCAGAACATGCAATTGCGTGGGACGCATCGAGACCGATGACATCTTCGATCTCGCTGCGGGCGTTTTCGGGATCGGCGTTGGGCAGATCCATCTTGTTGAGTACCGGCAGCACTTCGACACCCAGGTCCAACGCGGTGTAGCAGTTGGCAACCGTCTGCGCCTCCACACCTTGGCTTGCGTCGACGACAAGCAACGCGCCCTCGCATGCGGACAACGAACGACTCACCTCGTAGGAGAAATCCACATGGCCTGGTGTATCGATGAGATTGAGGTTGTAGACGATGCCATCGTGTGCCTTGTAGCGCAGTGAAGCGGTCTGCGCCTTGATGGTTATCCCACGCTCTTTCTCAATGTCCATCGAGTCCAGAACCTGTGCTTGCATCTCACGCACAGCGAGGCCACCGCAAGTCTGAATCAAACGATCGGCCAACGTCGACTTGCCGTGATCAATGTGCGCAATGATTGAAAAATTTCTGATGTGATCCATCAACGAGAACGCTTAAGTAATTGAATTGGAAAGAAGACCGATAAGAAAAAAGGGCGCGTCACAAAATGACGCGCCCTGAACCAACAATCA
>JBDTMH010000004.1:0-56890 GCA_039934375.1 Burkholderiaceae bacterium | reverse complement strand
CATCTCCCTCAACGCCCCATCAAAATCAAACCCCTCAATCGCCACCGAAATTCGTTCCACGACAGACCTGGGCAACTGATTGCCGATGGTGGGCTTGTGCGTTTCCCACATTGTTCGGGCGTCTGTGTCGCCGCTGGCAAGCAGTTGTTTGAATTGAGGTAGCCACTGATCGATTGGCGTGATGGTGCGAACCGGCTCTGCGTCCGCGTCGGTTCCCACCATCAGTTTGACGTCAAATCCCATCGCATCGGTGTCGACAAACACCAAACGAATGGCGCTGAGTAACGATTCGAGCGCAATTCCGGTATCCGTCAATTGCAGGCGCGCAAGCGCCAGATCCTTGTCACGCAGACGTTGTTCGAATACCGTCGCAAGACTACGGATCTCGTGCGCACCCAGGGTTGCGGCCAAACCCTTGAGCGTGTGGGCCTGGCGCAGCGCCTCGTCTTGGCCGCCGGCTTGCAACATTGTTTCTACCTTGCCTGCAAAACCTGCGAAATCAGTGGCGAAGCCGCGCAGCAATCTGGTGTAAAGCGCCTTGTTTCCGTTGGTGTGGCGTAGCCCCGCCGAGATATCGAGACCCATGATTTGCGGGAGCTCGATCGGGTCTTGCGGCATGGCGGCTGGGGCCATGCGCGAACTGGATGCAGTCATCGGCCCCGGTCGCTCCGACGTGGTCGCCACCTGATACTCGGCCAGGGTTGCATACAACACTTCCGGATCGATAGGCTTGCTGATATGCCCGTTCATGCCCAACACCATGCAGCGTTGGCGTTCGTCGGCCATCGCATGGGCCGTCATCGCCACAATCGGCAGATTCACATGGCGGGCATCAAGACGCAATTGCCGCGTTGCCTCGTAGCCGTCCATCACCGGCATCTGCAGGTCCATCAGCACCACGTTGTAATAGCCGGGCTGACGCGCATGGACGCGCTCGATGCCTTCCTGGCCATTGCTGGCGACATCGACTTCGACGCCTTGTGCCTGCATCAACTCAAGTGCCAGTTGCTGATTGATCGGGTTGTCCTCCACCAGCAAAACGCGCAGTCCCTGCAACTCTGCATCACCTCGCACAGGCTCCGGGTTGGCAGCGCGGTACGGATCGCCGCCGGCGAGCCACTTGATCAGATCGCGCAACGACTCCGGCAATACCGGTTTGGGCAGGAAGTGACATACCCCCAATCCACTGGCCGTATCGTGCAACAGCTCCGAGTCATACGCGGACACCACCACTGGCAGCGGCGCCTTGGCACCATGGCGCATCTTCAGCGCACTGAGCACACCAGCGCCATCGAGCCGCGGCATGACCCAATCGATCAACAATAGATCATACGGACGTCCTTCCAGCTCGGCTTTGTCTACCATCGTCAGCGCGGTATCACCATCGTCGGCACGGTCGATACCCCCCGGCAACACGGTGCCGACGCCCAGCGCACCGAGCAGATCCTCCAGCGCCAGGCAGGCGTCGGGTTGATCGTCCACCACCAGTACGCGCATGGCATCCGCGCTGGGCAATGGCGTGGCTGGCGGCGCGGGCGGCTTGGTCAGCGGAAAATGGGCGGTGAAGTGAAAGCTCGAACCCTGCCCCGGCTCGCTGTCGACCCAGATCCGGCCGCCCATCAGCTCCACGATGCGCTTTGAAATCGACAGACCCAGGCCGGTTCCGCCATAGCGCCGCGTGGTCGATCCGTCGGCCTGCGTGAACTCCCGGAACAAGCGCGCCATCTGCTCGGGCGTCATCCCTATACCAGTATCTCGCACGGTGAATTGCAAGGTGAGTCCGTCCGCATCCGCCTGGTTCACATGGATCATCAGCTTCACATAGCCGTGGTGCGTGAACTTCACCGCGTTGGACAACAGGTTGGTCAACACCTGGCCAAGCCGCATCGCATCTCCCATCAGCGCGCCACTCTCGCCCAGCAGCCGTGATTCGGTCACATCGAACAACAGCTCGATATCCTTTTCGTGCGCACGCTGGCGCAACAGCGACAAGGACTGCCCGGCCACGTCCTCGATGCGAAACCGGCCTTCCTCGAGTTCGAGCTTGCCGGCCTCGACCTTGGAGAAATCGAGGATGTCGTTGATGATGCCCAGCAAGGACCGGGCCGCGTCATGGATCTTGCTCACATAGTCGTGCTGGCGTGGGTTGAGTCCGGTCCGAAGCGCCAGGTAAGCCATGCCGAGGATCGCATTCATCGGCGTGCGGATTTCATGGCTCATGTTGGCCAGGAACATCGATTTAGCATGGGTCGCGTCCTCGGCCTGGCGGCGCGCAACCTCAAGCTCTTGCTGCACCACCCGCCGCTGCCCGATGTCATCCTCGATCGCCTGCGCCATGGTGTCCACGGTTCTACCGAGCGCGGTCAACTCCTCGAATCCGCGCAAGATGCCGGTACGCGTCGCGTAATCGCCATCGGCAAGACCATCTGCGCTCTTCCCCAGCCGATGGATCGGCACCAGCACCTGTTGTCGAATTTTGCGCAAGGCCAGTACTGCCAGCACGATGGTGGCTCCCATGCTCACCAGAGAAAGCAGAATCCAGCGCTCCAGCGCCTGACCCGACTGCGTGACGTTGGCGCGGGTCCGCTGGTCGATCATGCGCACCAAATTGCCCACTGCATGTGACAGGTCTGCCTTGAGCGCGTTGTACGGTGCGCCATGAACCAGCAAACTGGCATAGTCCAGCCGCGCCGGCCCGTCCGAGATGAACTCCTCTTTCTCGGGGTTGTACAAACCCTGTGTGGCCGCGAACGCCTTCTGCTCGACCTTGTTCATCGCCGCCGTAGCGCTGAACACATTTTCCAGCGCGCGTAGCTCGCCTTCGCTGAAGCCCTGGGACTTCATCAGGTCACTGACGGAGCGTCGTGCGCCATCTGACGGCAAAACATGCTTGATACGCCCGGCGATCACGTCGTCCCAGTACGAGGTCGAATCGAATTGCAGCGGCGCCGCCTTCTCTCCTTCGCGCACCGCCAGAATGTCGTAGTAATACAGCAGATAGCGTGACTCGCCCGTGGTCGTGTATGCACGCACCAGGCGCGCCAGCTGCTCGGTCTCTTGCTGCAATTCACTGGCGAGTCCGAGCGCCTGCTGTCGATGCTGCTGCGCGGACACCACAGCGTCGTACGACTGCTTGATCAGCACCAGAAACAAGGCATTGGCGCCCAGCACCAGCAGCACCACCGCGAAAAACCAGCCCGAGGCCTTGCGCAGTCTCATGTTCCGCTCCGCTCAGGCCACGCGCTGGCTGAGCGCGTCCACCGGACCCAGCACCTGGAATGCGGGGACGGGACGATGAAAGCCCTTGAGTGTCAGCTCGCCCACGGGATCGGTACGAATGCTCTCTGCAACAAAACCCTGGACCCGTTGCGAAACGAGGATCTGTCCACCCTTGGCTTCGCCACACAAACGCGCCGCCATATTGGTGACATTACCGATCACCCCATAGTCGCGCCGCCCTTCGTAACCAATGGCTCCGATGGTCGCAAAGCCCTGCGCCACGCCGATCCCCAACGACAGCGCGTAACCCCGCCTTTGCCATTCATGCGCCAGCGATGAAAACCGGTGCTGCATGCCGATCGCCATCTCGACCGCAACCGTAGCCGGATTGTCGATCTCCACCGGATCGTTGAAGTAGATCATCATGCCGTCCCCGGCAAAGTGTTCCAACGTGCCGCCAAAGGCCATCACCAGTTCGCCCATCGCGGTGTGGTATTGATTCAGTGCAAACATCACGTCCTCAGGGTCCGAAGTCTCGGTGAATGCCGTGAACCCGCGCAGGTCGACAAACACTGCGGCAACCTCGCGCCTGTGGCTGCGCAGTGGGTCGTCGGTTGTGCCAGACAGCAGCATATCCACCACCGAAGGCGAAAAGAAGCGCTTGAGTCGGCCCATGCGTTCGAGCTCCTGCACGCCTTGTGCCACCCGGCGCTCCAACGTGTGGTTAAGCTCCGCCAGCTCGCGGGCCTGACGCGAGACGGCAAGATGCGTGCGAATGCGGGCCTTGACGATCGCCGGACTGATGGGTTTGGTGACATAGTCCACACCCCCCAGATCCAGACCTCGGGTTTCGTCCGCGATCTCGCCCATGGCACTGACAAAGATGATGGGGATGTCCTGCGTGTCAGGCCGGGCCTTGATGCGTTGGCAGACTTCGTAACCATTGAGCCCGGGCATCATGATGTCGAGCAGAATCAGGTCCGGTGGCTGGCCGCCAAAAACCAGCTCCAGCGCCTTGTCGCCATTGATCGCGATCCGGGTACGGTACTCCGGCTTGAGTAGATCGACCATCAGCGCCAGGTTCGCCGGTGTGTCGTCGACAACCAGGATCGTTGGAATCTCATTCGAAGGTGGCACGCAAATTCCCTCACAAACAGAGACCGACAGCTAGGTTCCCGGCCCATGCAAGGTGCAGCTGCCGGGTGATCGTTCTTGTTCAGGCCTGGTGCCCGAAAGCGAAATCATTATCACCAGTTTGGCGGTGCATGCAGCCTTGCGGCGCGATGGACGCATGAATTGCCCAGCCGCCATCGCGTCCCGACAGCGGAATGCCACCGGGCCATCGGTCACCCTCGTGTGTCAAACATCACGCCGACCGCGCGCCGGGTCGGAACACCCGCAACGCGCCCGCTGGGTCGTCATGCCGCTGCCGGCCATTCGTCGGCTCGGCCACTGCGATACACGCACCGGCGCGGGCGAACAGCGGCAAGGTCGACCGGGGCGCTGCCACGACATGGGTACGTCCGGCCCCTAACTGCGCGCCGGTATGAAAATCAAACCACGCCGCCGGGCCGCTCGGCAGATAGACAGTTCGACTGATGGCGCCTGATTGCACCACCGGCGCGACCAGCAGGTCGGCGCCGAGCATGAAATCATCGCTGTCGGCGTAGCAGTTGTCGTCGTCGGGAAAATCGTAGAACGTTGGTCGGATGATGGGTTCATGATGCTGATGCGCGCGCTCGAACAAGGACCACAGATACGGCATCAGCGTGTAACGCAGCCGGATCGCCGCTGCGACGTCCTTGGTTACCTGGGGATGCAGCCACGGCACGTTGTTACTGCCGTCCGCCTTCCAGGAATTCATCACCATGCGCGGATTCAGGCAGCAAGCCTGCACCCAGCGCAGGAACAACTCGGCGTCGGGTGTGGGTCCGGCAAAGCCGCCGACATCATGGCCAGTGTTGAACATGCCCGACAAGGACATCTGCAAGCCGGTGCGGATATTCCAGCGCAAGGACTCCCAGCTGGTCGTGTTGTCACCGGTCCAGGTCTGGGCATAACGCTGAATTCCCGGTGGGCCGGCGCGCGAGACGCTGAATACCGGCGTACCGGGCGCATGGCGCGCCTGGGCCTCGCAGCTGGCACGCGTCATCAGCAGCGCATGCAGAGGTCGCGCGCGATGGATCGGCAGCGGCGCGCCAAAGCCATCACAACTCGCATCGTCGTCCAGGATCGCGTATTCGTTGTTGTCGTTCCAGCCGGCGTCGATGCCATAGTCCAACACCTGTGCCCGCAGTCGGTCCTGCCACCAGGCGAGCGCCGCCGGCTGCGTGAAGTCGATGTGTGCGCCCATGCCGTCCCAAAACGGCTCGCGTACCGGCTGGGCAGCGCCATCGCGGATAAAGCCAGCACAGGCCGCCACATCGGCATAGGCCGGATGGTCATCGAGCAGACACGGCTTGATGTTGGCCACCACCTGCATCCCCGCATCGTGAAAGCGCTGGTTCAGTGCCTTCGGATCCGGAAATTTGTCATGGTTCCAGGTGAAGACATAACGCCGTTTGCCCTGCGACGAATATCCCGATCCATAGTGAAAGGCCGAGCACGGAATTCCTTCGGCGACGATGCGCTCGATGAAGGCTTCGAGCTGACGCTGCGCATCGGGTGCGTCGGCCAGCCCCATCGCAGTCTGCGCAAATCCGAGCGACCAGCGCGGTGGCAACGCAGTGCCCCCGATCATGCGCACATACTGGGCGATGACAGCTGCCGGGGTGTCGCCGACCATCAGGTAGTAATCCAGGTCGCCGTCGTCGATCTCCACATGGCGGTACAGCCCGTGGTAGTTGTCGTGTTCGCAGCCCAGGTCAAACGTGCACGCCGCCAGCGTGTCGTAATAAATCCCGCTCCAGCCTCCGTTGGCGGAGCGTGTCAGTACGAACGGCCAGTGCTTGTACAAAGGGTCGCCGCGTTGCGGGTCGTAGCCCAGTGCATCCATCGCCAGCGTACGCAGGCGCCGGCCATGCAGGTCCAGCGGGCCTGTCTTGTCGCCGAGTCCGTAATATCGTTCGCCACTTTCGCGCCGCAGGTAGTGACGCATGGCGCCGGTGCGCTTGCTCGTCATGTAGGCGGCGCTGGCGCGATCCTGTGCCAGCAGCCGTCCCGCCGTATCGCGCCAACTCAGCGTCACTGATTCGACCTGCAACTTCACCGCCATGGCGCCCGTACGCAGCGTGATGCCGTCGGCGCCACGATGCACGCTCGCCCGCGGGCGACTGAAACCAGCACGGTCATCCCGCGCGCGTCCGCTCCAGGGCACATCGATCCCGGGCTGGGGCGCAACAGCCCAGGTTCGTGGTTCGCGGTAGCCGCCAGCCGGACGAATGCGCACCCGCGCCATGGCCGGCTCCAGAATCTCGAGAGACAGCGTCGCACCGCCTTCCAGCGACAGCTCCATGCCGTGCTCGTTTGCCTGGGCGGTGCCGTGTGCGTGAAAGGGTTTCATGGGACTGAAGAAATATCGATGATGGCCGGATCAGAAACTCAGGCGCAGGCCTTGCGCGTCGAAGCCATGCAGATGCACATCTGGCAACGCCACCTGCACCGACTGACCAGCCCGGATGTCGGTCTGCCCAGCACAGACCATTTCGAATGGCGTTTTGTCAGCGCCGACATATCCATGCAACAAACTGGTGGAGCCGAGCTGCTCGACCTGGGCGACGAACAAACGCAGCGGCCCGTCCGCTGCGATCTGCGCATGTTCGGGCCGTATGCCGATGGTATGGGCGCCACGCGGCATTGCGGGCGCGCCGGCCAGCAGCTGTACCGGCAGGAAGTTCATGCGCGGACTGCCGATGAAACCAGCCACAAAGGTATTGACTGGAAAGTTGTACAGCTCCAGCGGGGCGCCAACCTGTTCCACCTTGCCGGCGCGCAACACGACGATCTTGTCGGCCATGGTCATGGCTTCGACCTGGTCATGGGTCACGTAGATCATCGTGGCCTTGAGCCGGGCATGCAGGTCGCGGATCTCGGCACGCATCGACACTCGCAGTTCGGCGTCCAGGTTGGACAGCGGCTCATCGAACAGGAACAGCTTGGGCTCGCGCACGATGGCGCGGCCGATTGCGACCCGCTGGCGTTGCCCGCCCGACAGCTGCGTCGGTTTGCGTTGCAGCAGTGCATCGAGTCGCAGCAACCGGGCAACCGCCTGCACCTTGGTATCGATCTGCGCACGCGGGTCGCCAGCGTTCTCCAGCCCGAACGCCATGTTGTCGTACACGCTCATGTGTGGGTACAGGGCGTAGGACTGGAACACCATCGCGCAGCCCCGGTTGGCCGCGGACACCGCATTGACCGTCTTGCCGTCGATGCGCACCTCCCCGCTGCTGGGCGACTCAAGGCCGGCAATGACGCGCAACAGCGTCGACTTGCCGCAACCCGAGGGGCCGACAAACACGACGAACTGGCCGTCGTCGACCGACAGGTCGATGCCATGCAGAATGGTCGTCTGATCGAATGCCTTGACGATATGCGCAAGTTCGAGTGTGGCCACGCAGAATTCCTGAATTGAAGCGGCGAGTGTGCCGGTCCGGTCTATTTGACGCCGGCGCTGGCAATGCCGGTGGTGATGTACTTTTGCAGAAAGGCGAACACCAGCGTCACCGGCACCAGCGTGATCACGGTCATCGCCAGCAGGTAATGCCACTGCGTGTTCAGCTCACCCTGGAATGCGTTGAGCGCAAGCTGTAGCGTGAAGAACTCGGAGCGCGACAACACGATGAGCGGCAGCAGGAAGTCGTTCCAACGCCACATCACCGAGAAGATCGCCAGCACGGCAAGCGCCGGTGCGGCCAGCGGCAGGATGATTTTCCAGTAGATGCGCCACTCGCTCGCATGGTCCATGCGAGCGGCCTCGAGCAGTTCATCGGGAATCGTCAGCATGTACTGGCGCAGCAAGAACACCCCCGTGGGCGTGGCGATCGCCGGCAGGATCACGCCCCACAGGCTGTTGAGCAGCCCCACGCTGTTGATGACCAGGAATACCGGCACCAGGATGATGGTGGGTGGAATCATCAACGTGGCGATGATCAGCAGGAACACTGTCTTTTGCCCGCGGAATTTGTACTTGGACAACGCAAACGCCGCCATCGAGTTGATCAGCAGTGTCAGCAGCGTCGCCACGACGGTAATGAAGACGCTGTTCCACAGGTAGCGGCCGAAACTGAACTTGCCGAAGATCTCGGTGTAATTGGAGAATGCGAACTGCAGTTCGTTGACCGGCGTGCGGTCGTTGATGTTGACGCGGATCTGCTCTTGCGGATTTTGCGGATCCACCATCGTGGCCATGATGCCGATGCGCCGCACCTGCGCCATGGTGCGCAGCGCGCCCTTGTCGTCGCGCGTCAGGAACAGCGGCAGCGGCTTGTCATGGCCGGCTACCTGCACCGACTTCTGGCTATAGGGCAAAAAGGTCGGCGGAAACTGGCTGATGGCGGACTCTGACTTGAACGACGACATCACCAGCCACAACACCGGAGCGAACATCGTGATCAGGCCCACCATCAGGTAGCCATAACTAAGCCAGTCGGTCCAGTCCATCCGGTTGCGGCCGCGGGTACGGGTCAGGAATGAGGCCATCAACGTGCCCTTTGACCTGCGTCGCTCGCGCGGGTCAGCCGCAGCTGCACCAGCGTCAGCAGCACCAAGCCCAGCGCCAGCACCAGCGAAGCCGCGGCCGCCAGCCCGTACAGGTGAATCTGTTCGGCAAAGCCGGTCTGGTAGATGAACTGCACGATGAAGGTGGTCGCCGACCCCGGGCCGCCGCCGGTGAGCACGAACACTTCGTCGAAGATCTGAACCGCGCGAATCATTGCCAGCACCAGCACCACGATCAGATTGGGCATCAGCAGCGGCAGCGTGATGCGCCGCAGCGTGCGCCACGGCGATGCGCCGTCCATTTCTGCAGCTTCGTACATGTCATGCGGTATCGCCTGCAAGCCTGCCAGCAGGATCAGCGTATAAAAGCCCATGTGCGCCCAGATCGACACGAAGACAGTCCAGAAAAATGCCCATGACGCATCGGTCAACCAGGCAACCGGATTGGCCCCGACCGCGACCAGCGCTGCATTGAACACGCCCTGGCTCTGCAGCAGCCATTTCCAGATCAGCGCCACCACCACCGGCGACAACAGCACCGGATAGAAAAAAACGCCGCGCCAGAAGCCCCGGCCGATGATCTTGCGATTGAGCACCAGGGCCGTGAGCAGCGACAACACCACCATCAGCACCACCTGGATCAGGCTGAACTGCACGGTGTTGAAGATGGCACGCCAGAACACGTCCTTGCGGCAGGACTGAATATCGAAATAATTGCGGCACTCCAGCAGGATGCCGAAGTTCTCGCCGCCAGTGAACGGGCGCTGAAACGGCATCAACTGCACGCCACCGGTGGTGGCATAAACCAGGTTGATCGCAATCGGCAGGAACGTGAACAGCCCGAACACCAGCAGGTTGGGGCCGACGAACATCCAGCCCAGGCGCGACTGTCCCAGCTTGCGCTGGCCCAGCCGAAACAGCGGCTCGAACAGATTGAAAAACAGTCCGCCGACGCGCGACAACAAAGACACGAACAGACCTTTCTCTAGCAGCAGCCACCCGGCCCGTGCTGCATGGAACGAAATGTCGATGGACAACCTGACGAACCCGCCAGGCGTGAACTCGGTAGCCGCCGACACTGCCCTTCTATTTCTGCGCCTGCTTCACCGCATCTGCCATGTCGGCCGCAATCTTGTTGTCGGCTTCCTCGACACTCATCTCGCCGACGATGGCCTGGGTCACCCGCGTGACGGTCGGCAACATGATGGCGCGGTTGTACTTGTAACCCTGGAACGCATACGCCACCGGCGACAGATTCGCAACGCCACTGCTGAATACCTTCAGAGCAGCCTGCGCCTGCGCTGTCGCGCCAGGGTAAGCGACGCCCTTCTTGGCCAGACCGGCATGGGCCGGAATGTTGTTGGTCTTGCTGGTGAACTCGGCGTAATTGGCTTCCTGTGCCAGAAAGTCCAGGAACATGCCGACTTCCTTGGGCGACTTGCTGGTCTTGAGCGCAACCCACGCCGCTCCCCCCGGAATGCCCGAACAGGCGGCCGGGCCGCACGGATTGGGAACCGCGACCCAGTCGAACGCATTGCCAATGTCCTTCTGCAGGCGATTGATCTGCCAGGAGCCGGACAACACCATCGCGACGCGTGCGTTCTTGAATTCGCCAATGGAATCGGCATAACTGGAGCCACCGGTGCCAGCCCATACCTCCTTGAGCATGGTGCCGTCCTTGTGCCAGCCGACAAACTTGCTGACCGCGGTACGGTAACCGTCGTCCAGCACCAGGTCACCCTTGACATCGAAAATCTTGGCGCCGTAACTGATGGCCGGGCCGGCGAATCGGTGTCCCGAGCGATCCCATGCCATCGCCGCTGGCAACTGGTTGGCCTTGGCAACCTTGCGCGTGGCTTCTGCCCAGTCATCCCAGGTGGCTTTCGGGCCAGGCATCGGCACCTTGGCCTGCTCGAACAAGGTCTTGTTGACGTAGGGGCCGGTCATCGTCAGCTGCGACATGAAGCCGTAGATGCCTTTGTCGCCGGCGCTTGGACGCAACCATGGCAAGGTGGCGCCGAAGTTGGTTTCCCAATACGCCTTGTCCTTCACGTAGGCGCTGATGTCCATGTAGTACTTGGACAGGCCACCGAGATCGGTCACACGGGCGATGTCCGGGCCCTGGCCGGCCGCAAGCTGCACCGGCAACTGCTCGACAATGGTCTTGTACGGCACCACGTCGACGACGACCTTGGTTCCGGCGTTCTGCGCCTCGAACCGTTTGGCCTGCTCAGCGACGACGTCACACTCGACACCGTCCTGGTAACACATGACGCGGATCTCTGCGCCGTGAACGAGTGCCGGCAGAACAAGCAGGGCTGCGATGAGGCTCAGGGAGACAGCAGGGATACGGGTTACCATGTTCAGGGCCTTCACGAAAGTGGGTTGAAGCGACAGCAATGCTAGGTCAAAACCCCGGCTTGGCGCATAGCGTTTGTACCGATCCGCTCATCTATATGACCCGCTTGACACCATGGTGTTGAATCCGCACTCTGAACTACCCGATCCTTTGCGAAATCTGGCCGGGAAGCCGGTTGAAGATGCCGCTGCGTGGCCGGCCCGGCGTCAGGAAATCGTCGACCGATTGCTGCCGCAGGTGTACGGGCGAATGCCGCGGGCGCCGCGCCAGACCCAATGCCTGCAACTGCATGCCGCTGTCGTGCGCTGCCTGTCCGGCGCTCGGCTGCGCAGCTGCCGCGTCTTGGTCGATGGTATCCATGCATTCATGATGCGTCTGTTCGTGCCCGACGGGCCAGGCCCGTTTCCGGCGCTGGTCAGCGGCGATGCCTGCTGGCACTATGCGAACGACGCCGTGCTGCACGAGGTTCTGTCCCGCGGCTATTGCTTTGCCGAGTTCAACCGGGTCGAGGTCGCAGCCGATCCCGCAGGCCCAGCCCAGGATTTGCCAATGAACGAAGCCCCGGCGCGATTCTGCACGCTGGCGTCCTGGGCCTGGGCCTATCACCGGGTGGTCGATGCACTGCTGGGTCTGGACTGGATCGATCCGGCCGCCATCGCCTTTGTCGGCCATTCACGTGGTGGCAAGGCGGCCTTGCTGGCGGGCGCCACCGACACGCGGATTGCGCTGACCTGCGCGAACAATTCCGGTGCGGGCGGGGCCGGCAGCTTTCGCTGGGTCGGGCCAGGGGCCGAGACATTGGCCGACCTGGTCGGAACCTACGGGCACTGGTTTGACCCGCGGCTGTGTGATTTCATCGGTCGCGAACATGCGCTGGGGCTTGACCAGAACCTGCTCAAGGCCTTGCTGGCACCCCGTGCGTTGCTGACCACAGAGGCATTGGACGATCTGTGGGCCAACCCGCAAGGCAGCTGGCAGTCACACCGGGCAGCGCAATGTGTTTTCGACCTGTTGGGCGCATCGGACGCGCTTGCGATCGGGTTTCGCCAAGGGGGTCACGCGCATACCCTGCAAGACTGGCGGATGCTGCTGGACTTCGCGGATGTCCGCTTGCGTGGCGCCGCGACGCCGGCAATTGGCACACCCAACCCGTTTCCCGACCTGCCCTTGCCTGGGCGCTGGATGGCGCAATCCCGATCGGGGCCGCCCTGACAGGCCAGCCCAGGCGCGCCCCGCGCGAACTCAGACGCTGGACAAGGCCTCGCCGATCGCCCGGTAGCCGGCCCGCACGGCCTGCTCCTCGCGCGGCTCCAGCGGGCACAGCGGCGCACAGACATGGAGCCAGGTATCGTCGCCCGTCTGCTCGGCCAGCATGGTCTTGTAGACATTCACGAAGTTGGTGCCAGGACACAGCGACAGCAGCGCCAGCAGGTCCAGCACCAGCTTCGCGTCTCGGGGATCGACCTGCTGTGGCTTGGCCATGATGCGAGCCATCAGGCCGGGCGAGACATTGCCCAGGCCGTTGATCGAGCCCGAACCGCCGGCACACATGATCTGCGCGACATACTGCTCGGCACCCGAGAGGATGGACAAGGCGGGAAATGCCCTGGCCAATGCCAACCCGTGCTCCAGCTCGCCGCTGCTGTCCTTGACCCCGATGACGATGCCCGGATGACGCTCGACCAGGGTCTGGATGCTGGCATGACTGAATACCACGCTGCTCAGCGCCGGGATGTGGTAGAGCATGAGCTTCAGCCTGCCATCGGCAACGCCACGCACGACGGTGCTGACCGATTCGATGATGCCAGCCGCACGTGGGTTGCGGAAATAAAACGGCGGCATGAACAACTGTCGAAAGCAGCCCTGGGCAATCGCGTGGCGCCCCAGGTCGATGGCGTCGGCTAGTGCGCTACAGCTGGTGGTGACCACGATCTGGTCCGGCCGCAGGCCACTGCCAATCAAGGCTTCCAGCAGCGCCTTGCGCTGTGCATTCGTGAAGGCCGGACCCTCGCTGGTGGTGCCGAAGATTGTGACCCCGTCGCAGCCGCTGTCCAGCATGTGCCTGGCATGCGCGATCATGCGCGTCGTATCGAGTTGGCCGTCTTTGTCGACCGGCGTCAGCAGCGCGGGCCACAGGCCATGCATATCTTGGTTCAAGAATTTTTCCTTCGGTTGGTGTTGGAGGGCCGGGTCTTGCGTTCGGCGCGAACCGTTTGCGGGCCATCGACCGGGACCGGCTCGAGAGGTGCCCCCAGAACCCGGTCGCGCGCACTGCGAACATGGGCTTGCAGCAGTTCGGTGGCAGCACCAGCGTCACGCTGGCGCAAGGCAGTAATGAATGCGAGGTGCTCGTGCATTGCGGGGATCAGCCGCGCCGGCGTGATGACGCTGCTTTCCAGCTTGATCAAGCGAATGCGCAGGCTGTTGACGCGGTACAGCTCGGAGACGATCTCATTGCCCAGCGCGTCAACCATGCGATCGTGCAGGCCCCAGTCGATGGCCTGGGCGTCGTCGAGCAATTGATGATCCGCAGGGGTGTTTGTGGCGCGTCGCAGGATGTCCTGATGCGCCGATTCGATCTGCGCCAACTCCTCGTCGCTGGCGCTATGCACGAAATGGCGAATCGCCTCGTGTTCGATCATCGAGCGAACCTGGAATGCGTTTCGGATCAGTTTGAGGTCGACATGGGCAATCTGCAGACCGCGCTGCGGCACCGTCTTGATCAGGCCGCCAGCCTCCAGCCGGGGAATCATCTCGCGCACCGCGCCCAGCGGCATGTCGAGCAAGGTCATCAATTCGCGCTGTGAGATGAATTGCCCACTTCGGATGCCACCGCTGAGAATCTGCTGCGTGAATCCCTGGTAGGCCCGGGCACGCTGGCTGACACTCTCCTTCATCGCGCCGGTTGCTGCTGCGGGCCCGCCGGAGTGGCGCACACGCGCCAAACGGCCGTCGACGCCACGCAGCGCGGCATTCGCCCGGGAAGCGCCGCTAGTGCTCATGATCGCACTACGCCCTTCTTGAGCAGAATATTGCCGTAAACGCGCCGCTCTCCGGTGGAAACAATGGCAAACGCGCCGGCCGCCCGCTGATAGAACGCAAAGCGCTCCAGCGCTGCGCTCGGGGCGCAGCCGTGTCGGCGCAGAGTGTCGTTGAACTGCAGCACCACATCGGGCACGGCGGACACATCGCCAACCACCTGCATCGTCAATGCTGCCTGCTCCACGAAATCGTCGAGCGGCAGCACACTGAGCACAGCATCCAGCACCTGCGCTGCGTCCGCGCCAGGCATGGAAACAAGGCGTCGGGCATGGGTTGCAGCCGGAAAGTTGCCATCGGCCAGCACGATTTCATCGCCATGGCCCATGCTGGCCAGCACATGCAGCAGGTCCGCGTTCAGCAGGGGAGAAAGGCCCTTGAGCATGAGACAAGGTTCAGCGCAAAGCGCGGCTGAAACGGTTCGGACACAGGCGGACTGACATGTTAGCTATGCTATCAGAATCGACCTGTGCCCGTCAATGCGGAACTGCCGGGAACCGCGTAGCCCCATTTGCGCCGGATCCAGCACTAGGCGGCCGGTGTCCAGCTCGGCCCACATGTCCCGCAGCGCCTGCTCCCTTGGGTTGTCGAGCTTGACGATCAAATGGCCGTGGTCCGGTGTCATGTGCAACTGCGGCCCGTCAATCCATGGCCAGGCACAAGCTTTGCCGCAACCTGCAACGGCGCCGACGAACCATGCCCTAAGATTCACTGTTTTGAGGATGCTCCGACATGAAAATCGAAACCATTGCCGTGCATGGCGGCTACAGCCCCGATCCCACAACCAAATCCGTGGCCGTACCGATCTACCAGACGGTGGCCTACGCATTCGACAATACCCAGCATGGTGCCGACCTGTTCGACCTGAAAGTGGCCGGCAACATCTACTCCCGCATCATGAATCCGACCAACGGCGTGCTCGAGGCACGGGTGGCGGCGATGGAGGGTGGTGTCGGTGCACTTGCCGTCGCCTCGGGCATGGCGGCGATCACTTACGCGATCCAGACCATCGCGGAAGCCGGCGACAACATCGTCTCGGCGTCCACGCTGTATGGCGGCACTTACAACTTGCTGGCGCACACGCTACCCCAAATGGGCATCGAAACCCGCTTCGCCGACTACCGCGACCCGGCCTCGTTCGCCAAGCTGATCGACGGCAAGACCAAGGCCATCTTCTGCGAATCGGTCGGCAATCCGCTGGGCAACATCACCGACATCGCTGCATTGGCCAAGGTCGCACATGAGGCCGGTATCCCGCTGATCGTCGACAACACCGTGCCCAGTCCCTACCTGTGCCGCCCGTTCGAACACGGCGCCGACATCGTCGTGCATTCACTGACCAAGTACCTGGGCGGACACGGCACCACCATCGGCGGCATGATCGTGGATTCCGGCAAGTTCCCGTGGGCCCAGCACAAGGCCCGTTTCAAGCGGCTCAACGAACCTGACGTGAGCTACCACGGCGTGGTCTACACCGAGGCGCTCGGCCCGGCGGCATACATCGGACGGGCGCGCGTCGTTCCACTGCGCAACATGGGCGCTGCGCTGAGCCCGATGAATGCCTTTCAGATTCTGCAGGGCATCGAGACACTGGCGCTGCGCATGGACCGCATCTGCGACAACGCACTGAGCGTGGCAAGCTTCCTGAAGTCGCACGCCAAGGTGGGCTGGGTCAACTATGCCGGCCTGAGCGACCATCCCGACCATGGGCTGGTCAAGACGTACATGGGCGGCAGGGCCTCGGGCATCATCAGCTTCGGCCTCAAGGCCAAGGACGGCCGCGCGGCCGGCGGGCGGTTCCAGGATGCGCTCAAGCTGTTCACGCGGCTGGTCAATATCGGCGACGCCAAGTCGCTGGCCTGTCACCCTGCCTCCACCACCCATCGCCAGCTCGGCGCAGAGGAACTGGAGAAGGCGGGTGTCAAGGAGGACATGGTGCGTCTGTCGATCGGCATCGAGCATATCGACGACCTGCTGGAAGACCTGACCCAGGCGCTGGCCGGTGCCTGAGCCGGGGCAGTGCCAGCGGTGCGCGGGCGCACGGCCGGCGCAGGGCACGGTGCTAAGCTGTTGTCTGGCCAGCGCGTGGGCTCCAGGGCACGGCGGGCAGATCACCAGGCGCAAGCCCCTGCGCCGCAACGAGGGCCCGGATATGGAGTTTTTTTGCCAACGGTAGCGTGGTCTTGACCAGCGCCTTCGAACGTTTCGCCGAGCGGGCCGGGCAGTACCTGGTACTGGCAACCTCGAACGTCAGTGGCACGCGCCAGAGCGAATTGCTCGGCCGCACCGTGCAGGCCATCATCCTGGTGACTGCCCTGCTGGTGCGCGCCGATCAGATCGGCATCAAGGCGACGTTCCTGGTCATTGTCGCGGTCGCGACGCTGCTTTCCGGCATGCTGGTCGTAACCTAGGCTGCCTCCCATCCCCCGCGCCTCTTTCAAATATGCAAATCGCCTGCGTGGGCCATGCGTCGATCGACCATGTGTTCCAGATCCAAACGTTTCCGCAGCGTGCCACCAAGACACCGGCACACGACTTCCAGAGCGTGGGTGGTGGCATGGCTGCCAATGCCGCGCTGGCCCTGGCCAGGCTTGGCGCCCAGGTGCGTTTCGTGGGTGCGGTCGGAGACGATGACGCTGGCCGCCTTGTGCGGCGACAGCTCGAAGACGAAGGCATCGATTTGCGCTTTCTGCAGCAGATCGCCGGTGCCCGCACGTCCGCGTCGGCCATCATTGTCGACAGCAGCGGCGACCGGCAGATCTTCAATCACCTGGGCAATGCCTTGGCCCGCGCGCAAACGCCCGATGACACGGTATTCGAGGGCTGCGCTGCGGTACTGGTGGATCCGCGCTGGCCGGCTGGCGCCCGTGCAGCCTTGGCCTGGGCGCGCCGCCATCGGCGCCTGGCTGTGCTGGACGCCGACGTGGCACCGCCGGGCGACTTGGCTGCGCTGGTGCCATTGGCCCAGTGGGCGGTGTTCTCCGAGCCGGGTCTGGCCGTTTGGGCGGCCGGCATGCCGCACGAGGAGGCGCTGCGCAGAGCCCTGGCCCAAGGTGCCGAACATGCCGTCGTCACGCTGGGAGAACACGGCTCGCTGCACGCCGATGCAGACAAAGTGACGTCGCTGCCGGCATTCGCCGTACAGGCCGTCGACACCACGGGTGCCGGGGATGTGTTCCATGGTGCACTGACCCTGGCCCTGGCGCAGGCTCTGCCCATACCCGACGCCTTCACCTTCGCCAGCGCCGCAGCAGCACTCAAATGCACCCGTCCGGGCGGCATCCGCGGCGCACCCCGTGCAGCCGAGGTGGAAGATTTTCTCAAATGCAATGCCCGATTCTGACTCCACGATCGTCCCGCCCTGCCGCGCGGGACTCGGGTTGCCGCACCTTCGGCAACGGGTCACACTACGGCAACGGGCAGAGTGAACACCGATCGGGTCAGGCTTTGCGCGACATGCCGCTCTCCAAATGGGTGCTGTCCAGCGAATCGGACGCCTGACGCACGCGCGACGCCAACTTCGGATAAGCTGCCTTCGACCTGCAAGCGAATCACCCATGATCGACGCCCATTTCCACATATGGCAACTCGCCCGCGCTGATTACGGCTGGCTGACTCCAGCCATGGGGTCGATCCACCGCGACGTGGCACTGGCTGACTGGCGCACCGTCAGCGCGCCATGTGGCATCCGTGGCGGGATCCTGGTGCAGGCGGCGCCGACCGAAGCGGAGACCTTGTTCCTGTTGCAGCAGGCCCGTGATGCCGCCGATGTGCTTGGCGTCGTCGGCTGGGTCGACATGCCGGCACACGATGCGCCGGAGCGCATTGCCAAGCTCGCACGGCAGCCCAAACTCAAGGCCCTGCGCCCGATGTTGCAGGCCATTCCCGATCCCGACTGGATCCTGCAAAGCGCCTTGTCCCCCGCCTTCCAGGCCATGCTGCGCTGCGATCTCGCCTTCGACGCGCTGATCAAGCCGGAGCATCTGCCCCGCGTCGCGACGCTGGCCCGGCGCTACCCCGCTCTGCGCATCGTGATTGACCACGGCGCCAAGCCCGCCATTGCGCATGGTCAATGGCAGGATTGGGCCGATGCTCTGGGTCAGCTGGCGCAGTCGCCCCAGGTGGTCTGCAAGCTGTCGGGCTTGTGGAACGAGGCCGGCGTGCACGACCCATTGGAGGCATTGAAGCCATATGCCAGCCATGTCATGGCCTGCTTCGGAGCGTCACGGGTGTTGTGGGGCAGCGACTGGCCGGTGCTCGAACGTGCCGGTGACTATGCCACCTGGCAGGCAGCGGCGCTGCGCTGGATCGAACCAGCGGACCACGCGGAGGTATTCGAGGGTGTCGCACGAAGAACCTATCGCCTCTAGCTTTTCTGCAGAAATGGGGACGGCCTGCTTCCCGGACTTGGTAGGATGAGGCTCACTGACAAGGACGCACCATGAACGCCCCCCTGCACAAAGAATTGCCCACCACACTGCTAGACGATGCCCTGGCGCTGGCCCATACCGGCGCGGCCTGGGATACCGACATCATCGGCCAGTTGCAGGATTACATCCGCATACCGGCCAAGTCACCTGGCTTCGATGCCCAATGGGCGGAGCACGGCTATCTCGAAACCGTGGCACGCAACGCCGCGGGCTGGATCGAGGCACAGAAGATTGCAGGTTTGCGGCTGGAGATCGTCCGGCTGGAAGGCCGCACGCCATTGCTGTTCTTCGAGCTCGACGCCACGCGTGCCGACAGCCGCCAGACCGTGCTGATGTACGGCCATCTGGACAAGCAGCCAGAGTTCACCGGCTGGCGCAATGACCTGGGGCCCTGGAGCCCGCGCTACGAAGAAGGACGCCTGTACGGGCGCGGTGGCGCCGACGACGGATATGCGGTGTATGCCAGCATTGCGGCGGTACAGGCGATCAAGGCGCAAGGCGTGCCGCATCCGCGCATCGTCGGCCTGATCGAGACCTGCGAGGAAAGTGGTTCGCGCGATCTGCTGCCCTACATTGACGCCTTGCGCTCGCGGCTGGGTGATGTGGCGCTGGTGGTCTGCCTGGACTCCGGTGCGGGCAATTACGACCAGCTCTGGCTCACCACCAGTTTGCGCGGCATGGTCAGCGGCACGCTCAAGGTCGAGGTGCTGACCGAGGGCATCCATTCCGGCGACGCATCCGGGCTGGTTCCCTCGAGCTTTCGCATCATGCGCCAGGTGCTGGATCGCCTCGAGGACAGCGCCACCGGACGCCTGCTGCCGGCCAGCTTCCATTGCGAAGTGCCAGCAGATCGGCTGGCCCAGGCGCAGGCAACCGCCGCAATCCTGGGCGACGAGGTGATCCGTCGCTTCCCCTGGGCCCATTACGACTGCGAAGGCTCGCGCAGCTTCGTATTGCCGACCACGACCGACCCCGTGCAGGCACTCCTCAACCGCACCTGGACGCCCACACTGAGTGTCACAGGTGCCGAAGGTTTTCCGGCACTGGCGGATGCGGGCAACGTGTTGCGGCCTTACACCGCATTCAAGCTCAGCCTGCGCCTGCCGCCCCTGGTGGACGCCGCGCAGGCCGTGCAGGACATCAAAGCATTACTCGAGGACAACGCCCCCTACCAGGCCCGGGTCACCTTCGAGAGCCAGAACTGCGCCAGCGGCTGGAACGCGCCGGCAACGGCGCCCTGGTTCGAGACCGCACTGCATGCGGCCTCGCGGGCGCATTTCGGTGCCAACTGCGGCTACATTGGACAGGGCGGCACGATTCCGCTGATGAACATGCTGGCGCGTGGCTTTCCGAAAGCCCAGATGATGGTCTGCGGGGTGCTGGGCCCACGCAGCAATGCCCATGGACCCAACGAATTCCTGCATGTGCCTTTCGCGAAGAAGCTGACGGCTGCCGTGGCGAAGGTCATCACCAGCCTGCCATGAAGCAGTTCGGCTTGTCGATCGGGGTTGGCGCGCATGCCTGATACCAATTTCAGTCCGCTCACGGCGCGTGACGGTACCAATCTTGTTGTCATGGATTGGCCGTTGCAGAAGGGCCCGGTACGCGGCGTGGTGCTGATTGTGCACGGGCTGGGTGAGCATGCGTGGCGTTATGACGCGCTGGCGCAGGAACTCAACAACTGGGGTTTCGCCGTCCGAGGGTACGACCAGTTCGGCCATGGGGAGTCGATGGGGCAGCGCGGTGCGTTGCCCAGCGACGACCGCCTGCTGCAAGACCTGGCCGAAGTGGTGGACGAGTCCCGCGCGCGCATGCACGACAGCACGCCGCTGATCGTGCTTGGGCACAGCATGGGCGGCCTGGTGGCTGCACGTTTCGTCGCACTGGGTATGCGCAGGCTCGAGGGGCTGGTGCTGTCGTCCCCCGCGCTCGATCCCGGACTGGGTCTGTTTCAGAAGCTGCTACTGGCGATACTGCCGCCGCTGGCGCCCAATCTTCGGGTGAGCAATGGGCTGAACCCGGTCTACATCTCGCATGATCCGCAGGTGGTGGCGCGTTACAAGGCGGACCCCCTGGTGCACGACCGGGTGTCGGCACGACTGGCGGCATTCATTGCACATGGCGGGTCCGCCACGATCGCCAGCGCGCCAAGCTGGACCCTGCCGACCCTGTTGCTGTACGCTGGCGCCGACAAGCTGGTCAATCCGGCGGGCAGCCGGACCTTTGCCAGTGCCGCGCCACCGGGGGTGGTTACGTCTCGCTGCTTCGACACTCTGTACCATGAGCTGTTCAACGAGGCGCAGCCCGGTCGCAGCCAGGTGTTCGCCGAGCTCAAGGCCTGGCTGGACGCACGTTTTTGAACGCGTGGCGACGGGCCATCCTCTCGCCTTTCCGTGTCCGCCGAGCAAGCCGCCAACTATTCCCCTCAGGTCTTCATTGCCGCCCAAACCCGAAGCCGGTGCCTGACCGGCGGTGTAGCTCGACTGCTGTGCCCTGGAGCCTCCGGCTCACCGGCTTCGGAAGCAATCGTGCCTACCGGCTCTGCGCGTGGTACTTGCTTCGGACCAGCCAGAGCAGGCCGGCGGCGGTCAGGCCGACCGGAATCAGCGAGCCCAGATTCAGCAGCCGCCAGCCTTGCGTCGTGACCAGCGCACCGGACGCAAACGAGGTTATTGCCATGACACCGAACACACTGAAATTGATCGCAGCCTGAGCCCGGTCCTTTTCCTCCGGCCGGTACGCCTTGAGCGACAGCGTGGTGCTTGCGGTGAACAGGAAGTTCCAGCCCACGCCGAGCACGAACAGCGCAATGACGAACTGGTGCAGCTCCACACCCGACAACGCAATCGCGATACACACGGCATTGAGCGCCACCCCGACGGCCATGATCTGCAAGGTGCCGAAGCGGCGGATCAGGTGGCCGGTGAAGAATCCGGGCGCGAACATGCCGATCACGTGCCACTGCAGCACCAACGCCGCATCTTCGAACGGCAGACTGCAGACCTGCATGGCCAGCGGTGTCGCGGCCATCAGCAGGTTCATCACGCCATAACCCAGCGCGGCGCCCAGCGTGGACACGATGAAAATCGGCTGGCGCATTATGTCGACCATGGGCCGGCCGTGCGACGCACCTGCAACCTTGACCGGCACCGCAGGAAACCGCATGACCGCCATCAGAAGCATTGCGACAACCGCCACCACCGCCAGCGAGAGATAGGCGCCAACGAAAGGGGTCGCGGTCAGACTCTTGGTATGGGTCGCTATGTAAGGGCCGACGACTGCGCCGATCAGGCCGCCGGCAAGCACCAGGGAAATCGCCTTCTCGCGAAAAGCCGGTGCCGCCAGCTCGGCGGCGGCAAACCGGTACAGCTGGCCATTGGCGTTGTAATAACCGGCAATCAACGTGGCGGTGACCAGCAGCCAGAAGCTGTGCGAAACCACCGCATAGGCACACAGCAGCGACGAGCCCAATGCGACCAGCAAGCCGATCTGGAACGAAACCTTGCGCCCCCACGCAGCCTGCGTACGCGCCACCAGTGGCGTGCTCAATGCGCCGCCGACGACATACCCCATGACCGGCAGCGTCGCCATCCACCCCAGCGGTGCCAGGCTGAATCCGATCAGGCCGTTGATGGCGATGAAGATGATGTTGTTGGTCAACAACAAACCCTGGCAGGTTGCCAGCAACGCGAGGTTCCGATTCATGCCAGCAGTGTAAGCGCCGCCAGCGCCGCGGTTTCCGAGCGCAGCACCCTGGACCCGAGCGAAACCGGCAGGTGTCCATCTGACAGGGCGAGCGCTTCTTCGGTCGCACTCAGCCCCCCCTCAGGGCCGCACAGGAAGGTCACCACTTGCGCTCGGCGGGCGGGCAGAAGCAGATCGCAGTCGCGCAGCGCGCGCGACTGCGGCTGCAACGACAGCACCAACGCCAGTGTGGCCTGCTGCTGCACGGCGCCGCTTCGCTGGGCAATCCAGCGCGCCAGCGGCAGGACCGGCAAGACGGCCGGGACACGATTGCGACCACACTGCTCGCACGCCGCCACGGCAATGCTTTGCCAGTGCGCCAGTTTCTTGAGCGCGCGCTGCGCATCAAGGCGCAGCACCGTGCGCTCGGTCATCAGGGGCTGGATGCTTGCGACTCCGAGTTCGGTCGCCTTCTCGACCAGCCAGTCCATGCGCTCGTTGGCCGGCATGCCGATCGCCAGGTGCATGGCACGGCCGGCCTCGCGGTCGACCGGGTCATGGGAACCAACCCGCACCTGAACCGTGTGGCGGCCCATCGCGGTGACCGTGGCCGAGAACTCGCCATTGCCCGGACCCGGTGGCGTGGATCCAAACAAGGTGACGACGGCACCCGGCTGAAGTCGCAAGACCTGCACATGGCGCGCTGCGCCACCCGGCAGATCGAGTGTCATGCCCGACGCCAATGGCATCGGGCAATGGAAACGCGGCCCTCCAGCCATCAGCGCACGCACACCATCATGCGCGACCGATGGCTAGACCCTGCCGAACGCAAAGCCACCTTGCTCCTCGAATCCTTCGACCTGGTCGACCAGCCGCAACAAGGGCCTCAGTTCCCGGTAACGCGCGCACGTGGACCGGATGTAGGCGATGAACCGGGGGGTGTCCGCGAGGTACTGCGGTTTGCCGTCGCGCAAGGTCAGACGCGCAAAAATGCCAGCCACCTTGAGATGGCGCTGCAGCCCCATCCATTCGACAGCGCGGTAGAACTGGCCGAAATCCGCACCCACCGGCAGAGCGGCAGTGCGCGCCTTCTCCCAGTAACGGATCGTCACATCGAGCACGAACTCCTCGTCCCAGCTCAGGAACGCATCACGCATCAGGCTGGCAATATCGTAGGTGATGGGACCGTGAACCGCGTCCTGGAAATCCAGCACACCCAGCCGCCGGTCGACCTGTGCAGGCAGTGGCATCATCAGGTTGCGTGGCATGAAGTCGCGGTGCACGTAAACGCTCGGCCAGGACAGGTTCTCGCGCACGATTTGCGCAAAGCTGGACGCCAGCGTGGCCGCCATGCTGGCGTCCGGCGTGATGCCGCGGTATTGCTGCAGATACCACTGCGGAAACAAGCCGAGTTCGCGCTGCAGCAGCGCCTCGTCGTACGGCGGCAGGACGCCCGGCTGAGAGGCCTTCTGCCAGCGCACCAGCGCATCCACGGCCTCCAGATACAAACCCAGATTGGCCTGCGGATGGGCACGATCGATCGCCTGCATCATGGTCTGCTGGCCCAGGTCGCCCAATAGCAGGAATCCGTGGTCCTGGTCCCAGCCCAGGACCTGCGGAACCTGCAGACCAGCGTGCGCCATCAAGCCGGCAACACGCACGAAAGGCCGGCAATCCTCCTTGTCCGGCGGCGCATCCATGATGATGCGGGTACCCTGGCTGCTGTCGATACGCAGATAGCGACGAAAACTGGCGTCGGCCGATGCCAGCCGCAGGGATTCGGGCACCAGGCCATGCTGCTGACCGAGCCCGGACAGCCAGACGTCGAATGCGCGATGGCGCGCGGCATCGGTCCACACGACGTCGGCCAGAGCTGCAAGCGGCGATTGCGCGGGTGTGACAGTGTTGCTCATGGATAATCCATTCTACAAACCCGCTTGTTGCGGGCGTTCGCCACCTTTCGGACATCCAACCTGTTTCCTTCCATGCGCCGTTCGATGCTAGAGCCCGGATCCAGAGCCGCCGTTGCGGCCCGATCGCGGATTGCGCTGGATCTCGCGCTGGTCGCGGCTGGGGCCTGCCTTTCGACGACGGCGGTTCTGGCGCAGGTCACACCAGAGCCAGCCCCCCTGCAGCTCAAGAGCAGCCGCATGCTGCGCGACGCCATTCCTAAGGGAGATCGCGACGGACAGCCATCCTTTGTCAGCGGCGACAGCATGTCCTCGCGCACCGACCTGGACACGGTACTCGAAGGTAACGCCGAATTGCGCCGGGGTGACATGGTAATCCGCGCTGACCGGCTGGATTATTACCAGCCCGATGATCTTGCCAAGGCCCGTGGGAACGTGCGAATCAATCGGGCCGGCGACATCTACGAAGGCCCGGAACTGGAGCTCAAGGTCGAGTCCTTCGAAGGATTTTTTCGCAATCCCCGTTACCAGTTGCTCAAGAACCAGGGACATGGTGAAGCCGATCGCGTGGATTTCATCGACGAGAAGCGCGCCATCATCCGCAATGCCACATTCACGACCTGCAAACGCGGCGGTCCGAGCTGGATGCCGGACTGGATCATCCGTGCTGCAAGCATCAGCATCGACAACGAGGAGGACGTGGGCCAGGCCGAGAATGCAGTCCTCAGCTTCAAGGGTGTGCCGCTGCTGCCGGTTCCGGCGTTCACGTTTCCGCTGAGCAACAAACGCAAGTCCGGCGTACTGCCACCGACATTCGGCATTGACAACGTCAACGGCATCGAGGTGACGGCACCGTATTACTGGAACATCGCACCCAACCGCGATGCCACGATTTCGCCATCCTTGATGAGCAAGCGCGGCGTCGACCTCGGCGCGGAATTCCGCTACCTGGAAACAGACTACAAAGGCGAATTCCGCGGTAACTTCATGCCGGTGGACAAGCTGCGCGACATGAACCGCTGGGGTTATTCGCTCACACACACCGGCACCATTCGAACCGGGCTTGAGGCGGTCGGCAATCTGGGCATGAGCCTGTCGCTGAACCGGGTCAGCGACGACAACTACTGGCGCGATTTCACGCGCGTTAGCCCCGGGCTGACGCAGCGGCTGCTGCCCAATGACCTCAATCTTTACTGGTCCAGCGGTTACCTGACTACCAGCTTGCGCATGCTCAAGTGGCAGACGCTGCAAGATGTGACCTCGCCCATCGTACCCCCGTATGACCGCATGCCGCAGCTGGCGATGCGCTACGCAAGGGTGAACCTGAATGGGTTCGACATGTCGGTGGACGCGGACGCGACCCGCTTCAACTCCGACAGTGTGCTGACCGGACAGCCCAACGGCAGCCGCGCCTATTCTGCATTCGAGGTGTCACGCCCATGGGTGTCGCCGTCGGGGTTCATCACGCCCAAGCTGCGCTTGCACGCCACGAATTACCAGTTCAATTCACCACTGTCCAATGGGGCCACATCGGCCAGCCGCGTTTTGCCGACACTGAGCCTGGACAGCGGGCTGGTATTCGAACGCGACACGGAGTTGTTCGGGCGCGCATTTCGCCAGACGCTGGAGCCGCGCGCCTTTTATGTGCTGACGCCGTACCGCAACCAGAGCGCGCTGCCCAACTACGACTCCGGGCGCAGCGACTTCAACTTTGCCAGCATCTACACCGAGAACGCGTTCGTCGGCAACGACCGTATTTCCGACAGCAATATGCTGACGCTGGGGGTGTCGACACGGCTGCTCGACCCCAACAGTGGTGCCGAGGCGGCCAATTTCGGCATTGCACAACGCGTGCTGTTCAAGGACCAACGCGTGGTGTTGCCGGGTGAAACCACCTTGAGCAAGGGATTGAGCGACGTGCTGCTCGGTGCCACCGTCAACCTCAATTCACGCTGGTCTTTCGACACGACTGTGCAGTTCGACTGGGATACCCGACGCACGACTCGTTCCACCGTTGCTGGCCGTTACAGTCCAGGAAACTACCGGGTGCTCAGCGCCGCCTACCGGTATCAACGGGGCTCCAGCGAACAGCTCGACATTGGATGGCAGTGGCCGATCAACGACCTGTGGGGTGACCGTGGGCAAGACCTGGGTCCCGGACAGGGACAAGGACCCGGGCGCTGGTATTCTGTGGGTCGCATGAACTTCAGCATGCGCGACGGCAAACTGGTGGATTCGGTGGTCGGATTCGAATACGACGGCGGGTGCTGGCTCGGCAGAGTGGTGCTGGACCGCACCCAGACCAGCACCTCGAGCGCCAGCAACCGCATTCTTTTTCAGCTGGAATTTGTAGGTTTCTCGCGCCTGGGTTCCAGTCCGCTGGAAACGCTCAGACGGAGCATTCCGCGGTACCAGTTCCTGCGCGAGACCAGTTCCAGCCCCAGCAGGTTCAGCAATTACGATTGACGATGGATCCGACATGACTCATGGCTTCTTGCGCCCGGCATTGCTGGCAACGCTTCTTGTGTTCGGCACAGCGCCGGCGCAGGCCCAAGGCTTGCGCCTTCCAGGCGGCTCGGCACCAGCGACGGTTGATGCTCCCGCATCCAGCCAACGGGCATCGGACTACATCGTTGCGGTCGTCAACTCCGAGCCGATCACCAACCTGCAGGTGCGTCAGGAAATGCAGCGCATGGGCCAATTCCTGAGCCAGCAGCAACAACCGATTCCATCACCGGAACTGCTGGCCGAACAGGCGCTGGAGCGGTTGATCAGCGATCGCACGCAGATCCAGTTCGCGCGTGAATCGGGGATCAAGATCGAGGAATTCGCCATCGACGAAGCCGTACAAACGATCGCACGGCAGAACCAAGTCGACCTGGCGGAGATGTACCGCCGACTCAGCGCAGAAGGAATTTCCCGAAGCCAGTTTCGCAGCAATTTGCGCGACCAGATGCTGTTGTCGCGGGTGCGTGAGCGTGAAGTGGGACAGAAAATCAAGGTATCCGAACTGGATATCGATCAGTACCTGATGGAGCAGCAGCGCAGAATTGTCGGCGCACCGGTCGACGTGAATATCGCGCACATCCTGCTGGCCTTGCCCGAGTCCGCGACACCGGCCCAAGTTGCGGCGGCCCAGGAAAAGGCGCAGCAAATCATCGAGAAGGTGCGCGCCGGCGAAGATTTCTCGAAACTCGCGCGTCAGATGTCGCAGGCACCTGATGCCGCGGAAGGCGGAATTTTCGGCTTGCGACCGGTTGATCGCTACCCGCAACTGTTTGTCGACGCGGTGCAAAAACTCGATCCCGGTGCCATGACCATCGTGCGCTCTGGCGCCGGCCTGCATGTATTGCGTCTGCTGGACAAAAGAACCGCAGGAGGTCCAGCCACCAGCGTGACCCAGACACGCGCGCGGCATATCCTGTTGCGCGCGACGGCCTCACTGAGCGAAGCGGCGGCAAGCGCCAAACTGGCCGAGCTGCGCCAGCGCATCATCTCGGGACAAATCAGTTTCGAAGCGGCAGCCAAGGAATTCTCCCAGGACGGCAGCGCGGCGCAAGGTGGAGACCTGGGCTGGACCGTGCCGGGGCAGTTCGTACCTGAGTTTGAATCGACGATGGAAAAACTGCAGCCGGGCGAAATCAGTCAACCATTGGTGTCGCGTTTTGGTGTGCACCTGATCCAGGTTCAGGAACGCAGGACCAGCGAACTGAACGCACGTGAACAACGCGAGGCAATCCGCGCCTTGCTGCGCGAAAAGAAGTCCGACGAAACCTATCTCTCCTGGAGCCGCGAACTTCGCGCCCGGGCCTACGTCGACATGCGCGAACCACCAAGCTGAGCCACGACATGGCGCATGCCCGCAAGGAATCGACCGGAGCAACGCCCAATCGTGTGCGCAGAAGCGGGGCTAGCACCGGTGCGCATGCGCCCCGCAAGCGATTCGGCCAGCACTTCCTGAACGATGGCGCCATCATTGCCGCAATCGTCGCTGCCATTGAGCCTCACCCGGGCCAAACCGTCGTGGAGATCGGACCGGGTCTTGGGGCCCTGACCCAACCCCTCGTCGAGCGGCTCGGTCATCTGGTCGTGATCGAACTCGACCGCGACCTTGCCGCCCGGCTGCGCGCGCGCAGCGACCTGACCGTCATCGAATCCGATGTGCTGAGGGTGGATTTTTCGGGGTTATCGGCTCCCGACGAAAATGCGCCAGCGAAACTGCGCGTCGTCGGCAATCTTCCCTACAACATATCGACACCAATCCTGTTCCATCTGCTCAACCATGTGAGGCACGTTCAAGACCAGCACTTCATGCTGCAAAAGGAGGTCGTCGACCGCATGGTTGGCGCGCCCGCCACCGCCGCGTACGGACGCCTGAGTGTGATGTTGCAATGGCGCTATGCAATGGAGAACATCCTGCATGTTCCGCCCGAAAGTTTTACGCCACCCCCGCGCGTAGACAGCGCGGTCGTGCGCATGCGGCCGCTTTCCGATGCCCCGACGATCGACCTGCCACTGCTGAGTCAACTGGTCCAGGTCGCCTTCAGCCAGCGGCGTAAATTGCTCCGCCACTCGCTCGGAAAATGGCTCGACGAACGAAAATTTGGGGGGGATTTCGACGTACAGCGGCGCGCCGAGGAAGTGCCGGTGGCGCAGTACGTCGCCCTGGCGCAAGCGCTGGGGAAGTAAAAAAGCCCGTCACGCGGACGGGCTTGGCTTCACCTGGAAACCGGCCTTGCACAGCCGGCGCGCTGGAACTGGTCAGGCCGTAGCCAGCCAGTACTCCGCATTGAATGGGCTGCTCATGCGCAGCGCCAATGGCGATACATCCAACAACTTGTCGGTCGGCATTCTTTCACCCGACTCGGTCGTCAGGTTGATGCCCGACAAGTCCTGGCTGCCTTGGGTTTCGCCTTTTGCCTCGTTAGCCCGTTCTGCTTGGCTGGTGGATGCAGAACGGGCTACAGAAAAGAATAGAAGCACCGGAACGGTATCTTTCGATCCCCCCAGTAGTCGGCTGCATCGCGGAAGATATCGAGCAGTTGCTCGCGCGCTTCCTTGTCGAACTTGGTATTGGCAGGGATGTGCTCCAGCACGGCGACAAAACCAGGCTGAGGGCCCGACTTGTGCACCGGATCGGTCATGTTGTCGTACAAGGCATCGAAATTCTTGCCGACATGGGCCGGCAATGTGAACTGTTGCCCGATCAAGTCGAGGACTTCCTGTTTGGACTGTGCGTCCGCCAGATTCGCGTACAGGAAATGGTGGCCCAGGCGACGAGCAGCGTCTTGCAGATCCGCAACCCTGAAGGCACGGATAGACTGAACAATATTGCTTCTCACACCGCGCAATGGCACCTCGGGTTCCTGACGAGCTGGTGGCATATCCATTCCCGTTTCATTTTCTAGATAAGACATATTCACTTCCAACAAAAATCTAACGCACGATCATGCGAAAACTCGCATAGTGATCGGCTGTGTAATAGCAAACATCAGGCTTCATCGGCTCTCCGCCACATATGATCCGTCGACTTCCCCGATGGTTCAGACCTGGCGTCTTCACGGTGTATTCACGGTAATAACCCCGCCGCTTGATCGGAAGCAAGCGTTCACGATTGCCAAACACCGCTGCGTCCTTCTCGCTGGGAAAAGGACCGCCTCGCGCAATCAGTTCATAAGTCTGAGTGCCTGGAAACGGAATCTCGGAAATCGAGATCGACGCGCCTCTGCCTGGTGAATCCGTCGGCGCCTTTGCTCCGGCAAGACCCGAGAATAGCGCCGCAGCAAGTGTTAAGCCAGTAAGCCCTAACTTAATGCCTCTGACAAACGCCATGCATCTACGCTCCAGAACCGAGGGTTAACCCGTAAATCGCTCGGAACGTAGTGTCGCCTATTCGTCTTTGAATTGCAAGGGCCTGCACAAAAAGTGGGCATCTTGTGCAACGCAACAAGTCGCTGAAAAGTCAGCGCATGCTTTTCCGCAAAGCTTTACCGACTGGCATTTGCGTCCGCGACCGTCAATGCCGTCATATTGACGATGCGACGCACTGTCGTGCTGGCGGTCAAAATATGTACCGGACTGGCCGCGCCTAGCAGCACCGGTCCAATGGCGATATTGCCGCCCGCCGCGGTCTTGAGCAGGTTGTAAGCAATATTGGCGGCGTCAATGTTGGGCAGGACCAGCAAATTGGCGTTGCCGGTCAAGGTGCTGTTGGGCATCAAACGGGCGCGCGCCGTCCCGTCCAGTGCCACGTCGCCATGCATCTCCCCATCCACCTCAAGCCAGGGCGCCTGCTGGCGCAGCAGTACCAGGGTTTGACGCATCTTCACGGCCGTTGGCTGGTTGCTGCTGCCGAAATTGGAATGCGACAGCAGTGCGGCCTTGGGTTGAATACCAAAGCGCAGCATTTCTTCCGCCGCCATCGCGGTGATCTCGCACAACTCCTGTGGACTGGGGTCATAGTTGACATGGGTGTCGACCAGGAAGACAAACCGGTCCGGCAACATCAGGCCGTTCATGCAGGCGTAAACCGCCACGTCCTGCGCGGTATTGGCGCAACCGCCCTTGCGCTTGCCGATGACCTGGTCGATATAGCTCAGGTGCAAGGCGGTGGTGCCCCAGGTGCCGCAGATCAGTCCATCCACATCGCCCTTGTGCAGCAGCATGGAACCGATCAGCGTCAAGCGCCGGCGCATCTCGATCTTGGCCATCTGCTGCGTCACGCCCACGCGCTCTGTCATCCGGTGGTAGGTCTGCCAGAAATCGCGGTAACGCGCATCGTGTTCGACATTGACGACGTCGTAGTCCAACTCCTCGCGCAAGCGCAATCCGAACTTGTCGATCCGCTGTGCAATGATCTTGGGTCGGCCGATCAGTGTCGGCCGAGCCAGTCCTTCGTCGACCACAATCTGGCAAGCACGCAAGACGCGTTCTTCCTCCCCCTCGCTGTACGCAACCCGCTTACGCGTCGCGCTCTTGGCTGCGATGAAGATCGGACGCATCGTATTGCCCGACGCATAGACAAAACTCTGCAGCCGGTCGCTGTAGGCCTGCATGTCTGTGATCGGGCGCAGCGCCACGCCGCTATCCACTGCAGCCTGCGCCACGGCCGGCGCGATCTTCATCATCAAGCGCGGATCGAAGGGTTTGGGAATCAGGTACTCCGGGCCAAAGGCCAGTTGCTGGCCGGCATACGCTGCCGCCACGACCTCGCTCTGCTCTGCCTGCGCCAATTCGGCAATGGCCCGCACCGCGGCAATTTCCATCTCGTCGGTGATGGTCGAGGCACCGGCGTCGAGTGCGCCGCGGAAGATGTACGGAAAACACAGGACGTTGTTGACCTGGTTGGGATAGTCGGTTCGCCCGGTGGCCATGATGGCGTCATCGCGCACGGCCTTGACCTCTTCGGGCGTGATCTCCGGATTCGGATTGGCCAGCGCAAAGATCAACGGCCTGGCGGCCATCTTGCGCACCATGTCCTGCTTCAGCACGCCGCCGGCGGACAAGCCGAGAAACACGTCCGCGCCCTCGATGATCTCGGCCAGCGTGCGCGCTTTGGTAGGCTGGGAAAATCCGCGTTTGTCCTCATCCATCAACTCGGTGCGCCCCTCGTAAACCACCCCGGCCAGATCGGTCACGAAAATGTTCTCGCGCGGCAGGCCCAGCTTGAGCAACAGGTTAAGGCAAGCCAGTGCAGCGGCGCCGGCCCCCGATGTGACCAGCTTGATCTTCTTCAGGTCCTTGCCGACCACCTTCACGCCGTTGATCAGCGCCGCACCGACCACAATTGCCGTGCCGTGCTGATCGTCGTGGAACACCGGAATATTCATCCGCTCGCGCAGCTTGCGCTCCACGTAGAAACAGTCCGGCGCCTTGATGTCCTCCAGGTTGATACCTCCGAAAGTCGGCTCGAGCGCCGCGATGATGTCCACCAATTTGTCCAGGTCGTGCTTCTCGTTGATCTCGATGTCGAACACATCGATACCGGCAAACTTCTTGAATAGAACCGCCTTGCCTTCCATCACCGGCTTGGCGGCCAATGGTCCGATATCGCCCAGCCCCAGCACCGCCGTGCCGTTGGTCACCACGGCCACCAGGTTGCCGCGGCTGGTGTACTTGAACGCATTGTTCGGATCGCTGACGATTTCCTCGCAAGCCGCCGCAACGCCGGGCGAATAGGCCAGCGCCAGGTCGTGCTGGGTCGTCAATTGCTTGGTTGCGACGACTGCGATCTTGCCGGGCTTGGGAAACTCGTGGTACTCCAGTGCCGCCCTGCGCAACTCGGCGCGCTTGTCATCGGAACTGGTTAACGTCTCGGACATACTCAAACTCCTGCCAACTCGGGCAATTGATGGTCGGCCTCACGGAGAGGCCCACGCGCGGAACAAGAGGGAAATTGTAGGCTCGCCCTAAAGCAGTGGCGTCGTGGCGCTCAGTGGCACAGGCTGACCGTACAGAAAGCCTTGAACGATGTGACACGACCGCGCCAGCAAGAACGCATGCTGTGCGTCGTTTTCGACGCTCGCGTCGGAAAACCCGCGTCGCGCTGCAGCCAGTTGTGCGACGAACAGGCCATTGCGCACCTCAGCCGCGCATCAGCGCCTCGATCTCGGATGCGTCCACCGGAACCCCGCGGCTGATCAGCTCGCAACCGTCCGCCGTGACCACCGCATCGTCCTCGATGCGGATGCCGATGTTGTGGAACTGGGCCGGAACACCGTCGGCCGGCCGTACGTAAATGCCCGGCTCGATCGTCAGCACCATGCCAGGGCGCAGGATGCGGGCCGGGCGATTGACGATGGTCTCGCCGCTGAGTGCGTCCTTGCGCGCGCTGGCCTGGCCCAATTCGTCGGGCTCGAGGTAGGCCCCGCAATCATGGACGTCCATGCCCAACCAGTGACCGGTCCGGTGCATGTAGAACTGGAAATAGGCGCGTTTGTCGATGACATCGTCCAGCGTGCCCACCTTGTCGCGGTCGAGCAGGCCCAGGTCAAGCATGCCCTGCGCCAGCACCTTGACGCTGGCTTCGTGCGGGTCGGTGAAACGGGCACCACTGCGGGTGACGGCCACGGCCGCCTCCTGACTGGCCAGCACCAGATCGTACAAGGCGCGCTGCGGACCGGTGAACCGGCCATTGGCCGGGAAGGTACGGGTGATGTCACTGGCATAACCGTCGAGTTCGCAACCGGCATCGATCAGCACCAGCTCGCCGTCGCGGATCGGCGCCGTGTCGGCGCGGTAATGCAGTACGCAGGCATTGGCACCGGCAGCGACGATGGAGCCATACGCCGGGTATTGCGAACCATGGCGCCGGAACTCGTGCAACAACTCCGCGTCCAGATGGTATTCGCGCACGTCCTGACCTTCGCGCAGCATGCGTGCCGCCAGCTGCATGGCGCGGACATGGGCACCGGCGCTGATCTGCGCTGCGCGGCGCATGGTGTCGAGCTCGGTTGCATCCTTGACCAGGCGCATCTCGTCGAGCAGGCAACACAGGTCGCGCTGCTGGCCCGGCACCAGCGCGCCGAAGCGCACTCGGGCACGCAAGCCGGCTAGCCAACCTTCGATGCGGGTCTCCAGGCCCTTGTGGATTCCGAACGGATACCAGACCACATCGCGGCCGTCCATCAGCCGCGGCAGCTGCGCATCGAGTTCGGCGACCGAGAAGGCCGCATCCACGCCCAGGCGCTGCGGCGCATCTGCCGGACCCAGCCGGTACCCGTCCCAGATCTCGCGCTCCAGGTCCTTGGGCTGGCAAAACAGCGTGGTCTTGCCGTCGCCGGTGATGACCAGCCAGGCCTTGGGTTCGGCGAAGCCACACAGGTAATAGAAATAGCTGTCGTGGCGATACAGGTAATCGCTGTCGCGGTTGCGCGGGTGTTCCAGCGCGGTCGGAACAATTGCGATACCTTGCGCGCCAAGCTGACGCGCAAGGAGTGCGCGCCGCTGCTGATGGATCGTATGCGTCATGATTGGATGCTCAGGAATCGGGGGCCTGGTTGAGCTGCGCCAGCCGCTGCGGCGTGCCGACGTCCACCCAGCGGCCAGTGTATCGCCGGGCGCTGACCAGCCCCTGCGCTGTCGCCATGCGCAGTATCGGCGCCAGCGGCGCCCTCATGCCTTGTGGATTGCCCGCAACAATGTCGCAGTACGGTAGCGCAAAAAGGGCGTGACGGTACAGACCGATGGTGCTGTAGGTGAGGCGGGGCGTGCCTTCGTTGACTGCCAGCCCCGCATCGGTCAGACCGAAATCGCCGTTGGGGTTGTGCGGCGGGTTCGGCACCAGCCAGATCAGAGCCAGCATGTCGCTGGCGCGAAAGTCGTTCAGTGCTGTCTCGGAGAACTCGAAATCCGGTGCGAAGACATCGCCTGCCAGCACCCAGAACGGGTCCACCAGCTGCGGCAACACACGCACGATGCCACCCGCTGTCTCCAGCGCTGCACCGAAATCGCGGCCTTCATCGGAATAATGCATACGCATGGCGCCGCCACCCATGTGCGCGCGCGCGCCGCCCGCAGCTTGCGCCGCGGCCGGGTCGAACCGGTCGCCGAAAAATGCGCTGATCTGCGCGCCCAGCCAGGCGGTGTTGACCATGACATCCGACACGCCGGCCCGTGCCAGTGCCTCGATCGGCCATTGCATCAGCGGCTTGCCACGAACCTGCAACAGCGGCTTGGGGCAAATGTCGGTCAGCGGCCGCATGCGTTCACCGCGTCCCGCCGCCAGCACGATGGCAGCGCAACTCATAGTGCGGCCTTTGTCCCACGGGCTGCGCAGCGAGCTGAACGAGGGCAAGGGCAAGGCATGGCCCGACTTTAGCGCCAATGCCCGCTGTCGATGGACGCGCCATCGATGGCACCGCAGGCTCAGGTCGGGCCCGACGATAAAATCCCATCTTTGCGGCCCTTCGGGCCTGGCACCATTCCTGAACACCCCACCATGACTACTCTACAGACAATGGCCAACGCCATTCGCGCCCTGGCAATGGACGCCGTACAAAAAGCCAACTCCGGTCATCCCGGTGCGCCCATGGGTATGGCTGACATGGCCGTGGCCCTGTGGGGGCCGAAGAATGAGGGTGAACTGCCGGCCGGCCATCTGAAACACAACCCGCGCAACCCGCACTGGCTCGATCGGGATCGTTTCGTGTTGTCCAACGGGCACGCATCGATGTTGCTGTATTCGCTGTTGCACCTGACAGGCTACGACCTGCCGATGCAGGAGCTCAAGAACTTCCGCCAGTTGCACAGCAAGACCGCCGGCCATCCGGAACACGGCGTCACGCCCGGCGTGGAGACCACGACCGGTCCGCTGGGCCAAGGCTTCGCCAATGCCGTGGGCATGGCGCTGGCCGAGAAGCTGCTGGCCAGCGAATTCAACCGCGATGGCCATGCGGTGATCGATCACCGCACCTATGTGTTCATGGGTGATGGCTGCCTGATGGAAGGCATCAGCCACGAGGCTGCCGCGCTGGCCAGTGCCTGGAAGCTCAGCAAGCTGGTCGCCCTGTACGACGACAACGGCATTTCCATCGACGGGCAGGTCGCACCCTGGTTCGTCGACAACACCGCCTTGCGTTTCGTCGCCTATGGCTGGAACGTGATCGGCCCGATCGATGGCCAAGACGCGGCCACCGTGTCCCAGGCGATTGTCGAAGCGCAGGCGCAAAGCGACTCGCCGACGCTGATCATCTGCAAGACCCGCATCGGCCAGGGCAGCCCGAACCGCGGCAATACCGCCAAGGCGCACGGCGAACCGCTGGGCCTAGACGAAGTTGCGCTGACGCGCGCAGCGCTGGGCTGGACCGCGCCGCCATTTGTGATCCCGCAGGACGTCTATGCCGCCTGGGATTCCAAGGCCGCCGGCAAGGCTGCCGAATCGGCTTGGAACCAGCGTTTCGCCAGTTACAAGGCGGCCCATCCGGACCTGGCCAGGGAACTGCAGCGGCGTATGAAAGGCGCGCTGCCGCGCAACTTCGCGCAAACCGTGGTCGACACCGTGATCGCGGCCGACGGCAAAGCCGAGACCGTGGCCTCGCGCAAGGCGTCGCAGATCGCGCTGGAAGCGTTCACGGCGGCTTTGCCCGAGATGCTGGGCGGCTCGGCCGACCTGACCGGCTCGAACCTGACCAACACCAAAAGCACACCGAGCCTGCGTTTCGACCTCGACGGCAAGGTCGCGCAAAGCCTGGGCGCCGGCGGCGCCATGGTCGGCGGGCGCCACATCAACTACGGGGTGCGCGAGTTCGGCATGGCCGCCATCATGAACGGCGTGGCGCTGCATGGCGGCTTCATTCCATACGGTGGCACCTTCCTGACCTTCAGCGATTACAGCCGCAACGCGGTGCGCATGGCGGCACTGATGAAGCTGCGCGTGGTGCATGTGTTCACCCACGACAGCATCGGCCTGGGCGAAGACGGCCCGACCCACCAGTCGATCGAACATGCGGCATCGCTGCGGCTGATCCCGAACCTGGACGTCTGGCGCCCGGCCGATACCGCCGAAACTGCGGTGGCCTGGGCCGTAGCACTGGAAAATACGACGCGCCCGACCGCCATGTTGCTGAGCCGCCAGGGCATCAGCTACGCCCCCAAGGGCGCTTGCCCGGCAGCACCCGATGCCGCCGGCCTGGACGCGATCAGCAAGGGCGCCTACGTGCTGGCCGAGCCGACCGAAGTGGGTTTACGCAAGAAGGCGCAGGCAGTACTGATCGCCACCGGCTCGGAAGTGCAATTGGCGCTCAAGGCACAGGAATTGCTGGCAACGCGCAAGATTGCGGTGCGCGTGGTGTCCATGCCCAGCACCAGCACGTTCGACCGCCAGTCGACCGCTTACAAGACCGAGGTGCTGCCGGCAGGATTGCCGCGTATTGCCGTCGAAATGGGTGTGACCGATGGCTGGTGGAAATACGGCTGCGCCGCCGTGGTCGGCATCGACAGCTACGGCGAGTCGGCCCCTGCGCCGCTGCTGTTCAAGCATTTCGGATTCACGCCGGAGAATGTCGCGGACACGGTGCAACAAGTCCTGGCCAAGCGCTGAGAGGCGTCTGGCAACAAACAGGTTTTCAGGTTTCAACCCACGAAGGAATAGGCAAATGACTATCAAGATTGGCATCAACGGCTTCGGCCGCATCGGACGCATGGTGTTCCGGGCCGCAGTGCAGAACTTCAAGGATATCGAGGTTGTCGGCATCAACGACCTGCTCGAACCCGACTACCTGGCCTACATGCTGCAGTACGACTCGGTGCACGGGCGCTTCAAGGGCGAGGTCTCGGTCGACGGCAATACGTTGGTCGTGAACGGCCGCAAGATCCGCCTGACCGCGGTCAAGGACCCGGCCGAGCTGAAATGGAGCGAAGTCGGTGCCGATATCGTCATCGAATCGACCGGCCTGTTCCTGACCAAGGAAACCGCGCAAAAGCATATCGACGCGGGCGCCAAAAAAGTCATCATGTCGGCCCCGAGCAAGGACGACACGCCGATGTTCGTGTTCGGCGTCAACGACAAGACCTACAAAGGCGAGGCCATCATCTCCAACGCCTCGTGCACCACCAACTGCCTGGCCCCGGTGGCCAAGGTGTTGCATGACAACTGGGGTATCAAGCGCGGCCTGATGACCACCGTGCATGCGACAACCGCGACGCAGAAGACCGTCGACGGCCCATCCAACAAGGACTGGCGCGGCGGCCGCGGCATCCTGGAGAACATCATTCCGTCGAGCACCGGTGCCGCCAAGGCCGTCGGCGTGGTGATTCCCGAGCTGAACAAGAAGCTCACCGGCATGTCGTTCCGCGTGCCCACTTCCGACGTGTCGGTGGTCGACCTGACGGTGGAGTTGTCCAGGGAGGCGACCTACGCCGAGATCTGCGCCGCCATGAAGGCTGCGTCCGAGGGCAGCATGAAAGGCGTGATGGGTTATACCGAAGCCAAGGTGGTGTCGACCGATTTCCGCGGCGAAAGCTGCACCTCGGTGTTCGACGCCGACGCCGGCATGGCGCTGGACAGCACCTTCGTCAAAGTGGTGTCCTGGTACGACAACGAGTGGGGCTATTCCTGCAAGGTGCTGGAGATGGCGCGGGTTGTGGCCCGATAAGCCGCACCCTCGGTGTGCGCCGGCCGGTAGGGGCCGGCGTCGCGCCATTGTCATAACGGGTCGCATTTGGATGATTCGGTGCGCTACCCTGCGCACGCACAATCGAGCCCATCCCCAGCGCACGAACTACCCACCTTGATCAAGTCCGACGCCGCACGAGGCATCCGTTTCCTGTGTGCCGGCGTGTTCGTCTTCTCGTTGCAGGACGCGGTGGTCAAGCAGGTCAGCGGCGACTATCCGCTGACAGAGGTGATGGCGATCCGCTCGATGGTCGCAATCCCGATCCTGCTCGTCATCGTGCAACTCGAGGCCGGCTGGCGGGCCATCTTCACGCCGCATTTCCGGTCGTTGACTGCGCGCGCTGGCCTCATGTTTGGCGCCTACACGTCCTACTACATGGCGTTTCCGGCGATGAACCTGGCTTATGCGGTCGCCTTGTATTTCACTGTTCCGCTCTTCGTCACCGCGTTGGCGGGTCCCGTTCTGGGTGAGCGGATCGGCGCCAAGGTGTGGGCGGCACTCGCCGTCGGCTTCAGCGGAATTGTTGTGATCTTGCAGCCGGGCAGCGGGTTGTTCGAATGGGCGGCGCTGTTGTCGCTGACATCGGCACTGATGTACGCCAGCTCCATGCTGATGGCGCGGCGCATCGGAATCGCCCAACCGGCGTCGGTGATGACCTTCTACCAGAACTGGGTCTTCCTGGCCGGTGCGCTCGTGATTGCCGCCTGCACCCACTGGCTTGGCATCAAGGACGCTGGCCACCCCAGCATTACTTTCCTGGTCCGGCCCTGGGTCTGGCCCAGCCTCGGTGATGCCTTGCTGATTGCCTCCTGCGGCGTCATCGCCTCGGCTGGCATGTTGTTTTTGACCAATGCCTACCGGATCGCGCCGGCCAATCTCGTCACGCCATTTGAATACACCGGCATTCTGTGGGCGCCGCTGTGGGGGTATCTATTTTTTGGCGAGGTGCCGCGGTCGACGACAGTCTTCGGGGCCATGCTGATCGTTGCGGCCGGCATTGTCGCCTTGGGCGAGGCGCGAAAATAGCCGCGCGGCCTGGTTTGCGCATGGGCAGGATGGCTGACGTCTTCGCGTGAAAATCCGGGTTGAATGCAAAGAATTCTGGAAGGAAAGCGAATCATGGATGGGATGGAAAAAATTCGTACGGCATTGGCCAGCCGCGGACACGAAAACTACGGTGAAGGTATCAGTCAGCTGGAGCATGCGATCCAGTGCGCGGCATTCGCTGAGCGCGACGGCGCGTCGGAACCGCTCATCGCTGCGGCGTATCTGCACGACATCGGCCACCTGCTGCACGACCTGCCCCAGGATGTCGCCGACAGCGGGGTCGACACGCAACACGAGTCCACCGGTTCGGCCTGGTTGTCGCAATTCTTCGGTCCGGCATTGACCGAACCGGTGCGGCTGCACGTGGCGGCCAAGCGCTACCTGGCGGCGACCGAGAAAGGATATTTCGACCTGCTGTCGGACGCGTCAAAACTCTCGCTCACGCTGCAGGGCGGCGTCATGACGCCAGCCCAGGCCAAAACATTCGAATCCGAGCCCTTTTTTGCCGACGCCCTGCGCCTGCGACGTTGGGACGAAGAAGGCAAGATCGAGAACTACCAGGGCCCGAGTCCAGCCCATTTCGAAGCCATCGCGGCACATTGCCTGCGACGCTGACACCCGACTATCGAAGCATTGCGGAGCATCATGGCGCCGGGCCGCAAGGTCTGGCACCATCGGTCGATGTCGTCACCCTGCGCCCCGCCACCACCCGCGCTGATTCAGGCCTTGTTGGGCAACGACCGACATCGGCTTGGAACGTCCGAGGTCACGCTGGTCGAGACCCATATCTCCTGGGTGCTGCTGGCGGGTGAGTTCGCCTACAAGATCAAGAAGCCGCTCAAGCTGCCGTTCCTGGACTTCAGCACCCTGGCCTTGCGCAAGCAGTGCTGCGATGACGAACTGCGACTGAACCAGCGTTTCGCCCGCGACATCTATCTGGACGTGGTCGCCATTACCGGGACAGCGCGAAATCCCCGGCTCAGCGGCACCGGTGTTGCGATCGAATACGCGGTCAGGATGCGGCGTTTCGACGAGTCCCGGCGAATGGACCGGATCTGCGCGCGCGGCGACCTCACGGCAGCCCACTTGTCCGATCTGGCCGACACGCTGGTGGCTTTTCATGGCGCCGCCGCCGTGGCGCCGGAGGACTCCCGTTTCGGCTCACCCGAACACATCCTCGCACCGGCGCTCGACAACTTCCACGACCTGCTGCAACAAATTCCCGACGCTGGCGTGTCGCAACGACTGGATCACTTGCGCAACTGGACGTTGGCCGAACATCGGCGACTTGCGCTGCGGATGCAGAACCGCAAATCGGCCGGTCTGGTACGCGAGTGTCATGGCGACCTGCATCTGGCGAACATGGTTCTGGTGGACGACCATGTGCGATTGTTCGACTGCCTGGAATTCAACGAAGACCTGCGCTGGCTCGACACCGCCAACGAAATTGCATTCACCTATGTCGACCTGCTGGATCATGGGCAGGCCGGCCTGGCAAGCTGGTTCGTCGACGAGGTACTCAGCCGCAATGGAGACTACGAGGCCGTGCCTCTGCTGCGTTTTTACGCGGTGTACCGGGCACTGGTACGTGCCAAGGTGGCGGCCATCCGGCAGGGACAGAACCACGGCATGGAGCAGAAAAATGCAGTACTTGTCTGCATCGCGCAGGCCGAGCGGCTGATCGCGCCGGTCCCCAAGCGACTGATCATCACGCACGGCCTTGCAGGTTGTGGCAAGACCGTCGCATCCAGCCATTGGTTGCAGGGCGACACGCATGCGCGCACCTTGCGCGTTCGATCGGATGTCGAGCGCAAACGCCTGTTTGGCCTGGCGCGATCAGAACGCAGCGGCTCCGATACCGATGCCGGCATCTACACGCCCGATGCCCATGTGTTGACTTACCGGCGCCTCGCCGAACTCGCTACCACGATATTGCAGGCCGGCTGGTCGGTGGTGGTGGATGCGGCGTTCCTGAAACGTGCCGAGCGCGATGCCTTTCACGCGCTGGCCACACGCCTGGATGCGACATTCACGATCCTGGCGCCACAGGCCGACACTGCCACACTGCGCCGGCGTATCCTGGCCCGGCAAGCCACCGGCAAGGACTCGTCCGAAGCCACGCTCAAGGTACTGGAGCGGCAGCTGCAATGGATCGAGCCGCTGCACGCCGACGAGGTCGTACTGCAACAGGAATCCGCACTGAACTGATACGACCATTCATCTGGCCGCGAGCCCTTCGGCGGCTTCATGTTCCTTACTGCGGCTTGATGCCCGCCACCTTGATCACCTTGGTCCAGGTATCCAACTCCGACTTCATGAACGCCGCGTACGGTTTGGCACCCTGAGGCGGAATCACGAAGCCGACCGAACCCATGCGCTGCTTGATGGCGTCGGACTGCATGATCTGCACCATGGCCGCCTCGAGCTTGTCGACGATAGGCTGCGGCGTTCCCTTGATCGCCGACAATCCTGACCATGACAATGCCTCGAAGCCTTTGTAGCCGGATTCGGCAATCGTCGGTACGTCCGGGTACAGCGGATTGCGCTGCGCACTGGTCACCGCCAACGCCCGCATCTTGCCAGCCTTCACGTGTTGCAGGGCCGCATCCTGGTTGATGAACATCATCGGAATCGTGCCACCCAACAGATCGCTGAGCATCGGTCCACCGCCACGGTACGGAATGCCCGTCATGTAAATGCCGGCCGTCTGCTTGAACAGCTCCATCGCCATATGGCCCGATGCTGCATGGGTATAACCGTAATCGAGTTTGCCGGGATTGGCCTTGGCATAGTCCACCACATCCTTGAGCGTCTTGAACGGCGTGGCCGGATTCACGACCAGCACGTTCGGGCCCGAGTGGACCTGGGTGATCGGGATGAAGTCGGTCATCGAGTTGTACTTGATGCCGGGATCCAGACCGTGCGCCACCGCGTTCTGGCCAACGCCGGTCTGTACCAGCGTATAACCGTCGGGCGTCATCTTGGCCGCGCGTTCGGTGCCGACGATGCCGCCTGCACCGCCGATGTTCTCGACCACGAATGGTTGCTTGAAATGTTTGCCGAGCTCCTCGGCAATCATCCGGGCCATCACATCGCTGGTGCCGCCGGGCGGAAATGCCACGATGATCCGGACTGGCTTGTTCGGATAGTCTGACTGTGCAAATGCCGTCACGGGTGCGGCGGCGGCAAGCGCCATGCCCATCGCGAGGGCAACGAGAGGTCTGCGTTTCATGAGTCTGGCTCCTGGAGTTGTGGTTGGGATAAAAAGGGGATCGGAAAAACGAGACTATCCGCGGCGTAAGGCAGGCGCCGGCGGGCTGGGTTTCGACGCGTTTTGGCGCGCCGCGAAAAACGGGCTTGGCATGTTCTTGGACGAGCTCAGGTCACCGGCGCCGGATTGAACAGCACCAACGCGTTGTGCAGCTTCCAGTGCTCGGCCCAGGTCTTTTTGCCGCTGGCGACCTCCAGCATCATGCGAAACAGCTCCCAACCCATTTGTTCGATGCTCATCTCGCCGGTCGCAATACGCCCAGCGTCCAGGTCCATCAGGTCGTGCCAGCGCCGCGCCAGGTCGCTGCGGGTCGCGACCTTGATCACCGGCACCTCGGCCAACCCGTACGGCGTACCGCGACCGGTGGTAAAGACATGCAGATTGATACCGGCCGCCAGCTGCAACGTGCCGCAGATGAAATCGCTGGCCGGTGTGGCCGCATACAGCAGCCCTTTTTGCAATGCCCGTTCGCCGGGTGGCACCACACCCATGATGGGGGCCGTGCCGGACTTGATGATCGAGCCCATCGCTTTCTCGACGATATTGGACAGGCCGCCAGCCTTGTTGCCCGGTGTGGTGTTGGCACTGCGGTCGACCTTGCCGCGCTCCAGGTAGCGGTCGTACCAATCCATCTCGCGCACCATCGCCTCGGCCACCTCGGTGGTGGCCGCGCGCGCGGTCAACTGGTCAATGCCGTCTCGCACTTCGGTGACTTCGGAGAACATCACGGTGGCACCGGCGCGCACCAGCAGGTCGGTTGCAAAACCCACGGTCGGATTGGCGGTGACGCCCGAGAACGCGTCGCTGCCACCGCACTGCACACCCACGACCAGGCCGGACGCCGCGCAGGTCTCGCGCCGGCGCTGGTTCAGCCGCTCCAGATGCACACGCGCCTGGCGCAGGATCGAATCGATCATCGACATGAAGCCGACATGGCCGGCATCCTGCAAGCACACGACATCGAGCTTCTCCGCCTCCTGCGCGCCGCGCAGGTCGCTGATGGGAATCACACCTGGTGGCAACAAGCGCTCCGGCTGCAATTTTTCGCAGCCCAGGCTGACCACCATCACTTCGCCACCGAAGTTGGGGTTCAGGCTGATGTTGCGCAGGGTGCGGATCGGGATCACCGCGTCCGGTGCGTCGATGGCCACGCCGCAGCCATAACTGTGTTCAAGCCCCACCACGTCGTCGACGTGCGGATATTGCGGCAGCAGTTCGTCCTTGATGCGTTTGATGGCGAACTCCACGACGCCGGCCACACATTGCACCGTGGTCGTGATGGCCAGGATGTTGCGGCTGCCCACCGAACCATCGGCATTGCGGAAACCCTCGAAGGTGTAACCCTCCAGCGGTGGCAGCGGCGGCGGCTTTGCGGTGGCCATCGGCAGGCCGACCAGCGAACGTGCCTGCGGCATCTGCAACAGCCGTTCATGCACCCAGCTGCCCAGCGGGATGTCGCGCAAGGCGGTGCCGATGACAACGTTGTAGCGACGCACCGACTCCCCGGCGGCGATGTCCACCAGGCTGACCTTGTGGCCTTGCGGCACCGTGTCCAGCAGGACCAGGCCGTCCGCAAAGGCGGTGCCGGCTGGCAGCCCGCCGTCGTTGGCGACGATGGCCACGTTATCGGCCACGTGCATGGCGATTCGGTGCGGTTGGAGCGACAGAGATTCAGACATGACCAGAGCAGATGGAATGAACCGGGAACAAGGCCGCGCCGCCGGATGAAGCCGCTGCGCACGTCACGGCGGTATCGTCAGGCCAGCGTATACGCCGTCTTGACCGCAGTGAAAAACTCTTGGGCATAACGACCCTGTTCGCGCGCGCCATAACTCGATCCCTTGCGGCCGCCGAACGGCACGTGGTAGTCGACACCGGCTGTGGGCAGGTTGACCATCACCATGCCGGCCTGGCTGTGGCGCTTGAAATGGGTCGCGTATTTCAGCGACGTCGTGGCGATGCCGGCGGACAGCCCGAACGGCGTGTTGTTAGCCTCTGACAGTGCAGCGTCATAGTTCTTGACGCGGATGATGCTGGCCACTGGTCCGAACACCTCCTCGCGGTTGATACGCATGTCCGCACTGGTGTCGGTGAACAGTGCCGGCGCCATGTAGAAACCCTCGGTTTCGCGCGTGAGCGACTCGCCGCCGATCAGCAGCTTGGCGCCTTCCTTTTGTGCGATCGCGACATAGTCGAAATCCTGCGCGAGTTGCGCTTTCGACGAAACCGGACCGATATCGATGCCGGCCTGTAATGCGTCACCCACCTTGAGCGCGGCCATGCGAGTCTGCATCGCGGCGATAAATTTCGGATAAATGCCTTCGGTGACGATCAGCCGGCTTGATGCGGTGCAGCGCTGGCCGGTGGAGAAGAACGCGCTTTGGACGCACAACTCGACCGCCTGGCCCAGATCGGCGTCGTCGAGCACGACCTGCGGGTTCTTGCCCCCCATCTCGAGCTGCACCTTTTTCAAATTGACGGCGCATTGCTGTGCAATGCGACCACCGACTTGCTGCGACCCGGTGAAGCTGATCGCATCGATGCCCGGATGGTTGACCAGCGCGTCGCCGACCACGCTGCCGCGGCCCATGACCAGGTTGAACACGCCGGCCGGAATGCCGCTGCGACTGATGATGTCAGCCAGCGCCCAGGCGCAACCAGGCACCAGATCGGCCGGTTTGAGCACAACGCAATTGCCATAGGCCAACGCCGGTGCGACCTTCCAGGCCGGAATGGCGATCGGGAAGTTCCAAGGTGTGATCAGACCAATGACACCAAGCGGCTCCCGCGTGACCTCGACACCGATACCAGGGCGCACCGACGCCACACTCTCACCAGCCAGGCGCAGGCATTCGCCGGCGAAGAACTTGAAGATGTTGCCGGCGCGTGCGGCCTCGCCGATACCTTCACCGCGGGTCTTGCCTTCTTCTCGCGCCAGCAAGGTGCCGAGCTCTTCGCGCCGCGCCAGGATCTCGTTGCCAATCTTGTCCAGCGCATCGGAGCGAGCCTGAATGCCCGAAATGGACCAGGCCGGGAACGCGGCGCGTGCCGCCTGCACTGCAGCGTCCATCTGCTCGTCATTGGCCTGCGTGTAATGACCCAGCACGTCGGCGGTATTGGACGGATTGACGTTGGGGCTGTAGCTGTCGCCTGCGACCCATTGGCCGTTGATGAAATTGTCGTATTGCTGCGTCGCCATGGTGATTTGCCTTGAATGGATTCGAACGGAAAGGATGGAGAACGCTTTTGATGTTATGCCTAGTCGAGGTTCAGCGCCACCGACTGTCCCTGTGCGGAGGACGCCACGATGGCCTCGATCACCGCATGCACGGCCAGCGCGCTGCGGCCCGTGACAGCCGGTGCCCGGCCATTGCGCACCGCATCGAAGAAGTCCCGGATGACGGCCCGGTGCGGCCCGTGATTGAACGCCATCGGGTCGGCACCGCCGCCGGTGCCGCTGTCCGCTCCCACGGTCTCGGTGCGTCCGTCCATATAGGTCAGCTGCAATCGTCCGGATTCCAGCGTCGCGGTGCCACCGGTCATGTTGATCTCGATACGCTCAGGATACCCGGGACTGGCCGCCGTCGTGGCCTGCAGCACCGCTACTGCACCATCCGCATAGTGCAGCAGTGCACTGGCCGTGTCCTCGCATTCCATCTGGTGGACGGCACTGGTCGCGACGGCACCGCTGACATGATGTGGCGAACCGATCAGGTCCAGCAGCAGATCCAGCGTATGGATGGCCTGCGTCATCAGCACGCCACCGCCGTCCCGGGCCTGCGTACCGCGACCCAGCACCTCGTAATACGACTGCGGCCGCCACCAGCGCACGCTGGCACTGGCACTGGTCAAGCGGCCCAGCTCGCCGCTGCGCAGCAATTGCCGCAGTCGCATCGCCCCCTCGCGCAGGCGGTATTGCAGCATCACCGCCAGCTGCACGCCTGAGTCGTCGCAGCAGGCGACGAGCTCGCGGGCGCGCGGCAGGTCGAGTTCAAGCGGCTTTTCGACCAGCACATGTTTGCCGGCAGCGGCCACCTGACGCACCACATCCAGATGCGCCGCCGGTGGCGTCAGTACCAGCACGGCACGCACCTGCGGATCCCGCAGGATATCGTCCAGGTTTGTGGTGCGCCGGACGCCTTCAGGCAGCGGCACGGCGGCCAGGCGCTGTGCGTCACGCGCGCAGACCCAGGTCAGCGGGTAATCGTCGCGCAGGTCTTGCAGCGAACGCAAATGCGGCGCGGCGCCCATGCCGGCACCCACCACCGCGACATCGAAAATCGGCTTTGCTGACATGTCCGTGTCGGCGCGTACTACTGCGGGCCCAGCGTCTTGATCAGCGCGGCCAGTTGTTCCACCTCGGCGGGTTTGAGATCGGTCAATGGTGGGCGGACCGGACCTGCGTCGTGACCGACGATCTTCGCGCCGGCCTTGACAATGCTCACCGCATACCCGGCCATGCGGTTGCGGATAGTCAGATAAGGCATGAAAAAATCGTGCAGCAGGCGATGCTGCGTGGCCCTGTCGTCGCTGGCGACGGCCTTGTAGAAGTCCATCGCCGTCTTCGGAATGAAGTTGAACACTGCGGACGAATACACCGGCGTGCCCAGCGCCTTGTAAGCCGCGGCGTACACCTCAGCGGTAGGCAGACCCCCCAGGTACGCGAATCGGTCACCCATGCGCTGGTAGATCGACACCATGGTCTCGATCTCGCCGACACCGTCCTTGAAGCCGATCAGGTTCGGGCAGCGCTCCGCCAGGATCGCCAGCGACTCGGGTGTGAGCTTGCAGACGTTGCGGTTGTAGACGATGACGCCGAACTTCACACTCTGGCACACCGCTTGTACGTGATTGATCAGGCCTTCCTGGCCGGCTTCGGTCAGGTAGTGCGGCAGCAGCAGGACGCCATGGGCACCCAGGCGCTCCGCTTCCTGCGCGCAGGCGATGGCGAAGCGCGTCGGGCCGCCGGCACCGGCAATGATGGGCACCTTGCCACGGCAGGTCTCGACCGCAGTCTTGATGATGGCGGGGTATTCATCGCCGGTGAGCGAGAAAAACTCGCCGGTGCCACCCGCCGCAAAAAGCGCGGTGGCGCCATACGGGGCCAGCCACTCCAGGCGTTCAATGTAGGTCTTGGGCCGGAAGTCACCCTGTTCGTCGAAGTCGGTCAGTGGAAAGGACAACAGGCCGGAGCTGACGATGGTTTTGAGCTCTTGTGGGTTCATCATGGTTGATCTGTGGGTAGGTGAATGGAATGGCGCCGGGGCGCCAGGCTGAAGTTGTCAGTCAGACGAGAAGCCGTAACGCTGCTGCGGGTTGTCGACCAGGATGCGTCGCAAGGTGTCGGTGTCCGGCGCCCAGGCGTGCAACAAGGCCAACATGTCTGCATCCCGGGCGGCTTGGCGCGCCCGACATGGGGCCAGTTGCTCGCCCGCACACAACGTTGCGGATAACTTTGTGCCAGGGCGCGGGCCAGCAAACCGACATCGGCATAGTCAGGCGCACCGGCGCGCGAGGTCTCGTATGGTGCAGAGAGTTTGACCCAGCAACGCCCGACGGCATTGCGGCAACAGATGCGGGGTGTGTCATGGCATCACGGCGCTGCAGGCGTGGGCGCCGCTTGGCGCATACGTGTGGCAGCATCGGCGTTGACGGCACCCACGGGTATCCGGCCCTGCAGGATATCGGTGGCCTGGCGCACGGTCTCCAGCGCCTGGTGTTCGATCGCCGCAGGCGTCAGTCCTCCGACATGCGGGGAGGCGATGACCTTGGAATGGCGTGCCAGCGCGGCCGTCGGCATCTGGTCTGGCGCGCGTCCGACATCGAGTGCGGCGCCGGCCAGATGGCCGCTGTCCAGCGCCTGCAACAGGGCCGCGTCATCGACCAGGTCGCCACGCGCGGCATTGATGAAATAGCTTCCCGCGCGCATGGCGGCGAAGGCCGACGCATTCATCATGTTCTCGGTCTCGGCATTGGCCGGAGCCAGACACACGACGAAGTCCGAGGCGGCCAGCAATTCAGCCAAACCAGTCTGGGTGACACCCGGCATATCGACCGTCGTGAACGGATCGGACACCTGCACCCGCATGCCCAGCGCGCTGGCAACGGTGCACAGGTAACGCGCAATCTGCCCGAAACCGATGACACCCAGTGTGGCGCCGCGCAATTCGCGCCCCATGCGCGGCCGGGCGATGCCATCGGCACGGTATTCCAGAACGGCTGCGCTGATGTGCCGGCCCAGATTGATCATGGCGCCAACGATCCATTCCGACACCGATGCCATGAAACCGGCGCTGGCCTGGGTCACCAGAATGCCATGCGCACTGGCGGCAGACACATCGATGGATCGGATATCCACGGCACAGCGAACAATGGCCCGCACATCGACGAAGCCAGCGCAGCTGGCGGCATCGACTGGCGTCTGACGGTACGCGATCATGACCGCGCATCCCCGGGCCGCCTGCACCAGCGCCGGCCCAGCGAGATCCTCGTCCAACGGGTTGAGCCGCACCTGCGCGACACGCCGCAGCCGCTCCAGAGCCTCGGAGCCGAAGTAGGTATTCAGCCGGTTGTGCGGATGCGTCACCAGCACCCAGGGCAGTTCAGACGTGGACATGGTGGTCGTGGTGCAAGGCGGTACGGATCACGGTGCCATCACAAACCGAGCAGGTTGGGCAGCCACATTGACAGGGCCGGCACATAAGTGACGATGGCCAGCACGATGAGGAGCAGGCCGAAAAAGGGCATCAAGGCCTTGACGACCTGTTCAATCGGCAACTTGCCCACAGCGCTGCCGACGAACAGCACCGAACCCACCGGCGGCGTGATCAGCCCCATGCCCAGGTTCACGATCATGATCATGCCGAAATGCACCGGATCGATACCCACGGCCTTGACCACCGGCAACAGGATGGGCGTCAGGATCAGCAGCAATGCGGCCATGTCCATCAAGGTGCCCAGGATCAGCAGCAGGATGTTGATCAGGAACAGGATCATGTAACGGTTGTCGGTGAAGCTGGTCAGCGCCGTCGTGATCTTCAGCGGGATCATCATCAACGTCATGATGTAGCCGAAGGCTGCGGCAAATCCAATCAGGATCATCACGATGGATACGGTCTTCACCGTACGGTGCACGAGTTTGGGCAGATCGCCCCACTTGTAGTCCCGATACACGAACATCGTGACGAAGAAGGCCCACAACACCGCAATGGACGCCGATTCGGTGGCCGTGAACACGCCGCTCAAAATGCCGCCCAGGATGATGAACATGGTGGCCAGACCCCATAACGCATCGCCGGCAATGCGCAGCGCCTGGCGCAGTGGAATGGATTCGCCAACCGGGAAATTTCGCTTCTTGGCGATGTACAGACAATACGTGGCCAGCGTCAGCCCCAGCAGCAGGCCCGGCAACACGCCGGCCATGAACAAGGCAGCAATCGAGATCGAGCCACCCGCGGCCATGGAATAGATCACGGCGTTGTGGCTGGGCGGGATCAACGTGGCCTGAATCGACCCGCTGACGGTCAGCGCCGTGGCGAAGTCGCGCGGATAACCCTTTTTGACCATCTCCGGCACCATCACCGATCCGATCGACGCCGTATCGGCAACCGACGAGCCCGAGATCGCGCCGAAGAAGGTGGAGGCGAGGATGTTGACCAGCGACAGGCCACCACGGACAAAGCCGACCAGCACGCCAGCAAAGGCGACCAGACGGCGCGACATGCCGCCCTCCGCCATGATGGCACCGGCCAGCACGAAGAACGGAATCGCCAGCAACGAGAACTTGTTGACGCCGCTGGCAATCTGGATCATGACTGCGTCAATCGGCAGTTCAATGTACACCGCACCCACCAGCGCGGCCAACCCCAGCGAATACGCCACCGGCATGCCGATGACCACCAGCAGCGCAAAACTACCCAGCAATACGAAGGCGTCCATGCTCAGGCTCCCGCTTCTTCGACCTGGTGGTCAAAACGGATGACGGCGCGATCGTGTTGCGGCCCGAACACCAAGGTCTCGAGCACAAAGAGCAAGGTGAGGAATCCACCGATCGGCACCGGCATGTAGGTGACGCCCACTGGCAGCCAAGGCAATGCGGTGATGGTTTGGCCCATGGTCTCGACGCTCAGCTTGGTGCCGTAAACCAGCATGAAAAGGCTGATCACCAACATGAACAAGTTGACCGCGACGACGCAGGTTTTCTGCAGCGCAGGGGGCATCCGGTCAGTGATCATGGCAACGGCAATATGGGATCCGGCCCGATACGCTGCGGCGGCACCGACGAAAGTGAAGATCACCATCAACAGGATCGCGATAGGTTCGGGCCATGCAGCTCCGAAGCCCAGCACATAACGGGCAAAGACGCCCACCGGAATGATCAGGCTCATGACGAAGATCGACAGGCCGGCGATCCAGATACAGGCCAGATAGATGCCGTCGAATAATGCGAGTAGCGGATTCTTCATGGGGAACGCGGCCTGCAGACCGCCAGTTCGAAAACGATGAGAAACTGTTCAGCCAGGCACGCCCGTGCGCAGGTGTACTGCACACGGGGGCCGGCGTTCAATCGGCTTACTTGACCGCAGCGATGCGGGCCATCAGGTCCACAAACGGCGCGCCGTACTTGGCACGGACCGGAGCGGTCGCGTCATAGAAGGGCTTCTGGTCAACATCAATGAACTCGACGCCGGCAGCCTTGAGCTTGGCGCTGTAGTCAGCCACGCTCTTGTCCCACAACACGCGCTGTTCCATCTGCGCTTCGCGGCCGAATTTCTTGATCAGCACTTGTTCGGCCGGGGTCAGCTTGTCGTACGCGACGCGGGACATCACCACCAGCTCAGGAATGATCAGGTGGTTGGTCTGGGCATAGTACTTGGCGCCGGTCGTGTAGTGATTGGCGGTGAACATGCTGGGCGGGTTGTTCTCTGCACCGTCGATGACGCCGGTCTGCAACGCGCTGTATACCTCCGGGTAACCCATGGCAATGCCATTGCCACCGAGCGCGTTCATCGTATCGATGAACAGCGGATTGCCCATCATGCGGATCTTCTGGCCCTTCAGGTCAGCCGGCGTATGCACCGGTTTCTTGGTGTACAGGCTGCGCGAACCGCCGTCCTGCCAGGCCAGCGCCACCAGGCGCGCCGGGCTGGCGCTGATCTTGTCCAGGATTTCCTGACCAATCGGGCCGTCGATGACCGCACGCATATGCGCTTCGCTGCGGAACACGAAAGGCATGTTGAACACATTGACCTCGGGCACCACGGAGCCCAGCGGGCCGAGCGAGGTCCGCAGGATCTGGATCGCGCCGATCTGCGTTTGCTCAATCATGGTTTTCTCGTCACCCAGCACACTGCTGGGGTACATCTGCATCTTGTACTTGCCGTTGGTGGCCGCTTCGAACTTCTTGCCCATGTTCTCTGTGGCCACCACGGTCGGGTATCCCGGCGGATGGACGTCGGCGGCCTTGAGCACGGTCTGGGCGCCGGCCTGTATCGATAAGGTGAGGGTGGCTGCGGTGATGGCCGCAGCAATGAAGCTTCTGCGCATGGTCATGGTTGTCTCCTGTAAAGGTGAAGCAAGTGGGGGATAGGTGCGGATTGCGAAAAGGTGTCAGGCACCGGCTGACGGAAAACGGGAAAAGCGGGGCTCCGGGCGTCCTCGCACTCCGGCGTCGAGTGCGAACACGGCGCCGCAGAGTCCGCCGGACACGCCAGGCGGACAGATCGACGTGACCAGCAAGGTATCCAGTAGCGGACCGCCAAACGCACACATCGATGGCTTGGCCACCGGGACCTGCAACGACGACAGCCAGCTTCCACTGGGGTCGATGCGGTGCACCAGGCCCGCATCGTTGCCGCAGATCCAGTAGCAGGCTTCGCTGTCGACCGCTGCGCCGTCCGGACGTCCGGGCATCTGGGTCATGTCGAGAAACTCGCGCCCGGCGCCGACCCGGCCATGGACCAGGTCAAAGTCAAAAGCCCAGATCTTCTGCACGCTGGGATGCGAGTCGGAGAAGTACATGGTGCGGCTGTCCGGACTGAACGCCAGTCCGTTGGGCGTGATCAGGCCATCGCAATGCGCCGGGCTCAGACCGCGCTCGTCCAGACAATACCAGGCGCCCACCGGTGCCGCCAATGCCATGTCCATGCACATGGTGCTGATCCAGAACCGTCCGCTGGCATCGCAACGCCCATCGTTGAAACGCATGTTGTCCATGGGGTGGCGAACTGACGCGACGAGCTCGGTGTCGACATCTGGCGCATTGCGCAAGGTCAGGGCAAACACACCGGTTTCCATGGCAGCGATCACCCGCCCATCGGTGGCCAGCGCAATGCAACCCACACGCTGCGGCGTATCCCAGGTCTGTTGGACTGCGCTGCTCCAGTCCAGTCGATGAATATGGCGACCTTCGATGTCGATCCAATACAAAGCCTGGCCCTGGTCATCCCACACCGGCGACTCGCCGACCCTGTCGCGGCCGGTAGAGATGACCCTGGTTCCCGATAACACTGCGGAAGTCATTCGCCGAACGGCCCCATCTTGACGAATCCGCCACCCTGGAACTGCACGGCCGGGTCGCTCAGATCCGGTGCCGTGGTGCGCGCATGGACGGCGTCGCGGAACATGTCGGAGCTGTCCTTCGGCACATAGCCGACATGGCGCGCTCCGGTGTTGTCCCACCAGGTGACCGCATTGTTCGACATGCCGTAGATGACGCTCCAGCCTAGCACCGGCGTCGTCAGGCAGGCCGTGATCAGGCGGTGCAGGTCGTCAAAGCTCAGCCAGGTGGCGAGCATGCGCCGGTCCTTGGGTTCGGGGAACGAGGAGCCGATGCGCACACACGCCGTCTCGATGCCATATCGATCGAAATAAAAGCGCGCCACGTCTTCACCAAAGGCCTTGCTCAGGCCATAGAACCCGTCGGGTCGCGGAGCGCAATCGACTCCGATGGTTTCCGATTGGCGGTAAAAGCCCGTGACATGGTTGGAGCTGGCAAACACCACGCGCCTGACACCATGCTGGCGTGCCGCCTCGTATAGATTGACGATACCGACGATGTTGGCGCTCAGAATCGGATTGAACGGACCTTCGACCGACACGCCGCCGAAGTGCACGATGGCGTCGACGCCCGCGACCAGCCGCGCAACAGCCTGCGCATCAGCCAGATCGGCCAACATGATCTCTTCGCCAGGTTGCGCCTCACCCTCGAACGCCAACCGGTCCGACAGGCGCAATTGGCTGCAATTGGCTTTCAGCCGCGCGCGCATCTGCTTGCCCAGATTGCCGGCGGCACCCGTCATCAAAATTCGTTCGTGGCTCTTGATCGTCATTCGGCAGACCTGTCGTTCTGGCGGTTGGGTGGCTCAGGCCTCGCTGCGCTGGACAAATGCTGCAGGTTTGCTACAGTCAAGCCCCGACGCGAAGTCATCAGTCATATGTTGTCTGACAACACGAATTGTCCCGTATCCCTTTTTTGCCTGTCAAGCTGTTTTTGCTGAAACCAAGGAAAACCCTGATGACCTCGCTGCACCGCCAGGACACACAGACCCCGGAACCACCGACCGCCCGTCGGCGCCCGCGTGGACTGGTGACGGAAATCGTTGGCGCCCTGGAAGGCGAAATTCGGGCCGGAGCCCTGCCGGTCGGTCGCAAACTTCCGACTGAGGCCGAGATCATGGCCCGATTCGACGTCAGTCGCACCGTCGTGCGCGAGGCCTTGTCCCGCTTGCAGGCCTCGGGTTTGGTCGATACCCGTCATGGCATCGGCACTTTTGTCAGCCCCCGCGAGCGGGGCGGAAATTTCCGGATTTCACCGCAGGATTTTGCGACCGTGGCCGACGTGATTGCCGTGCTGGAACTGCGCATCAGCCTGGAGACCGAAGCCGCCGGATTGGCAGCGCAGCGTCGCACCGATGCCCACCTGATGGCTTTGCAGTCGGCGCTGGAGGCGTTCCAGAGTTCGATTGAACAAGACTCCGATGCGGTGCCGCCAGACTTCCAGTTTCATATGGAAGTCGCCCGTGCCACCGGTAACCAGCACTTCGCTGACCTGATGACCTATCTGGGTGCGATGATCATTCCGCGCACCCGCGTCAACACGCCACAGCATGCGCCGGAAGGTCGACTGAACTATTTGCAGCGCGTGCACAGCGAGCATGAAAATATCTTTGCGGCAATCCGCAACCGCGATGCCGACGCGGCGCGCGCAGCGATGCGCACGCACCTGAGCAATAGCCGTGAGCGGCTGCGTCGGACCCAGGCCGCGACCCCTGATGTCGGCGGCCGGCCAGTTCTGAAATAGGGACCACGACGCCTGTGTACCCACCCCAGTTGTACGACAACTGATCTTCCACGATTATTGTCAATATCCGTTGACCAGCATGACCGCAGCCACCCATAGCACTCGACCGCCCGCCCGCTCCCCAACCACCGTCACCCCACGCGTCACCACACTACAGGTGATTCCGATCGCCGGACGCGATGGCATGCTGCTCAACCTCAGCGGCGCCCATGCCCCATTCTTCACACGCAACCTGGTGATACTGACCGACAGCGACGGCCACACCGGTGTGGGCGAGGTACCCGGCGGCGAGAAGATCCGCCAGACACTGGAGGACGCGGGCGCACTGGTGGTCGGCCAGAGCATCGGCGCCTGGAACCAGACGCTCAACCGCCTGCGTGAAGTCTTTGCGGCGCGGGACAGCGATGGTCGGGGCAACCAGACTTTCGACCTGCGGGTTGCGATCCATGCCGTCACGGCCGTCGAGAGCGCCTTGCTCGACCTGCTCGGACAGTACCTGCAAGTGCCGGTGGCAGCCTTGCTCGGGGACGGCCAGCAACGCGCCAAGGTCGACGTGCTCGGCTACCTGTTCTATGTCGGCGACCGTACCCGCACCGAGCTGCCGTACCGCAGCGAGTCCGACAATCCGGACGACTGGTTGCGGCTGCGCCATGAGACCGCGCTGACGCCCGAGGCCGTGGTGCGACTGGCCGAAGCCAGTTATGCGCGCTACGGATTTCGCGACTTCAAGCTCAAGGGCGGCGTGTTGCGCGGCGAAGACGAGGTCGAGGCCATCGTCGCCTTGCATGAACGCTTCCCGCAGGCCCGCATCACGCTCGATCCGAATGGTGGTTGGCTGCTCAATGACGCGGTACGCCTGTGTCGCGATCGGCACGCCGAACTGGCCTATGCCGAAGACCCTTGCGGCGCCGAAGGTGTATTTTCTGGCCGCGAGGTGATGGCCGAATTCCGCCGTGCCACCGGGCTGCGCACGGCGACCAACATGATCGCCACCGACTGGCGCGAGCTGGCCCATACGCTGGCGCTGCAATCGGTCGACATTCCGCTGGCCGATCCGCATTTCTGGACGCTGCAGGGTTCGGTCCGGGTGGCGCAGATGTGCCAGATGTGGGGTCTGACCTGGGGTTCGCACTCGAACAACCACTTCGACGTGTCATTGGCCATGTTCACGCACGTTGCCGCCGCCGCGCCCGGCAATGTCACGGCGATCGACACCCACTGGATCTGGCAGGACGGCCAGCGCATCACGACCAACCCGTTGACGATCGAGGGCGGCACCATCACGGTGCCGACCGCGCCGGGTCTGGGCGTCACGCTCGACATGGCAGAAGTCGACAAGGCGCACCAACTCTACCTGCAGCATGGGCTGGGCGCGCGCGACGACGCACTGGCCATGCAATACCTGGTTCCCGGCTGGAAGTTCAACCCGAAAATGCCGGCCTTGGTCCGCTGACCATGACCCGCGGCACGCCGCATGTGCCGCGGCGGGTGTACTGGCCCTACGGCGTCAGCGAGTGAACTTGAACACTGCAGTGCCGGCCAGCAGATTGGGCAAGATGCGAACCGTACGCCCGTCCTGCAGACCGAAGCTGTCCTGGATCTTCAGACCGTTGCGCAGCGCCAGCACCTCGAAATCGGCGTAGGTGCCGACCCGTATGTTCGGTGTGTCGTACCACTGGTATGGCAGGCGCCGGGTCACCGGCATGCGTCCGCGCGCAATGCTCAGCCGGTTCGGCCAGTGGCCGAAATTCGGAAACGCGACCACGCCGATGCGCCCGACACGGGCGGTTTCCTGCAGCACCACCTCGGTATTGCGCAGGTGCTGCAAGGTGTCGATATGCAGCACCACGTCGAAACTGGC
>JBDTMH010000003.1:0-60925 GCA_039934375.1 Burkholderiaceae bacterium | reverse complement strand
TGGCGCTGATGGTCGGTGCCATGACCATCCACAACATCCAGCCCGGCCCGCAGGTCATGACCAGCAACCCGGAACTGTTCTGGGGCCTGATCGCCTCGATGTGGATCGGCAACGCGATGCTGATCATTTTGAACCTGCCGCTGATCGGCATCTGGATCAAGCTGCTGACCGTGCCTTACCGCTGGTTGTTCCCGGCCATCGTGTTGTTCTGCGCGATTGGTGTGTATTCGACCAACAACAACACCTTCGACATCTGGATGGTGGGCATGTTCGGCTTCATCGGCTACACCTTCATCAAGCTGGGCATCGAGCCGGCGCCCTTGCTGCTCGGCTATGTGCTCGGGCCGATGATGGAGGAGAACCTGCGCCGCGCGCTGCTGCTCTCGCGCGGTGACTGGAGCGTGTTCGTGACCCGCGGCCTGTCGGCCAGCCTGCTGGCCGTGGCGGCATTGCTGCTGGTGATTGTGTTGCTGCCATCGGTCAAGCGAAAACGCGAAGAGGCTTTCGTCGAGGAATGATCCTGCGCACGTACGCATGACTGAGCAACGGCACCTTCGGGTGCCGTTTCGCATGGGGCGCCGGGGTCCGCTCGCGGGTCCCGGATAATCGCCCGCGAGGACCATCCATGCCACATCCACCGCCGCTCAAGCAACATCCGCTCCGGGCATCTCTGCACAACGAGGTCCATGCCCGGCCGCCAGAGGCGATGGAAGGCCCGCAGGTCATCTCGCGGATCGTGATGTTGTGTGACGAGCAGCAGCGCCAGGCCAGCACGACGCATCTGGCCGACTTGCTGCGCGACCACCACCTGCCGCAGCCGGATGCGCACGCAACCCACCTGCGGCTGGACGTGGGCGGATTCCGGATTCGCTGGGAACTGCATACCGAGTTCGTCACCTGGACCTTCGTGCGGGTCCAGCCGGATGCCGGGCTGGACCCGCGCGCTCCGGCTACCGCGATTGAGGTGGTGCCGCGTGACTGGTTGGCCGCACTGCCGGGCAGCGTACTGGCGAGCCTGCATCTGTGGATCCTGCCGTCCGGTGGGCACGAGGTCGACCGGCAGGTGCGCACCATGCTGCAGGAAGAGACGCTGGTGGCTTCGACCGTGGCAGAAGGAGGCGGCGAACTGTACACCGACTTCGCCATCCATGCGGATGGATTTTCGCGCATGCTGCTGCTGACCGACCAGATTGCACCGCGACGCCTGGGCCGGCTGGTACAACGCCTGCTGGAGATCGAGACCTATCGCATGGCTGCCCTGCTCGGATTGCCGGCGGCCCGGGATGTGTCGGCCGTGCTGGCCACGGCCGAGCGCGAACTGGCGGAACTGGCCGAAGCCATCCGCACGGCAACGCGCCGTGACGAGCCGCTGCTGCTCAACCACCTGACCCGCCTGGCGGGCCAGGTCGAGAGCCAGCATGCCAAGACCCACTCACGGTTATCGGCCAGCGCAGCCTATTTCGAACTGGTGGATCGCCGCATCGAGGACATTGCCGAATCGCGTCTGGCCGGCATGCAGACAATGCGCGAGTTCATGGATCGCCGCCTGACCCCGGCGCGCAGCACCTGCGAATGGGCGGCGCGGCGCCAGGATGCCTTGTCGCAACGCGTCTCGCGCATCAGCAGCCTGTTGCGCACCCGGGTCGAGATCGAGCAGCAGCAAAGCAGCCAGGAACTTCTGACGGCGATGAACCAGCGCCAGGCGATGCAGCTCAAGCTGCAGTCGACGGTCGAAGGACTGTCGGTGGCGGCGATCACCTATTACATGGTCGGCCTGGTCAGCTATGTGGCCAAGGCGGGCCATGCCATCGGCTGGCCGTTCAGCGCCGAGACCAGTGCGGCGGTCGCCATTCCGATCGTGGCACTGGTTGTCTGGCTGATGATGCGGCGTCTGCACCGCGAACTCGACGCCAGCCTGGCCGAGCGCGACCGGAGCTGATGCCGCCGGCTTTCAACCGGGCGACGCTCACGGTTTCTTGATCTTGGTTGCCGCTCCTTTGGCCGGCAACTTGATCGCCGGTGGCGGTTTTACGGCGGTATTGGTATTGATATTGGCCGCTGGCGCCGGAGTGCTCGGTGTTTGCGCCATTGCCAGCAGTCCGAGGCGCTGCGGGATGCTGACGGCCGGCTTGCCGCTCAATGGATCGAGTCGGTTGCCCATGGCCAGTTCGAGCTGGTCAATGCGCAACTGCGCCGGCGGGTGGGTACTCAGCGCCAGCGTGAACACCGGGTTGTCCGGTGCCGCGGTACGCAGCTGTTGCAATACCGCCGCCAGGCCGTAGGGATCGAAACCAGACGCCGCTGCCAGCGCGACGCCCAGCCGATCGGCCTCGTATTCGTCTTCCTGATCCAGCCCCTTCGAATACAGGTTCCGTCCCAGGCCGATCAACTGGGCCGACAGCGCGCCCCCCAGATTGTTGTTCAGCTGCGAGCCAATCAGTTGCGTCACGATGCCGGCGCGGGCGTTCTTTCGAATCGCCTCCAGATGGTGCTTGCGCACCACGTGGCTGATCTCGTGGGCCAGGATGCCGGCGAGCTCGGATTCGTCTGCCACCCGGTCGATCAGTCCCTTGGTGACGAAGACGTAACCACCCGGGGCCGCGAATGCATTGAAGCCGTCGTCATCGAGAACCGCAAAGGTCCAGGGCAGATCGGGCCGCTCCGACTGCAGGCTGATCCAGCGGCCGAGCTGGTTCACGTAGCGCTGCAACTGCATGTCGGGATGCAGCGGTTTGCTGCCGAGCAGCACCGCGGACAGCTGCCTGCCGATTTCGATTTCCTGCGGCAGTTCGATCTGGGTCGCCGACTGGGACAACAATCCGACCAGGTCGGTTGCCACTGCAGCATTGCCGGCGGCGCGGCTGGTATTGCCGCCCCCGATCAACGCATTGCCGAGGAAGCCGGCTGGATTGACCGGCTGTGCCGGGTTGGCCGGCAGCAACGGATTGGCCGGCACTGGTGCCGGGGCGGCATTTTGCCGGGGTGGCTGCAACAGCTGCTGAAACAGGTTCAGCGCCCGCCCCGCGTCCTGGCTTTGCGCCCAGGCCGGCACCAGCGCGAGCATGCTGATGGTGAGCCTGACAGCCCCCAAACGCACCGACCGGCGCAACCAGGCGCGCAGGGAGTGGGCCGTGGTGTTCATCGCTGACTCCCGGCCGGTGCAGCGCCAGTATTCGGCCCTGCCGGCTGCTGTGGGCGCGGCGGCACCGGCAGTGGCTCGACCACCTGCGATGCCAGCGCTGCAACGGTGCCAAACTGGCGCGCCTGCGTCGCGTCCACGCGCAGAGCCTCGGCCAGCGTCACCGCCTGCGGGTTGGGTTGGGTGTTGGTAATATCTTCGGCGCCCAGTCCGCGGATGCCGATGGTGGCGGTTGGCGTGCGGTTTGGCGCCAGAGAATTGCCACCCCCGAACAGGCCCGTCAGACCGCGCAGCGCACCGGTTGCAAAGTTGCCGCCCTGAGCCACCGGCGTGGTTCCGACATCGAACATGTGGACCCAACCGGTCACGCCTTCGACCGTACGCACTTCGATCCAGGGGCCGCGCCGTGCCACCAGCCGGGTGACCTGCGTCTTGGCGGCCAACGGCGCCAGCGCCGGCGCCGACTCCGTGGGTGATTCGCGCAACTGCGTGACGCGTTTGACGATCAGCGTATCTGCCGTGGCAGCTGTTGTCTGTGCCTGGGCCGCCAGGCAAGTCGCAACGGCCAGCCAGGCGACTGCCATCGATTTATCAATTCGCGTATGCATCCCGTGGCTCCCGAATTTCCGCGATATTACCTGCCAACTTGCAATCTGGCACCATGCAAGCTGCACTTTTGTCCAAATGTGTCTCCAGGAGAACCTGCCAATGCCGACTATTTCCGTCAAAGCCATCCAGATCGACCAGACTGGCGGGCCCGAACAACTCAAACTGGTGCACGTAGATGTCGGAGACCCGGGGCCAGGGGAGATTCGCATCCGCCACAAGGCTGTCGGGCTCAATTTCATCGACGTTTACCAGCGCACCGGGTTGTATCCGTTTGCCATGCCGCTGCGCCTGGGCATGGAGGCCTCGGGTGTGGTGGAAGCGGTCGGCGACGGTGTTGCGCATCTGAAGGTCGGCGACCGGGTGGCCTATGCCAGCAATCCGCCGGGCAGCTATAGCGAGGCCCGTGTCATGCCGGCCAAGACGGTCTGTGTGTTGCCCGACGCGATCTCGTTCGAGACTGGCGCGGCGATGATGCTCAAGGGGCTGACTGCCCAGTATCTGCTCAAACGCACCCAGCCCCAAGGCGGCTTGCAGCGCGGCGACCATGTGCTGTTTCACGCTGCGGCCGGGGGCGTGGGCTTGATCGCTTGCCAGTGGGCCAAGGCCATGGGTTTGCAGCTGATCGGTAGCGCCGGCTCGGACGCCAAATGTGCGCTGGCCCGGGAGCACGGCGCGGCCCACGTGATCAACTATTCGACCGAGGACTTTCTGGCCCGGGTCAAGGAAATCACCGGCGGCAAGGGGGTCAAGGTGGTGTACGACTCGGTGGGCAAGGACACCTGGGACAAGTCGCTCGATTGCCTGTCACCCTTTGGCCTTATGGCCAGTTTCGGCAATGCGTCGGGCGCGGTGCCGCCGTTCTCGCCCGGCGTGCTGGGGGCCAAGGGGTCGCTATACGTGACGCGCCAGACGCTGTTCACCCATATAGCCACGCGCGAAACCACCCAGGCCATGGCCGACGATCTGTTCAAGGCTGTGATGGGCGGTGACGTAAAGATCCGGATAGACCAGCGTTATCCGCTGGCCAACGTGCAGCAGGCGCATCGCGACATGGAGGCACGCAAGACGACGGGCTGCTCGATTCTGACCTTGTAGCCGCCGTTTCAAACCCGCCCGGTCGCTGCGGATGGTCGGCGGGCGGCCCTCGGCGCCTGAGAACACCGTGTGCGCAGCGGGCCTTGCTTGCGTCCCGGCCCGCGCCAGAACGTGCGCGATCAGTTCAGCGCGTCGAGCACCGACTGCTTGAGCCGGCTCGGCGCCAGCGCGCCGGCCGAGTCCAGGATCGGGTAGGCGATCGAGCAGATGAGCGAGTTGATGCGTTTGAGATCGCTTATCAGGTCCAGGTGCAGCGAACTGGTTTCGATGCTCTGCACGGTGTTGACGGCCAGACGCCCAAGGTGGGTGGACGCATATTGCCGTTCCAGGTCGCGAAAACGGGTCTTTTCTTCCAGCAGTTTCTGGGCGTCGCGCACATTGCCATGCAGAAAGACGCTCATGCCCAGACGCAGGTTTTCGACCAGCCGCGTGTGCAAGTCACCGATTTCGGCGATACCGGCTTCCGAGAATTGACGGCCCTTGTTGATCTTCTTGTCCTCGATGTCGATCAGCACGCGCTCGACGATGTCGCCGATCTGCTCCATGTTGATGGTGAAACTGATGATGTCGGTCCAGCGCTGCCCTTCGCTGTCGCTGAGCGCCTCGCGCGAGATCTTGGTCAGGTAGTACTTGATGTCGGTGTACAACTCGTCGACCGTGTCGTCCATCTTGCGCAACTCTTGCGACAACTTGCTGTCGTTTTTGTCGATCACCCGCATCATTCCGATCAGCATGGTTTCGACCACGTCGGCCTGGTGCATCGATTCACGAACGGCGCAGGAGATCGCCAGCGATGGCGTGGCAAGGGCGGTTGCGTCCAGGTGGCGCTGCCTGCCAGCCACGATGGCGCGGTCGGGTTCCGGCAGCAAGGCTTTCGCCCAGCGGGCGATGATCTGCGTCAGCGCAACGAACAGCACGGCGACGCAGACGTTGAAGCACAGGTGGTACATGACGATCAGCGTCGCCTTGTCGTCGACCCATTCCTTCAGGAAGGTGATCCACAGGCCCACAAACGGCGCCGCGATCGCGATGCCGATGATCTTGAACACCAGGTTGCCCAGCGGCACCTGGCGCGTCTGGATGCTGGTGCCCAGCGTCGTCAGCACGCCCAGCAGGCCGCTGCCCAGGTTGGCGCCCAGCACCAGTCCGAGCGCCACTTCCAGCGGAATCACCCCGGTCGTGGCCAGCGTGGCAGTCAGCAGCACCATGGCCAGGCTGGAATAACACATCACGGTGAGGAAGGCGCCGGCGAAGATCTCGAGCAGCAGGTCGCTGGTCAGCGAGCCCAGCAGGGCTTGCACCGCCGGCGCCTTGGTCAGAACCGTGGCTGACTGCGACACCAGGCTCAGCGCCAGCAGCATCAGCCCCAGGCCGATCAGGATGCGGCCGACCCGGCCCACCGTGGTCGACTGGCGTGCGATGAACAGCACGACACCAATGAAGATGAACAGCGGCGAGAGCCAGGACAAATCGCGCGAAAACACGACGGCCATCAGCGCGGTGCCGACATCGGCACCGAGCATGACGGTCAGTGCCGATGGCAGGGCCATCAGACCCTGGCCGACAAACGAGGCCACGATCAGTGCCGTGGCCGTACTCGACTGCACCAGTGCGGTGACCGCCAGGCCGGACATCAGCGCATTGACCCGGTTGCTGACGCTCTTGGCCAGCACGTTGCGCAGGTTAACGCCGAAGACGCGCAGGATTCCGGTGCGTACCAGTTGCGTGCCCCAGACCAGCAGGGCAATCGCGGCAAGCAAATTAAGAAGGTGGGTCAAGCAGGCAATCCTCAGCGTGCGCGGCGCACTCTGAGGAGTTCATCCAGGATCAGTACAACAGCCCCTATGGTAATCGCGCTATCGGCCACATTGAAAGAGGGGAAATACCAACCGGCGTAGTGGAACTGTAGAAAATCCACCACGTAGCCATGGACCAGGCGATCGATCACGTTGCCGATCGCGCCGCCCAGGATGCAAGACATGGCGAACGCGAACAGGCGTTGTCCCGGGTGCGAGCGCAGCATCCAGACGATGAACAGCGCCGCGCCAATGCCGACGGCACTGAAGAGCCAGCGCTGCCAGCCGGCGGCGCCGGCCAGAAACGAGAACGCAGCGCCCTCGTTATGGACCCGTACCAGATTGAAGAAGCTGGTCACCCGGGTGCTGTCCCCGAACTGGTAATACCCCAGCACCATGATCTTGCTGAACTGGTCCACGATCAGGATCACCAGTGCCAGACCCAGCCAGGGCAACATGGCGCCACCCGCCGGTCGCGATGGCCGCGCCATCATGCGAACCGTCGCGTCTCGCCCGCGCCAAACAGGTTGTTCGTGCAGCGGCCGCAGATGCCGGCATGCGCCGGGTCGTGGCCGACGTCGGCACGGTAATGCCAGCAGCGTCCGCATTTGGTGTCCGACACCGGTGCCGGCGTTGCGCGCAGTGTCTGGCCGGGCTTGACCGTGGCGTCGGAGGTGATGAACACGAAACGCAGGTCGTCACCCAGGCTTTGCAGCGCGGCCAGCAATTCGCCATGGCTGTCGGCGGGCACTTCGATGTCAACACGAGCTTGCAACGAAGAGCCGACCTTGCCGGCTTCGCGCAAGGCCTCGATCTCCTTGTTGGCCAGTTCCCGCATGCCGCGGATCCGGGCCCATTTGTCCAATAGCTGCGGATCGGCGGCTGGCAACACGGCGAATTGACTCGTGAAAATAGAAACTTGCTCGGCGGGCGCGATCTTGCCGGCAGCGGACAACAGACTCCAGGCTTCTTCGGCGGTGAAGCTCAGGAACGGAGCCATCCAGCGCAACATGGTCTGCGTGATCTGCCACAAGGCGCTCTGGGCCGAGCGGCGCGCCAGCGAATCGGCGCCGGTCGTATACAGCCGGTCCTTCAGGATGTCCAGGTAGAAGGCGCCCAGGTCCTCGCTGCAGTAGATCTGCAACTTGGTTACCACCGGGTGGAATTCGTAGACCTTGTAATGGGCCAGGATGTCCTGCTGCAGCTCGGCCAGCCGTGACATCGCGAACCGGTCGATCTCCAGCATGTCTGGGCCAGCGACGGTGTGTTGTGCCGGATCGAAGTCGCTGGTATTGGCCAGCAGGAACTTCAGCGTGTTGCGGATGCGCCGGTAGGTGTCCACCACGCGCGCCAGGATCTTGTCGTCGCCGGCGATGTCTCCAGAGTAGTCGCTGGCGGCCACCCACAGCCGGATGATTTCCGCACCGAGCTTCTTCGAGGTTTCCTGCGGGTCCACGCCGTTGCCCAGACTCTTGCTCATCTTGCGCCCCTGGCTGTCGACGGTGAAGCCGTGGGTCAGCAAACCCTTGTAGGGCGCGCGTCCGTACATCGCGCAGGCGGTCAGCAGCGACGAGTGGAACCAGCCGCGGTGTTGGTCGTGGCCTTCCAGGTACAGGTCGGCCTCTGGCCCCTCGGGATGGCCATTGCCGGCATGCGAGCCCTTGAGCACGGTCGTATGCGTGGTTCCCGAGTCGAACCAGACTTCCAGGATGTCGTTGCTCTTGGCGTAGAGCTGCGCATCATCTTGCCCGATGATGGACTCGGGCGTGGCTTTGCTCCATGCCTCGATGCCGCCTTTTTCGACCATGTCGGCTGCCAGGTCGAGGATTTCCATCGTGCGCGGATGCAATTCGCCCGAGTCGCGGTGAATGAAAAACGGCAGCGGCACCCCCCAATTGCGCTGGCGGCTGATGCACCAGTCTGGCCGGCCGGCAATCATGTCGCGCAGCCGGGTGCGGCCGTTCTCCGGATAAAATGCGGTCTTCTCGATCGCATCCAGCGCCATCTGGCGCAGCGTGTGGGGCGCCTTGTCCTTGGTGAACACACCCTCACCCTGGTCCATCCGGATAAACCACTGCGCCGCTGCGCGGTAAATCACCGGCGTCTTGTGGCGCCAGCAATGCGGATAGCTGTGCGTAATGTGGGTGGTCGCAAACAGCCGGTCCGACTCGCGCAGGACCTCGATGATCTTCGGGCACGACTTCCAGATATTGAGCCCGCCGAACAGCGGCAGCTCGGGCGCATACTGGCCGTTGCCCTGAACCGGATTGAGGATGTCGTCCAGCGCGACGCCGTGCGCCACGCAGCTGTTGAAGTCTTCCACGCCGTAAGCGGGTGCTGAGTGAACGATGCCAGTGCCGTCATCTGCCGTGGCGTAGTCGGCCAGGTAGATCGGGGCCAGCCGGTCGTATCCCTTGTCCACATGGGCCAGTGGGTGGTGAAACTGGATGCCGGCCAGCGCCTTGCCGACGGTCGTCGCCAGCACCGTACCGGTCAGCTGGTACCGCTCAAGGCAACTTGCAACCAGGCTGCAGGCCAGCAACAACAAGCCACGCGGCGTGTCCACCAGAGCATATTCCAGCTCCGGGTTCAGGTTCAATGCCTGGTTGGCCGGGATGGTCCATGCAGTCGTGGTCCAGATCACCGCGAAGGCCGGTTGGGTCAGTGCTGCCTGGCCAAACGCCTGCGCCAGCCGCTCGGGTTCGGCGCACAGGAAACCGACGTCCAGCGTCTGGGATTTCTTGTCGGCGTATTCGATCTCGAATTCGGCCAGAGACGAGCCGCAGTCGAAGCACCAATAGACCGGCTTCAGGCCCCGGTACACGAAGCCGCGCTCGACCACGCGTTTGAAGGCACGGATTTCTTCGGCTTCATTGGTGAAGTCCATCGTGCGGTAGGGGCGGTCCCACTCACCGAGCACGCCCAGGCGCTTGAAGTCGCCCATTTGCAGCGCGATCTGTTCGGTGGCGAAAGCGCGGCTCTTGGCCTGCATCTCGTCACGGGGCAGGTTGCGGCCGAACTTCTTCTCGATCGCGTTTTCGATCGGCAATCCGTGGCAGTCCCAGCCCGGGATGTAGCGCGCGTCAAAACCCTCAAGCTGGCGTTCCTTGACGATCATGTCCTTGAGGATCTTGTTGACGGCGTGTCCCATGTGGATCTGGCCATTGGCATAAGGCGGGCCGTCGTGCAGGATGAACAGCGGCGCACCCTGGCGCGCGACGCGCAGCTTCTTGTAGATGCCGTTCTCGTCCCATTCACGGGCCCAGACCGGTTCGCGCTTGGGCAGGTCGCCGCGCATCGGGAACGGGGTCTCCGGGAGGTTCAGGGTGCTGCGATAGTCGGTCTTGTCGGTCGTGTCGGTCATGGATGTGGGTCCCGCCACGTCGGGGCGGGTGTCGCTGGAACAGAAAATCGGGATGTCCGGGGGCGCCGGACGCCATCATGAGCCTTTGCTGGCACGGCGAAATGCCCCGGAACCACGCGCCGGGAGGCGGGTGGGCGGTGCTTTCGCCTACTGAATTCGGTCGCGTGTGGTTTGCCGGAGGGTTTCGGCATGCATCGACGCGAAATACGCATATGCGTCATCACGATCGGTCGCGATTCCACGCTCCAGCGCGTCCAGGCCGTCGTATTTTCGTTCGTCGTGTAGTTTGTGCAGCAGTTCCACGCGGACGATTTTACCGTAGCCACCGTCGCATCCCAGCCCTGTGGGCCACTCCAGGCAGTGGGTTTCGAGCAATACGCGCCCGCCATTGATGTCGCTCGGGTCGAGCGACGGCCGCACGCCCAGATTCGCGACACCGGGCAGCGCGTGTTCGGCCAGCCCATGGACGCGGACGACGAAGATGCCGCTAGCGGCGGGCTTCCAGTGGGCAAAGCGCAGGTTCAGCGTGGCAAAACCGAGCGCACGACCCAGCTTGCGGCCATGCACGACGTGACCGGAAATGCAGTAGGGCCGGCCCAGCAGGCGTTCGGCATCCGCCATCCGTCCCTGGGCCAGCGCCTCGCGCACGGCAGAACTCGATACCCGCAGTCCGTGAACCTCGTAGCTGTTCATGCGGGCAACATCGAAACCGAGCGTGTCGCCGGCCGCGTCCAGCATGGCATAGTCGCCGGCGCGTCTGGCGCCAAAGCGAAAGTCGTCGCCGACCAGCACGTACTTTGCGCGCAGGCCGTCGACCAACACTGAACGGATGAAGTCTTGCGCGGACAAGGCGGCGAATCGCGCATTGAACGGGATCACCACCGTCTGGTCGACGCCGCAGTGGCCCAGGTCGAACAACTTGTCGCGCAGACTTCCGATCCGGGCGGGTGCCAGTTCCGGCTTGCCGGTGGCGGCCGCGAAGTAGTCGCGCGGGTGCGGTTCGAAGGTCAACGCGCAACTGGCGATGCCGCGTTGCGCGGCTTCGGCGCGCAACAGCGCCAGCATGGCCTGGTGACCCCTGTGCACGCCGTCGAAATTGCCGATCGTGAGAGCACATCCGGGCGCCAGAGTCGCGTGTTGCAGGCCGCGAAAGACTTTCATGCGTTTCGACTTGGTTTGAATTTGATAGCAGGCAGGATAGATATTGCGGCCAGACGCGCAAGGCGCCGCCGAAAGCAGGTATATTGTGATCCACTGTTGCACCATCCGGTTTGCGCCGCGTGGTGGCAGGCCAGAGCGTTCGAAGCGAGCATTGCAAAGTGTTGTTTCAGGAGCCACATGTTGAAGGTTTTGAAGCTGTCAGCCCAGGGATTGCCGCAATCCTGGATTTCACTTGAACAAGCCGTGATCCATTACGCGGCGGGTGAAGTGCGCTGGGAGTCCGGGGGTGAGGTCGCAGTCTTTCACGGCGGCCACAACGCCCAGACCGGTGAGCAGTCGATCATCGCGGTCAACAGCATCATCGGGACCAAGGGTGTTCCCAACATCAACCCCTTCAACCTCAAACCGAGTCTCACCAACAGCAAGTTGTTCGCGCGCGACCGCAATATCTGTGCCTACTGCGGCGTACAGCACAGTGAAGACGTGCTGACCCGCGAACATATCGTGCCGTTCGCACAAAACGGCATCGACAACTGGATGAACGTGGTCACTGCCTGCCGGCCCTGCAACCACCGCAAGAGCAGCCGGACACCCGAGCAGGCCCACATGCCGCTGCTGTACGCGCCTTACGTGCCCAGCCTGTGGGAGGATTTCATCCTGCGCAACCGGCGCATACTGGCCGACCAGATGGAGTTCCTGATGACCCATCTGCCCAAGTCGTCACGGCTGATGGCCTGAGCGCGTGAGTCGCGATCGCTTGAGCACAGCTCAGGCGGCCTTGCACAGTGCCATCGCGCGCGGCAGGTCGGGGTCGGCCGCAGCGGCGGCGGCAACATGGCGGCGCTCGAGCAGGAATCGGGTACACATCGGGCCTTTGCCCTTGATCTGCACCTGAGCCGGTGCGCTGAAGCGAAATGTCTGCTGCAGCGCCAGCGCCAGTACCTCGGTGACCTGGATTTTCCCGGCCTGTCCGCTCGACTCCATGCGGCTGGCGATGTTGACCGCGTCGCCCCAGACATCGTAGAGAAAACGCTTGCGTCCGATCACTCCGGCAACGGTGGCCCCCACATGCAACCCGGCCCGGATGTCCAGCGGGTAGCCGCTGCGTCGCCGGTACTGCGCCATCGCATCGAGCATGTCCAGCGCCAGATCGGCGACCGGCGCGGCGTCGTCCTTGCCGACCACCATGTAGGCATCGCCAATGGTCTTGATCTTCTCGACATCGTACCGGTCGACGAGGTTGTCGAACATGCAGAAGATCTCGCCGAGGATCTCCACCACCGCTTGGGGTGGGCGGTGCGCCGAAAAGTCGGTGAACCCCACGATGTCGACGAACAGTACCGCCATGCGCGGGTACTTCTTGGCCTTGACGACGTTGTTGATCTTGAGTTCGTCGGCGATCGACCTTGGCAAGGCGTTGTACAGCACCTTGTCGGCGCGCTCGCGCTCTTGCTGCACCCGTTGTTGTTCCCGGTACAAGGCGCGGTTCAGACGCATCAGGTGACCGTCCAGCAGCAGGGCGACGGCTGCCAGTGCTGCCAGGTTCATGGCGGCACCGCTGGTGTAGAAAATATCGCGGCCGTCGAGCCGGTAGATGCACAGCAGCAATGCGCCGGCGCTGGCCAGGCACAGGACCTTGCGCAGGCGGCCGGGGAAGCTCAACACGCAGACCATGGTCAGCAGGAAGATCGCATAGATCGACAGATCGCCACTGAGGCTCCATGAGATGAAGCCGAACCAGGTGAACAAGGCGCTGCCCAGAGCCAGAAACGCGATCAGGCAACGTCGTTGTCCGCACAGTGTGTGCAGCCGCGCCGACAGCAGCAGGAATGCGAGGAAGTGGATGGCGGCAGTGGCATGCCACAGCACCAGATAGCCGTGCTGTACATGTGGCCCCCAGATGCCGAGCCTGAACAGCAGCGGGTCGACAACCAGCAGCATCAGCAACACCACCGGCAGGCCGATGCGGCTCAGCGGCCCGAGCATCGAGAACGCGCGTTCGGTGGACCAGCGGTCGAACCGGATTGCGTCCGTCTCGGGCGCGCCACCGCTTGCGCCAGCGCGGCTTGCAACCATGATGCCTCCAACGGGTTGCGGTCGACACGACGGTGCCAAGAAACCCCGCAATCAGCCCAATGGCCATGGTGGCACCAATCGCCGCATTGCCAAGCCCTGGCGCGGTCGGGCATGCTCCATTTGGTGGAGCCGGGCGCGATGGATCAGGCGAAGACGCCGGCGTTGTCCTGCATGCGGCCGGACACCTCGGCAAGGTGCAAGAGACTGTCGCCAAACACCAATTCCATTTGCGTCAGGCACTTGAAGTAGTGGCTGACGATGTATTCGTCGGTCACACCGATGCCACCATGCAGCTGGACCGCCTGTTGGCCGATGAAGCGCATCGACAGACCCAGCTGGTATTTGGCGCGCGCCATGGCCGCGCGCCGCTCTGGCGCGCGGGCGTTGAGCTTGAGCGACGCGTAATAACTCATTGACCGCGCCAGTTCGAGCTGCATCTTCATGTCGGCAATGCGATGGCGCAGCGCCTGGAAGCTGCCGATGACGACGCCGAACTGCTTGCGCGTGTTCAGGTACTCGGCGGTGATGGCCAGCGTCTTGTCCATGATGCCAACCGCCTGCGCACAAGTTGCAGCAATGCCGATATCCACAGCGTGCTCCAGCGCAGACAGGCCGTCCTTGCTGACGAGTTGCGCCGCCGCCTGGTCCAATACCAGTTCGGCGGCACGCCCGCCGTCGAGGGTGCCATAGGCCCGCAGCTTGACGCCGGGTGCAGTGCGTTCGACCAGGAACATTGCCATCGTGTCCTCGAGCATGGCGCTGACCAGGAAGGCGTCGGCCTTGTCGCCGGCAACCACCAGGCTCTTGATGCCACTCAGGATCCAGGCGCCATCCGTGCCGCCGGCCTCGGTGCTGCACCGGTCCAGTCGGTAGCGCGCCGCGCGCTCCAGATACGCGAGGGATACCAGGCGTTCGCCGCTGGCAACCGCACCTGCCCACTGCGTTGCCAGGCCCTGGGGCGCGTAGTGGCCCAGGATCGCTCCGGCGATCAGGGCCTGGGTCAGAGGCTCGAGCACGATGCCACGCCCCAGTTCCTCCATCACGATCATGCCTTCGACCGGCCCCAAACCAAGGCCGCCGAGTTTCTCCGGGACGTACAGGCCGCACAGGCCCAGCCCGGCCAGCTCCTGGTAGGCCTCGGCCGAGTAGCCGCCGTCATTCACGATCGCACGGCGGCGCTCGAACGTGTAGGCCTTGTCCACCCATTTGCGCACGGCGTCGCGCAACTGTTCCTGGTCATCACTGAAATCAAAGTCCATGTTGGTCACCTGTTGTCATGTCGATAACGGGCGCCTGGCGGCGCCACCGGATGTGCAGCTTTCGCGGGCGTATCCGAGTGTTTTCAGGCCAATACGCCCTGGGACACGATATTGCGCTGCACCTCGTTGGAGCCGCCATAGATCGTGGTCTTGCGCATGTTGAGGTAGGTCATCGCCAGCGGCGCGCAGTGCAGGGCGCCGACCGCGTCGCCTTGCCAGCCCGCTTCCATTGCTTCGTGGATCAGCGGCAGCGCGTAGGGGCCGGCCGCCAGCATCATCAGTTCGCTGTAGCGCTGCTGGATCTCGCTGCCGCGAATCTTGAGCAGCCCGGCGATGTCGAGCGACTGCTTGCCGGACTTTTCGGCCGCGAGTACACGCAAGACCAGCATTTCGAGCGCCACCACGTCGACTTCCAGTTTCGCGATCTCGTCACGAAAACGAAGGTCATCGTAGACGCCTTCGGACTTGGCTATGCGCTTGAGCCGTTCCAGTTCGCGTTTGGCGCGATTGACGTCGGCGATGTTGGTGCGTTCATGGCTGAGCAGGTGTTTGGCGTAGGTCCAACCCTTGTTCTCCTCACCGATCAGGTTTTCGGCCGGCACTTCGACGTTGTCGAAGAAGACCTCGTTGACCTCGACACTACCATCGAGCAACACGATGGGACGCACGGTGACGCCAGGCGACTTCATGTCGATCAGCAGGAAACTGATACCGGTTTGCGGTTTCCCCTGCGTGCTGGTGCGAACCAGGCAGAAGATCCACTCGCCGTACTGGCCCAGTGTGGTCCAGGTCTTCTGGCCGTTGACGACGTATTTGTCGCCCTTGCGCTCGGCCCGGGTCTTGAGCGAGGCCAGGTCGCTGCCGGAGCCAGGTTCACTGTAGCCCTGGCTCCACCATACCTCGCCGCTGGCGATGCCAGGCAGGAAGCGAGCCTGCTGCTGCGGATTTCCGAACGCCATGATCACCGGTGCAACCATGACGGGGCCGAATGGTACGACCCGAGGCGCCCCGGCCCGCGCACATTCTTCCTCGAACAGATGCTTTTGGATCGAGTTCCAGCCGGGCCCACCGAATTCTTTTGGCCAACCGTGGCCGAGCCAGCCTTTTTTGCCCAGGATCCGGGCCCAGCGCTGCATGTCGTCGCGGCTCAGGTGCAAGGCGTTGTGCACCTTGTGTGCAATATCGGCAGGCAGGTTCTGCGCGACCCAGGCGCGGATGTCTTCGCGGAACTTCTGTTCTTCGGGGGTGAAGGCCAAATCCATGAGGTATCTCCAAACAGGCAGGTTCCGGTTTTAGCACGATCGTGCACTTTTCTCTGTCCGAACCGCGACAAGATCGATGTGAATTTTGGGGCGGCGATAATTTTCCGACTTATGAAAAATATCGTGATACTGATCTCTGGCGCCGGCTCGAATATGGTCAGTATTGCGCGTGTCGCGCAACGCGATGCCTGGGAGTCCCGGCTGCAGGCCCGCATTGCTGCCGTCATCAGCAACCGGCCCGACGCGCTCGGGCTGGCGAGTGCACGTGACATGGGCATTGCCACCGAGGTAGTGGATCACCGCCAGTTTGCTGAACGCAGTGCGTTCGATGCAGCGTTGGCCGACCGGATCGATCGGCATGACCCGAATGGCAGCCCGGCACTGGTGGTGTTGGCAGGATTCATGCGGCTGTTGACGCGGGCTTTCGTCGCTCGATATGACGGCCGACTGGTCAATATCCATCCGTCCCTGTTGCCCGCCTTCACCGGGCTGCACACCCACCAGCGCGCACTGGACGCCGGGTGTCGGGTGGCCGGCGCCACTGTACACCGGGTGACAGCGCAGCTCGACGAGGGTCCGATCCTGGCCCAGGCTGTGGTGCCGGTCCTTGATGGCGACACCGCGCAGACGCTGGCCGCCAGGGTGGTCACCCAGGAGCATCTGATGTACGCCAGGGTGATCGCTGCGCTGCTGCAGCATTGAACTTGCTCGGCGGTGGGCGCCTAGCCGGCATACCGGGGCGGGCGGGGCGGGGCGGGGCGGGGCGGGGCGCCGGCACCCCATGGGACAATGACCGGCATGCACCCTGCTCCCTTGCTGCAAGCCTGTACCGATCTGCTGACGCTGGTCCTGAAGTTCGACCATCCTGCCGATGCGGTGGTGGGGCGCTTCTTTCGTGAGCATCGGTCCTTGGGGCCGCGAGAACGGGCGACGCTGACGGAGTCGATCTACAACGTGCTGCGCAAAAAACAACTCTATGAGCACTTCGCGCCATCGGGCAGCGGATCCAAGGCGCGGCGCTTGGCGATTCTGGGTTTTCACGGCGAGCGGGAATTTTTGTTTGGCGCGCTCAACGACCAGGAAAAGGCGTGGCTGCAAGGTTGTTCGAGGATCCGGACCGAAGATCTGATGGAGCGCCATAGGCACAACTTGCCGGACTGGTTGGCCGAACAGCTCAAGAAGGAGGTTGGAGACGACTTCTGGCCCCTGGCCCAAAGTCTGGAGGAGCCCGGTACGCTGGATCTGCGGGTCAATGCATTCAAGGCGAAGCGCGAAGACGTGATCAAGGAGCTGTCGCGTCATGGCGTTCGCGCCAAGGCCACGCCGTACGCGCCTTGGGGCCTTCGGGTCGAGGGCAAACCGAACCTCACCCGCCTTGATGCGTTTGTCAAAGGCGATTTCGAGGTGCAGGACGAGGGCTCGCAGCTGCTTGCGTTGCTGGTCGACGCGCATCGCGGCGAGATGGTGGTCGACTTCTGTGCCGGCGCCGGCGGCAAGACCCTGGCGCTGGGCGCGGCGATGCGCAGTACCGGCCGGCTTTACGCATTTGACACCTCCGCGCACCGGCTCGACGCACTCAAACCGCGACTGGCCCGCAGCGGACTTTCCAACGTTCATCCAGTTGCCATCAGCCACGAGCGGGACGAACGCATCAAACGCCTGGCCGGCAAGATCGACCGGGTGCTGGTCGACGCGCCCTGTTCGGGGCTGGGCACCTTGCGGCGCAATCCGGATCTCAAATGGCGCCAGAACCCTGAAGGCATCACGCACATGGCAGCTTTGCAGTTGGCGATCATCCAGAGCGCGTCCCGCCTGCTCAAGCCCGGCGGGCGACTGGTGTATGCCACCTGCAGTCTGTTGGAGCAGGAGAACGAGCAGGTTGCCGCGCAGTTTTCTGCACAGAACGCCGACTTTGAGCCGTTGGATGCCGCGCAGGTGCTCGAGTCCTTGAAGGTGCCGCAGGCGCAAAGCCTGTGCCGCAAGCATGAAGGGGGCGTGTCCCAGCTGCGACTATGGCCACACGCGCACAGGGTTGATGGATTTTTTGCTGCAACTTGGCAAAAAAAGCCAACCTGATCCATTGATTTGCTGCTTTTTGGCTTGATTTGAGATAAATCATGGTCAAAATCAATCGAACCCCATAAAATACCGGGTGTTGCGGCCTGAGTGACGGGCCCTTGCTTTACCTTATTTACGAGTGAGACGATAAATATGATGTTACCTGACTGGTCTGTACTGAATGCCATTGTGGAATGGCTTTCGCACGGACTGTGGGATCTGACCTGGTGGGAAATCATTCTCTATACTTTGTTGACCACCCACATCACGATCGCCAGTGTCACCATTTACCTGCACCGCCACCAGGCGCACCGGGCGATGGATCTGCATGCGATCCCTGCGCACTTCTTCCGCTTCTGGCTGTGGATCGGTACTGGCCAGGTTACCCGGGAATGGGTATCCATTCACCGCAAGCACCACGCCAAGTGCGAAACGAGTGAAGATCCGCACAGCCCCGTGGCCCATGGCATCAAGAAAGTGTTCTGGCAGGGTGCCGAGTTGTACCGTGCCGAATCGAAGAACCAGGAAACGCTGAGCAAGTACAGCCAGGGTTGCCCCGACGACTGGCTCGAGCGTAATCTCTACAGCCGTTACAGCTGGCAAGGTGTCGGCCTGATGATGGTGCTGAACCTGGCCCTGTTCGGTATTGCGGGTCTTGCCGTTTGGGCGGTCCAGATGGTCTGGATCCCGGTCACCGCGGCTGGCATCATCAACGGTATCGGTCACTACTGGGGCTACCGCAATTTCGAAGCGGCGGACGCCAGCACCAATGTCGTGCCGTGGGGCATCATGATCGGCGGCGAGGAGTTGCACAACAACCACCACACCTATCCGACCTCGGCGAAGTTTTCGGTCAAACCCTACGAATTTGACATCGGCTGGGTTTATATCAGCTTGCTGGAAAAAGTCGGATTGGCCCGCGTCAAGAAGACACCTCCCAAATTGCAGTTGGGCAGTATCCGGCCGGTTGCCGACGAAAAGACCCTTGAGGCCCTGATCGCCCACCGCTACGAGATGATGGCAGGATATGCCAAGAACCTGCGCAAGGCCTGCTCCGCCGAGATCGACCTGATCAAGGCTCGCAAGGGCGACGCGTCTGTGCTGGTGGCGGCCAAACGCTGGCTGCCTCGGGATGAAGACAAGGTGCCTGCCGCGGCAGCGTCCACACTGGCCCAGGCGCGCGCTGCACATCCGGTGCTCGACAAGATGGTGACGATGCGCGAAGAACTTCGCCAACTCTGGCTCAGCCGGTCGCACACCCGCGAACAGCTTGCCAGTGAACTGCAGGCTTGGTGCGCCCGGGCGGAAAGCAGCGGCATTGCTGCACTGCGCGACTTTTCATTCAAGCTGCGCGCTGCCAGAGCCTGATACTCGGCCTGTTCAGCGTCAACAAAAAAGCCCGGTCAAACCGGGCTTTTTTGTTGGTGAAACAGCAGCGCTGGTCGAGAGCGGTGGACAAAAAAAACCCGGCATGGCCGGGTTTTCAATGGGGCTCAGGCTGATTACTTCAGCTTGATTTCCTTGTAATCGACATGCTTGCGTGCCTTGGGATCAAATTTTTTGATCAGCATCTTCTCGGGCATGGTTTTCTTGTTCTTGCTGGTGGTGTAGAAGTGGCCGGTTCCAGCAGTGGATTCCAGCTTGATCTTCTCGCGAGTGCCTTTGGTTGCCATAACGTTTTCCTTGAATCAATGGTTTGCAGAGCGATCAGCGCTTGGCGCCAGGATTGCAACTAGGCTGCAATCAATCAGGCCTGACCCCGTGCGCGCATGTCTGCCAGCACGGATTCGATGCCATTCTTGTCGATCAGACGCAAAGCTGCGCTGGAAACCCGCAGGCGAACCCAGCGGTTTTCGGTCTCGACCCAGAACCGGCGGTATTGCAGATTGGGGAGGAACCGGCGCTTGGTCCGGTTGTTGGCGTGGGAGACATTGTTCCCAACCATCGGGCCTTTGCCCGTTACATCACATACACGTGCCATCTGGACACTCCATTGATCGGCGCGGTGACAGCCCTTTGACAGTCGTGTGTCCCGCACCTTGTTAACAGCTTTCGCCGCACCTCGCCACCATTGCGGTGGCGGTAACTCGATTCTTACCAGCGTGTCCCCTGTATTGGGGAATTTTGGTAAAGCCTTGGATTATAGGGGCATTGTGCGAAACGGCGGAATGGGTTCAGTCCTGCTCCAAGAAGCGCTGGGCATCGAGCGCGGCCATGCATCCGGTGCCGGCACTGGTGACTGCCTGGCGGTAAATGTGGTCCTGCACGTCGCCGGCGGCGAATACGCCCGGCGCGCTGGTCATCGTCGCCATGCCCTTGAGGCCAGACTGGGTCACGATGTAACCACCGGCCATCTCCAGCTTGCCCTGGAAAATCTCGGTATTGGGGGCATGGCCGATCGCAATGAAACAACCGGACAAGACCAGTTCCTCGGTGCTCCCGTCGAGCGTGCTCTTGAGGCGGACGCCGGTCACACCAGAGTTGTCGCCCAAAACTTCGTCGAGTGTCTGGTGGGTCTTGAGTTCGACCTTGCCGGTGGCAACCTTTTCCATCAGCTTGTCGATCAGAATCGCTTCGGCCTTGAACCTGTCACGCCGATGCACGAGATAGACCTTGCTCGCAATATTGGACAGGTACAGTGCTTCCTCGACCGCGGTGTTGCCGCCGCCGACGACGCAAACGACCTGGTCGCGATAAAAGAATCCATCGCAAGTGGCGCAGCCCGAGACCCCTTTGCCCATGAAGGCGGTCTCCGATGGAAGGCCCAGGTATTTGGCAGATGCACCGGTGGCGATGATCAGCGCGTCACAGGTATAGATGGCGCTGTCGCCCGTGAGCGTGAAAGGCCGCTTGGACAGATCGACCGTGTGGATATGGTCAAACACGATTTCGGTGTTGAACCGTTCGGCGTGCTGCAAGAAGCGTTGCATCAGCTCCGGACCCTGCACACCGGCGACGTCGGCTGGCCAGTTGTCGACGTCGGTGGTCGTCATCAGCTGTCCGCCCTGAGCGATCCCGGTGATCAACATGGGCTTGAGGTTGGCGCGGGCGGCATACACTGCTGCGGTATAACCGGCAGGGCCGGAGCCCAGGATAAGGACCTGGGCGTGTTTCGTGTTGGTCATGGTGATTCGTTAAGGATGAAGTGCGTGGCAGACGATGAACGATTTGCTGTTCGATTCACTGAACACCCGTCTCAGGTAATCGCTCACAATACGATATGGGCGTTGGCGCCAATCACAACTCCGTGTGATCGTAGCCACCGATTGTAGGAAACCGCCAATCCCCCCAAAGGAACTCCGGATGTCAATGTTGAGCAACCTGGATCTGATAAGGCGAGTCCCACTGTTCGCGATGCTGACCCCTGCACAGGCTGAGGCCCTGGCCGGGGCGGTCACGAAACGGCGCTTCAAGCGCGGTGAGTTCCTGGTCGAACAAGGAAAGAATTGTGAGTCTTTGTTCATCATCCTGGCCGGCCGGGCCCGCGTCGTTGTCACCGATCGCCGCGATCGCGAGGTCATTCTGGCCACCATGCACCCGGGAGACTATGTCGGCGAGATGAGCCTGATCGACCATGAGCCGCATTCGGCGTCGGTCGAGGCCGAGGTGCAGACCGATGCCCTGGTGCTGGGGGGAGTCGAGTTCACCCGCTGCCTGCAGGAGAACACGTCGACGGTCAGCGCCGTGATGCGTGGCCTGGTTTCACGCCTGCGCAGTGCCGATCGCAAGATCGAGTCGCTGGCTCTGATGAATGTGTACGGCCGTGTCGCTGCCGTGCTGATGGAAGCGGCCCCGCTCGACGAAAACGGTGTGCGCGTCATCCGCGACAAGATTTCGCGCCAGGACATCGCCAAGATGGTGGGAGCGTCGCGGGAAATGGTGAGCCGGGTCATGAAGGATTTCGAGGAACAGGGCTTTGTCGAAACCCGTGAAGACGGAAGCCTGCTGATCAAGGACCGCCGCCTCAAGCCACGCTGAGGCTTGTTCGCCCCGATCCCCGCAGTGTGACAGACCCTCACCCTCGCGCGGGCCCACCGGCGCTTGCGGTAAGCTTGCGGCAAATGGCGTTTGCATGACTTACTCTCTCGATACCCTGACTTCTTCCCGGGCCGTCGGCCCCGGTAACTCCACTTCCGGATTCGGCCGGTTTGCCGTTGAACTGGCGTTACTGGTGGGCGTACTGCTGCTGGGATTCTGGCTGCTGGCCTTGCTCACGTATTCGCCCCAGGATGCTGCCTGGTCGACCTCGGGCAGTGGTGCGGCACTGCTCAATCGCGCTGGCAGGCTGGGCGCGTGGCTGGCCGATGCCAGTTATTACCTGTTTGGCTTTTCGGTGTGGTGGCTGGTGGCGATCGGCCTGCGTGCGTGGTTGTCGGGCCTTGCCGCCTGGTTGCGCCATGGGGCCCAGGCGTCTGCTGCGGCCGAACCCTCACTCGAGGGGCATCCGTGGTTGAAGCGACGTGGCACCTTCTGGGTCGGCCTGGTGCTGCTGATTTGCGCCAGTTGCGTGCTGGAGTGGACGCGCCTGTACAGCTTCGAAGCCCGGTTGCCGGACGCCAGCGGTGGGACACTGGGAACCGTGCTGGGTCCGCTGGCCTTGCGCTGGCTGGGCTTCTCGGGCTCGGGCTTGGTCGCCATTCTGGTCGGGCTCGTGGGTGCGGCGCTGGCGTTTCGCTTTTCCTGGGGAACGGTCGCCGAGCGCATTGGTGCAGCCATTCACACCCGCGTCGAAGCCCGCCGCAAAAAGCGCGAAGTGGTGCAGGACAAGGCGGTCGGCCAACTTGCAGCGCGGGAGCGTGAGGAGGTGGTCTCCGGGGAGCGGGTCGAGATCCGCGAACATCATCCGGCACCGGTTCAGGTCGAGCCGTTGGTGCTGGACATTCCCAAGAGCGAGCGTGTGGCCAAGGAGCGGCAAAAGCCGCTGTTCACCGAAATGCTCGACAGCAAGCTGCCGCAGGTCGATCTGCTCGATGCGGCGCAAGTGCGCCAGGAAACCGTGTCTTCCGAAATGCTCGACATGACCAGTCGGATGATCGAGAAGAAACTCAAGGACTTCGGGGTCGAGGTCTGGGTGGTGCTGGCTTTGCCAGGCCCGGTCATCACGCGCTACGAGATCGAGCCGGCGCTGGGCGTCAAGGGTTCGCAGATCGTCGGTCTGGCCAAGGACCTGGCGCGTAGCTTGAGCCTGGTTTCCATCCGGGTGGTGGAGACGATTCCGGGCAAGAACTACATGGCGCTGGAGTTGCCCAATGCCAAGCGGCAGTCGATCCGCTTGTCGGAGATCCTGGGCTCGCGGGTGTACAACGAAGCCAAGTCGATGCTCACGATGGGCCTGGGCAAGGACATTGTCGGCAACCCGGTGGTGGCCGATCTGGCCAAGATGCCGCATGTGCTGGTGGCCGGAACCACCGGTGCGGGCAAGTCGGTGGGTATCAATGCGATGATCCTGAGTCTGCTGTACAAGGCCGATGCGCGTGATGTGCGCTTGCTGATGATCGATCCCAAAATGCTCGAGATGTCGGTCTACGAAGGCATTCCGCATTTGCTGGCGCCGGTAGTGACCGATATGCGCCAGGCCGCGCATGGCTTGACCTGGTGCGTGGCCGAAATGGAGCGCCGCTACAAGCTCATGAGCAAGATGGGTGTGCGCAATCTGGCTGGCTACAACACCAAGATAGACGAAGCCAAGGCCCGAGGCGAACATATTGCCAATCCGTTCAGCCTGACCCCCGAGGAGCCGGAGCCGCTCGATCGCCTGCCGCACATCGTGGTGGTGATCGATGAGTTGGCCGACCTGATGATGGTCGTTGGCAAGAAGATCGAGGAGTTGATCGCCCGGCTGGCGCAGAAAGCGCGGGCCGCCGGCATTCACCTGATCCTCGCCACGCAGCGGCCCAGCGTCGACGTGATCACCGGCCTGATCAAGGCGAATATTCCCACTCGGATCGCGTTCCAGGTCAGCAGCAAGATTGACAGTCGTACCATCCTGGACCAGATGGGCGCCGAAGCCCTGCTGGGCATGGGAGACATGTTGTATCTGCCCAGCGGAACCGGATTGCCGATCCGCGTACATGGCGCCTTTGTCAGCGACGAGGAGGTGCACCGCGTGGTCAGTTACCTCAAGTCGCAAGGCGAACCCAATTACATCGAAGGCGTGCTTGAAGGTGGCACCGTCGACGGCGAGTCCGATGGTGTCGGAGAGCCCGGCAATGGTGGCGAAAAAGACCCCATGTACGACCAGGCGGTCGAAGTGGTGCTGAAGAATCGCAAGGCCAGCATCTCGCTGGTGCAGCGCCATCTGAAGATCGGCTACAACCGCGCGGCGCGGCTGGTCGAGGACATGGAGAAGGCCGGCCTGGTCAGCGCGATGAGTGGCAGTGGTCAGCGCGAGATCCTGGTTCCTGTGAGGGAAAACTGATGCGTTGCCGAGTTCAATTTGCGGCCGTAGCCCTGGCGCTGGGTTGTTCCGCTGCAACGGCCGATGGCCTGGACAGCCTGGAGCGCTTCGTCAAGGGCGTCAAGAGTGGCCAGGCCGAGTTCACCCAGGTGGTGTCGGCGCCCGCCCGTGCCGGCGAGACCGCCAAGACCCGCACATCCAGCGGCAGTTTCGCGTTCTCGCGCCCGGACCGCTTTCGCTTCGACTACCGCAAGCCGTTTGTGCAGACCATCGTCGCGGACGGCACCACCTTGTGGATGTACGACGCGGATCTCAACCAGGTCACGGCGCGCAAGCAGGCCGACGTGCTGGGCGCCACGCCGGCAGCGCTGATCGCGTCGGCACCGGATCTGGCTGTGCTGCGCAACGACTATGTGCTCAAGGCTGAGCCTGACCGGGACGGCTTGCAATGGGTACTGGCAACGCCCAGGGCCAAAGACGGGCAGTTGCAGTCGGTGCGGGTCGGTCTGCGCGCCGGTGAAGGCGCACCCACGCTGGCCGTGCTCGACATCCTCGACAGTTTCGGCCAACGCTCGGAACTGCGGTTTGCACAGGTCGAGGCCAATCCGGCGCTGCCAACCAGTCTGTTCCAGTTCAAGCCGCCGGCGGGCGCAGACGTGATCCGCCAATAGCCGGGCCAGCGCGTGATTTTCCGTCTGCAGCGCCTTGTCGGCACCGCAAGCTCGCGTGGCTGAATTGTTCGACTCCGCGCCGACGGCTCCGCTGGCCGAGACTTTGCGACCCGCCAGCCTGGATTCCGTGATCGGGCAGTCGCATCTGATCGGTCCGGGTCGTCCGTTGCGGCTGGCATTCGAATCCGGCAAGCCGCATTCGATGATCCTGTGGGGACCGCCGGGCGTGGGCAAGACGACGCTGGCACGCCTGACGGCCAGTGCCTTCGGTTATTCGTTCATCGCCTTGTCGGCGGTCTTCTCCGGTGTCAAGGAAATTCGTGCCGCCATGGAGCAGGCCGAACACCATCTGGCGCAAGGGCGCAAGACCATTTTGTTCGTCGACGAAATTCACCGGTTCAACAAGAGTCAGCAGGACGGCTTGCTGCCGTTCGTCGAGTCGGGGCTGGTGACCTTCATCGGAGCAACCACCGAGAACCCCTCGTTCGAGGTGAATTCGGCGCTGCTGTCGCGGGCGCAGGTGTATGTGTTGCAGGCCCTCACCGACGAGGAACTGGTGCAACTGGTGCGGCGCGCACAGGCGCAGCAGCTGCCGCACCTGCAACTCGATGATGCCGCCATCGACACGCTGGTCGGTTATGCCGATGGCGACGCACGGCGCTTGCTGAATCTGCTCGAGCAGACCGATACGGCAGCCCGGGCCAGCGGGCAGGACAAGGTCGATGCCGCATTCCTGGAGAAGGCGCTGACACTCAATGCGCGCCGTTTCGACAAGGGTGGCGACAATTTCTACGACCAGATCTCGGCTTTGCACAAATCGGTGCGCGGCTCCAGCCCGGACGCGGCGCTGTATTGGTTCTGCCGCATGCTTGACGGCGGCGCCGACGCACGCTATCTGTCGCGCCGTATCGTGCGCATGGCGTGGGAGGACATCGGTCTGGCTGACCCTCGCGCACTGCAGATCGCCAATGACGCTGCGGCCACGTTCGAGCGTCTGGGTTCGCCGGAAGGTGAACTCGCGCTGGCGCAGGCGGTGATCTATCTGTCAGTTGCGCCCAAGAGCAATGCCGGCTACATGGCGTACAACCAGGCGCGCGCTTTCATCAGGAAGGACAAGTCGCGTGAAGTTCCGGTGCACCTGCGCAATGCTCCGACAGCGCTGATGAAGGAGCTGGGCCACGGCAGCGAGTACCGCTATGCGCATGACGAGCCTGAGGCCTACGCCGCAGGTGTGAACTATCTGCCGCAGGGCATGAACGAGCCCGGCTGGTACCAGCCAGTGCCGCGTGGCGTCGAATCGCGCATTGCCGACAAACTGGCCCATTTGCGCGAATTGGACCGTGCAGCGCGCAAGCCCTGAGCGTGCCATCGGCAACCGGAGGTGGACACGACAACGGTTCCGGGAAGTTGCCGGACTGCCGCGCAGATGTCGTTTGGCGGTCGAAATCGCAAGGGTAAACCCGGGCGCCAACGACTCAGGATGCGGCGCATGCGTCAGTAGAATGGTCGCAGTCGGGATGCCTTCGGAATTGGCCTGCCTTGGTCCGAGATTCGCGAAGGTGGGCGAAGCGTCACAAGCGCAACCTCCAACCACGACATAACTTCAATAAGACCGGAGCATTCATTCATGGACATTTTTCTCCAGCAGATGATTAACGGGCTGGTGCTCGGCAGCGTGTACGCGCTGGTGGCACTGGGATACACGATGGTGTACGGCATCATCCAGCTCATCAATTTCGCTCATGGCGAGGTGCTGATGTTCGGCGCGCTGATTGCATGGACCGTGGCTGGCTTGCTTCAGCCTGCTTTCCCAGGCATGCCGGGATGGATCGTGCTGATCATCGCCGCGCTTGTGGCCTGTACTTTGGCCGCTTTGCTGAACTTCGTGATCGAGAAGGTCGCCTATCGGCCATTGCGCAACTCGCCGCGACTTGCACCTCTGATCACCGCCATCGGCATGTCGCTGTTGCTGCAAACGGTGGCGATGATCATCTGGAAGCCCAATCCCAAACCGTTCCCTAGTCTGCTCCCGGTGGCGCCGTATGAAATAGCCGGCGCGGTGATTTCGCCGACCGATTTGCTGATTCTTTCGTTGACCGTGGTGCTGCTGGTGGCGCTGGTCTGGCTGGTCAACTACACCTCGCTGGGACGTGCCATGCGCGCCACGGCGGAGAACCCTCGGGTGGCCGCCCTGATGGGCGTGAAACCCGATGTGGTGATCTCTGCAACGTTCGTCATCGGCGCGGTGCTGGCCGCGATTGCCGGCATCATGCTGGGCATGAAATACGGCACGGTGCAGCATGCCATGGGATTTCTTCCTGGGTTGAAAGCCTTCACCGCGGCGGTGTTCGGCGGCATCGGCAACCTGGCCGGGGCCGTGGTTGGCGGTGTGCTGCTGGGCGTGATCGAGGCGTTGGGCTCGGGCTACATCGGTGTTCTTACCGGTGGCGTACTGGGCAGCCATTACTCCGAAATTTTCGCCTTCATCGTGCTGATCGTGATCCTGACCTTGCGCCCGTCCGGTCTGTTGGGTGAACGTGTAGCGGATCGGGCTTGAGGAGAAACATGATGAAAAAAAATCCCTGGATCCTCTATGTCATTGCAGCCATTGCGCTGATTGCTTTGCCGATGGGCCTGGGCCAGTTCGGCAACGCCTGGGTGCGCATCGTCGACACGGCCTTGCTGTATGTATTGTTGGCGATCGGCCTGAACATCGTCGTCGGTTATGCCGGTCTGCTTGACCTGGGCTACGTGGCGTTCTTTGCCGTGGGCGCCTATCTGTATGCGCTGCTTTCTTCGCCACATCTGACGGAGACCTTTCCGTGGATTGCGGCGATGTATCCGAACGGGCTTCACACGCCCATCCTGCTGGTGCTTCCACTGGCCGCGGGGGTCGCAGCATTCTTCGGCATGTTGCTCGGCGCGCCGACCCTGAAGTTGCGCGGCGACTACCTGGCCATCGTGACACTGGGTTTCGGCGAGATCATCCGCGTGTTCCTGAACAACCTGGACTACCCGGTCAACATCACCAACGGTCCCAAGGGCATCAGCGGCATCGACGCATTCCAGATTTTCGGTGTCGATATGGCCAGACCCTTCAAATTCTTGGGCATCGAGCTGACATCGGTGGAGATGTATTACTACCTGTTCCTGATCCTGGTCGTGTTCAGCATCATCCTGAGCCACCGGATGGCTCTGTCCCGCGTGGGCCGTGCCTGGATGGCGATTCGCGAAGACGAGATCGCGGCCAAGGCCATGGGCATCAACACCCGCAATCTGAAACTGCTGGCCTTTGCCATGGGCGCATCATTCGGTGGCGTCAGCGGGGCCTTGTTCGCATCCTTCCAGGGATTCGTGTCGCCCGAATCGTTCACGCTGATGGAGTCGGTGATGATCGTCTCGATGGTTGTGCTCGGCGGCCTGGGGCACCTGCCCGGCGTGGTGCTGGGGGCCTTGCTGCTGTCTGCGTTGCCAGAGGTGCTGCGTTATGTCGCCAGTCCGTTGCAGGCGTTCACCGGCGGCCGACTGGATGCTTCCATCCTGCGCCAACTGCTGATTGCGCTGGCCATGATCACGATCATGTTGATGCGTCCGCGCGGCCTGTGGCCGAGCCCGGACCATGGCAAGTCGTTGCAGGCGAATAATTGAAGGACATGCGATGACGGAAACGATTCTCAAGGTCGCAGGTATCTCGAAGCGTTTTGGTGGCCTGCAGGCCCTCAGCGATGTCGGCATTACGATCAACCGGGGGCAGGTCTACGGACTGATCGGCCCCAACGGTGCTGGCAAGACCACGTTCTTCAATGTGATCACCGGCCTGTATACGCCCGACAGCGGCACGTTCGAACTGGCCGGCAAGCCCTACAAACCGTCCGCGGTGCACGAGGTTGCCAAGGCTGGCATTGCACGCACGTTCCAGAACATTCGCCTGTTTGCCGAAATGACGGCGCTGGAAAACGTGATGGTCGGGCGCCATATTCGCACCCATTCCGGGCTGTTCGGCGCGATGTTCCGCACCGCGAGTTTCCGCAAGGAAGAAGCGCAGATTGCCAAGCGTGCGCAGGAACTGCTGGAGTATGTCGGCATCGGCCAGCTGGCGGATTACAAGGCGCGCACACTCAGTTATGGCGACCAGCGCAGGCTTGAGATCGCGCGTGCGCTGGCGACCGATCCGCAACTGATCGCGCTGGACGAACCCGCCGCCGGTATGAATGCCACTGAAAAATTGCAGCTGCGTGAACTGATCGACCAGATCCGCAATGACAAGCGCACTATCTTGCTGATTGAACACGACGTGAAACTCGTCATGGGCCTGTGCGATCGGGTGACTGTGCTCGACTATGGCAAACAGATTGCGGAAGGTTTGCCCACGGAAGTGCAGAAGAACGAGAAGGTCATCGAGGCCTATCTCGGAACGGGGGGGGGACACTGACATGGCAAACACACTGCTCAAAGTCACGGGACTGAAGGTTTCCTATGGCGGCATTCAGGCGGTCAAGGGTGTCGATTTCGAGGTCCACGAAGGCGAACTGGTCACGCTGATCGGCTCCAATGGTGCCGGCAAGACCACCACCATGAAGGCGATCACCGGTACGCTCGGTATCAATGCCGGCGACATCGAGTACATGGGCAAGAGCATCAAGGGGCAAGGTCCTTGGGACCTGGTGCGCCAGGGTTTGGCGATGGTTCCGGAAGGCCGTGGCGTGTTCGCGCGCATGACCATCATGGAAAACCTGCAGATGGGCGCATATGTGCGCAAGGACCAGGAAGCCATCGATGCCGACGCCGAGAAGGTGTTCACGATTTTTCCGCGCCTGCGCGAACGGCGAGACCAGCTGGCCGGCACGATGTCCGGCGGCGAGCAACAGATGCTTGCCATGGGACGTGCCCTGATGAGCCGGCCCAAGGTGCTGCTGATGGACGAGCCGTCGATGGGCCTGTCGCCGATCATGGTTGACAAGATCTTCGAAGTGGTGCGTGATGTGTATGCCCAGGGCGTCACCATCTTGCTGGTCGAGCAGAACGCCAGCCGGGCGCTGTCGGTGGCGAACCGGGCCTACGTGATGGACTCCGGCTTGATCACAATGAGTGGCGATGCCAAGAAAATGCTGGCGGATCCCAAAGTGCGCGCGGCCTATCTCGGCGAGTAGTTCTGCGGTAGATGGGCGTGGATCAAGTGACCGGCAATTGACAGTCCCTGTGGCGGAATCGGCGGCAAGGGGTCGAGCGGACCGAACCAGCGCGCATCTGCAATTTCCGACGCCTCCAGTATGATCTCGCCCCCGGCGTATTGCGCAGTGAAAGCAATCATCAACGAATGCGGAAACGGCCACGGCTGACTGCCGAAATAGCGCAGGTCGCGTACCCGCAGGCCAACTTCTTCCTGCACCTCGCGGTGGATGGCGTCCTCGATCGATTCCCCCGCCTCCAGAAAGCCGGCCAACGCGGTGAAAAAACCACTGGGTGAATTAAGGTGGCGTGCCAGCAACAGCATGTCGCCGCGCTGGATCAGCACCATCATGGCCGGCGAAATCCGCGGGTAGGCGATGTGGCTGCAGGCGGTGCAACGCATGCAGCGCTCGCCCGGCACCAGTTGCGTGGATGCGCCGCATGTGCCGCAGAAGCGATGTGTGCGTGCCCATTCGACGATCTGGAAGGCACGCCCGGCGATGGCCAGCAGTTGATCGTCGATGGCGCCGAACAGCGAACGCAACTTGCGAAACGAGTAGCCCGGCCAGGCGGTGCTGCCGGGCGGAATCCAGGTGGCGTGGAAGTAACGCTCGCCCAGAATCCCGACCGGTACGAACTGTGTGCCCTCGGGCAACACGTGCGCGTTAAGGTCCAGATGCGGATGCAGGTCGGGCTCGCGCACCAGCAGCATGTCGCCGCTGAACACCAGATTGACCGGGGTGGGGTGCTCTTGCGCGACAAGCAGCGGGCGAAACTGTTCGGGGGTTTGCAGCATGATCGGACTCCGTGCCCGATCATGGCATCAATTCCTGCCGCTCGCCCTTGCGTGACGAACTATCGAGGTCGCCGGTGCGTCAAAGTGACAAACCGCGGCTCGCTCAAGCAGCGGTCACCGCCTTGCGTGATGCGCGCCGTGCCGTGGCCGCCTTGTGCACGCCTGGTGTGGCCTTGCGCCGCGGCGTGACACGTTTGACGGCCGCGAGTTTGACGCCGGCCGGATGTCCGGCAACCTTGCTCGCCAATTGGCTCGAGCGCGCTTCCAGTTTTTCTGCCAGCACGCTGACCACATTGACCGCCGGTTTGGCTGCGTTGGCCAGATTGTCCAGCGCCTTCAGGCCGGTGCGTTCCTCGAACCGGCTTGCATTGGCAGCAACCTGTTGCACACCCTTGCCGGCCAACTCGACGACCTTTCCGATCAGGCCGTCGGCGCCGTTGGAACTCACCGTGATGCTTCGGACGTAAAGGTCATTGGCGGTTTTCTGCGCCGACAAGGCATTCTTGCGAACTTCGCTGCGCAACTCGGACGCCGACTGCGCCAGTGCCTTCTCCCACTGTCGGTCGATATAGTGGGCGAAGCGCTGGTTGCCCATGCGATAGACATGGATCATGTTGCGTGCGGTCTTGCCGTAGCTGGTGATCAGGTCGTTGGTGATGGTGGACAGATTCTTGGCGCTCATGGATGCTCCTGGTGGGTGCTGAAAAAAGATGCGGGGCAACGACCGGGCGCGGGCAGCGCCAATCGAAGGACAGGTCGCATTGTCCCGAGCGGGAGTAGTGATCGCACCCTAATTCAGCCACTTTTCCTAGAGCGGCGCGCCTATTGCCGCGCCGGCATGGCTGCGCGCGCCCGCCGCCGTGGGCGGCTGGCAAGACGCGCACTGGCGTGCGCCAGGTTTCAGATCATTGTGGTGTCGCCCATCATCACGTCGACGCCCGCGCTCGCGAACTTGGCCAGGTCAGCCGCGGTCGCCTGACCTTCGGGTGATGCCATGGCTGCCGCAATGGCGGCCATCGAATCGAAGCCGAGCGTGGCCACCAGGTACACGCCGTGCTTGCCGGCCATGCCCATCACGTCGCCGCGCGTCACTTCATAGCTGCGCAGACCGGGAATCTTTTTGGCCAGCGGCACATGGGTGTTGTAGTAGTGCGCATCGAATGCCTTGGCATCCTGGGGCTGCTGGTAGATGGCGTAGAGCTTGGCCATGGTGTCGTGCCTCCTTCTCGCAGCGGCCGGACAATCTGGCGGCTTGCCGGAGCACTATACCCAAGCCGGCCTATTTCGCCCAGTTGTCTTTCAAGCTCACCGACAGGTTAAAAACGGGCCTGGCATCGGAATGGTCGACACGGTCCGCGACGAAATAGCCGTGGCGCTCGAACTGGAACTTGTCGTCGGCGCGCGCTTGCGCCAATGACGGCTCCACGACGGCCTGCACCACGCGCAGGCTGTTCGGGTTCAGGCTGGCTAGGAAGTCGCGTCCACCAGCATCTGGTTGCGGTTCGTTGAACAGGCGATCGTACAGTCGCACTTCGGCGCGTTTTCCATCGGCGACCCCCACCCAGGTGATCACGCCCTTGACCTTGACCGTGTCCGATCCTGGTGTGCCGCTCTTGGTGTCCGGAATCAGCGTGGCGTGTACCGTGTCGACCCGGCCATCGGCGTCCTTGGTGCAGCCGGTGCATTCGATCACGTAGCCGTATTTCAGCCGAACCTTGTTGCCGGGAAACAGCCGGAAGAAGCCCTTGGGCGGCGTCTCTTCGAAGTCGCCGCGCTCGATCCAGACCTCGCGGCCGATCGAAAAGTTGCGTTTGCCCAGTTCCGGTCGATGCGGATGCAGCGGCGCGCTGCACATGTCCAGCTTGCTGTCGCCAGTGGCCGACAGGCCCATCACCTCGTCCCAGTTGGTGAGGACAAGGCGGATTGGGTCGAGCACGGCCATCGCGCGCGGCGCAGTCTCTTCCAGTGTTTCGCGCAGGCAAGCCTCCAGCGTGCTGTACTCGGTCCAGCCGCCGGCCTTGCTGGTGCCCGCGCGTTCGGACAGCAGGCGAAGGCTCTCGGGCGTGTAGCCGCGCCGGCGCAATCCGACCAGCGTGGGCATGCGCGGGTCGTCCCAGCCCTTGACCTTGTGGTCGTAGACCAGGGCCGCCAACTTGCGCTTGCTGGTGATGACGTAAGTCACGTTCAACCGGGCGAACTCATACTGGCGCGGCGGCGGGGGGTTCAGCAGTCCGCCTTCAATCAGGCGTTCGAGCAGCCAGTCGTACCAGGGCCGCTGGTCTTCGAACTCCAGCGTGCAGATGCTGTGCGTGATCTGCTCGAGCGCATCCTCGATCGGATGCGCGTATGCGTACATCGGGTAGATGCACCACTTGTCGCCGGTGTTGTGGTGCTCCGCGCGCCGGATCCGGTAAATCGTCGGGTCGCGCATGTTGATGTTGGGACTGGCCATGTCGACCTTGGCGCGCAGCACCATGGTGCCGTCCAGGTGCTTGGCGTTGCGCATCTCGCGAAAGCGCTCCATGTTTTCGGCCGGCGAACGACTGCGAAACGGGCTGTCGATGCCGGGCCGGGAGAAGTCGCCGCGGTTGATGCGCATGTCTTCAGCGCTTTGTTCGTCGACGTAGGCATGGCCTGCGCTGATCAGGTACTCGGCTGCACGGTACATGAAGTCGAAATAGTCGCTCGCGTGGTAAAGGTGGCTGGTGCCGTTGGCGTTCCAGTCGAATCCGAGCCAGTGCACAGTGTCGATGATGCCGTTGACGAACTCCTGGTCTTCCTTCTCAGGGTTGGTGTCGTCGAACCGCAGATGGCATACGCCGCCATACTCCTGCGCCAGGCCGAAATTGAGACAGATGCTCTTGGCGTGTCCGATATGCAGGTAGCCGTTGGGTTCTGGTGGAAAGCGGGTGCGTATCTGTGCCGGGTCGCGTTGGCCGCCAGTGGCGTGGTGGGCACCATCCCCCGGACTGCCCGCCCATTTGCGCTGCGCATTGACGCCGCTGGCAAGATCGGATTCGATGATCTGGCGCAGGAAGTTGCTGGACTTGGTGGGCTCGGAGGCGGCGGACACCGAGGTTTTGCCGGAATGCGGGGAGGGCGTGCTCATGGTCCGAATTCTAGGTGGCGCGTGAACCTTGCGCGCGCGCGCCGCGCGGTTGGCGGCGCGGCCGTGCAGGTGCAGGCCCTTACTGGCCGAATCGGGGACCGTCGCGCAGAAAGTTTTCCTCTTGCGGGCTGCTGGTGCGCCCTAGAGCGGCGTTGCGGTATGGGAAACGTCCGAAACGGGCAATGATGTCGCGGTGCTGGATGGCAAACTTCAAATTGCCTTGCAGACCCTGTTGACGCTCGGGCGCAGCGCCGGCCAGCAACGCCCGGAAACAGCGAACGCAGGATTCCTGCTGTGCCAGGTTTTCGGCATGCATCAGCGGCATATAGAAGAAAACCGCACCCGCCAGCGGCAGGCGCCGATCCCAACCGCGGTCGATGCCATCCAGCACGAGGGACTGGGCACGTGGATCGCCGGCAAATGCCTGTGGCTGGCCTCGAAACACATTGCGCGTGAACTGGTCCAGCAGGATGACCAGCGCCAACCGGTCCAATGGTTGGTGTTCCCATGACTTCAGTCCGCCGTCCAGGGCCTGGCGCACCCAACTACCGAAATCGACGGCAATCGATTGGTCCAGCTTGGAGCCGCCGCCGAACCAGACGGCAGACAGATTGCGGCTGGGCCAGCCGAGCTGAACCGCGTCTTCCAGCCAATACGCCAGCACGCTTGCTGCATCTGCGTTCGTCGGGACAGGTCCGGGCTTCGTGGTATCCGTCGACATGGCTTATGGCAATGGCGGCAATTGGTTCTACATGGCCTTGAACAAGTGGGCGTGCAGGCGGCTTACCGCAATCCGTTCATCCCGGCCGCGCATCTGCAGCCACAGTTTGCCCGATTCGTCGCGGTGGACTGCGGCAATCGCGGCAACCCGCACGACCACCGCGCGGTGAACCTGCCAGAAGTGACGACCATCGAGTTGTGGCAGCAACTCGCGCAGCGGCGTGCGGATCAGGTATTCGCGGCCGCTCGTCAGCACGCGGACGTACTTGTCTGCGGCTTCGAGACAGACAATCTCTTCGACTGGAACCATGTAGACGGTGCTGCCGATACTGGCGGGAATCATGGTCAGGGCAGTGGCGCCGGCGTGGGAGCCGGGTGCCTGCAGCAACTGGCGCAGTTGTGCCATGGTCCGGTCCAACTCCTGGTTCGGATCGGGGGCTTGCCGGCCAACTGATTCGGTGACCTCGCGCCGGCCAGCCAGCCGGGCCTGCAGCCGGGCGACGGTCTGGCGCAGGCGCTGCGTCTGCACCGGCTTGAGCAGATAATCGATCGCCTGCGCTTCGAAGGCCTGAACCGCATACTGGTCGTACGCCGTCACGAATACCAGGCAGGGAAACGGTGCCTCACACTGCCCTTGGTCGTCCCAGCGCTCGGCCAGTTCGGCTGCGGCATCCAGGCCGCCCATGCCCGGCATCCGGATATCGAAAAACAACACATCGGGCCGCAAAACCAGTGCCTGCGCGACCGCAGACACGCCATCGCCGACCACGGCCTGGATCTCCAGCGCTGGCCACGTCTGTGCCAGCTCGGATTGCAAAACCTGTGCCAGCAGCGGTTCGTCTTCGGCGATCAAGGCCCTTGGTTGCTGACTTGGCGACGCCATCGGTTCAGTCCTCCAGCGGCAGGGTGATGCGGATGTGTGTTCCCTGGGCCGCCGCAACCAGCGTCAACACCGCCTGGCCGTCGAATGCGGATGTCAGGCGTTCGCGCACCTGGGCCAGGCCGAAACCATCGCCTTGCGTTTCGGTGGGCATGCCGACTCCGGTGTCCCGCACATCCAACACCAGGCGGTGGCTGTCACGCGTTGCGCTGACGGTGATCTGTCCGCCCGCCACCTGGGGCTCCAGGCCATGGCGGATCGCGTTTTCCACCAGCGGTTGCAGCAGCAGCGCCGGAACGGACTGCCGCGCCAGTGATTCGGGAAGCTCGAGCCGATACTGCAGGCGCGGTCCCATGCGGATGACCATCAGTTCCAGATAGTCACGTAGCCGGTCGAACTCGGCCTGCAGCGGGTGCTTGCTGGTGCGCGACGCACTGAGTGTGGCTCGCAGGTAGGCGATCACATGGTCCAGCATCTGCTGCGCGCGTGCCGTGTCGGTACCGATCAGCACCCGCAAGTTGGCAAGCGTATTGAAGAGCATGTGTGGTTCGAGTTGCGTTTCCAGCAACTTGAGCTTGGCCTCGGAGGCTTGGTTGCGGGCTTCCGCCATCTTGCGCGCCAGGTAATGTGCCTTGCTGCGGCTGAAAAAGTAATAAGTCGCGACGATGCCGGCGATACAGGTGATGACGATGGACACCGGCAACTGCGACCGCGCGGCATGGCTCCACGAAGACCAGCCAAACCACCAGTCTCCGGCCAGCGTGCCCAGTACGAACCCGCCCGCGATACCGGCTACGGGAAGCAACACGGCCGCCGGTCCGGCAGGCCAGCCGGTTTCTCCGGTATTGGCGAACAGGTCGCGTCCGAAGTCGATCAACGCCCAGATGGAGGTGCCGATGAAGAGCGAATACACCAGCGGCAGTTCGTAGGTGCGTTCAGGCTGAATGGCAAACTGAATCGCCGACACCGCCAGGCAGAACGCCATGGTCTGCATGTAAGTGGTCAACTTGGACAGCCAGTCGATCCTCATAGCCGCGCCCGCACGTCTTGCTCAGGGCTCGCGCTGGCGACGCTGCAGCCGTTCACGTTCCTTCTCGACCAGGTTCTCGCGCAGGCTGCTGCCGGTTCCCAGCACGAACACCGCGAGCCCATGCAGAACCAGACCCAGACCCCAGCCCAGCGCCGGAATCACGGACCATTGCCGGTGCCCCAGACCCAAGATCGAGGCGCCAAACAGCGTGGCATTGACCAGCAGATAAACCGTTGCGTGGGCGTACCAACCCAGTTTTGCGCCGGCACGCCGGCGTGCAATGCGGTCGATTTCTTCGGGCGTCAGTGACTTGGCCATGTGGTTTTTGATTCTAGGGCAGCAGGCGCTTGTCGAAGAAGCGCGCAATCCGCTGGTAAAGGTCGGGCAGTTGTGCTCGGTTGAATCCGGGTGGGTCGGCAAGCAGCCGACCGATAGGACTGTCAAGCTCCGGCGGCAACGGGGCCAGCAGGGCGCCATGCCCTGCCGTTGGAAGGCTGGCAATCAGTTCGCAGCCGTGGCACACGGCGAGCACCGGCATGCTGTGAAATCGCGGGACCAGCCAACGGTCCTGTTCGGCCTGCACAATGCCCAGTGGTATCACTGGGTGGGCCAGACTCTCGAGGTCGAAGTCAGCGGCAAACGGCACGCCGGCAACCACGGCCCGGATGCGCGGGTCGGTATGGCCGTACCAGGTGCTGTCGCCACCCAGGTTGCGGCGGATCAGTGGCAGCGCAATCGCTTTCTTGATGCTGTCCCAGAAATTGCCTTTGAGTTCGGTGCCAGCGCCGGTGCAGGCCGCAAAATCGGCCTCGAGATGGGCTTCGCAATGCGTCAACAGGCGGGCCGGGGACCAGCGCCCGCCGGCCAGGGTCAATGCGGTGTGCCCACCTGCTGACATGCCGAACATGCCGACCCGCCGTGAATCGAACAGGGGGGCAAAGCGCGGGTTCGCCTCCAATGCATCGATGGTGTGCGAGACCTCGAACGGTCGCAGTTTCCAGCTGGAAGGCCCGACCCGGGAATGGTCGTGCCAGTTGTCGCCGGCATGCTCGGGCACCGCAACGATGTACCCGGCCAGGACCAGGGCCTGGGCAATATCGGCTTGCACCATGGCATTGGCGCCCGAGCCGTGCGACACGACGATCAGGCGCTGGTTGCCTGGCGCGGGCGTGCCGTTGTCTGCGAGCAGGAGTCGGAACGGGCCGCGTTGCACGGCCGCGGCCGCATCATTGGACGGATAGAACACCGTGATGGGGCCGTGGTCATCGCTGCCCGGCAGTTCGGTAAGGCCAACACCTGCGATGGCAAAGGTGGCACATCCGCCCCAGACTAGAGCCGACAGGAGTCGCAGCAGGGAGTGCATGGCGTTCAAGCTGCTCAGCCAGCCCAGACGCCTACCGGCCCGTTTGCGTGCCAGGCGTTCCATGTCATTGGGCAGGGCAGCAGGGGTGGGTGCGGAAATCATGCTGGTGTTCCTTTAGAGGTTTAGGGCCTGGGTCGACGCGATGGCGCGTGGGAGCCTGCGGCGCAGGCGCCACAGGCGTACCAGCCGGGCCACGAAGACGCCGTTCAGCGCGCCGTACAGGCTAGCCACGCCCAGCGCGAATTGCGGATCGTGCGCCTGCGCGGGTTGCAGGGCCAGTTCAACGCCGACGATGTACTTGATCAGGAAGATGCCGACGATCATCAGCAGTGGCAACACGCTGCCGGGCAGTTCGAAGGTCTGCGATGCCGGGTCAAATCGGGTGCCGGCGAGGGGGGCGGGATGGAGCCACAGGGTCAACATCAGCGATCCGGCGGCAGTGCCCAGCCAGGTGCTTGCGGCGCGCAATTCCTGGCCCGAACCCGTGAAGGCCGCGACCAGGCCGTACGCGGCAAGCAGGGTCATGGCCACTGGCATCAGGCTGACCCGCAGGGTGCTGGCGCGGCGTGTTGCCAGCTGGCTGGCGCCCAGCGCCAGCAGCGCCACCAGAAGTGTCCAGACCCAATACGGTGTATGGCGTACGATCGTGCCCATCATCTGCGGCTGGTGTGTAACTAGTTGAAAGATCATCATGGCGGCATCCTTGTGCGGGTGGTTGTGGCAGTGGCGTGTTGCTGCAAGTGGGTGCTCGACTGTGCCGGTGGATGCGAGGCAACGCGACCGGCATGCGACGAAATGTGCCGAACCCGGTGCGAACGGTCGTTGGCGGGCGTGAATGGCTTTGCCCAGGCTTTACAAAATTGACTGCTGCGCCAAGGCCGCTGGTTGCAGCGCTTCCTAGAATGGGGCCATGGTCAAAATTATTTACGCGGTGTTTCTGGTGCTGGCGCTGGCATGGGTCGGCCATGACGGGGCCTGGATGGCGCCAGCGCAGGCCCAAACGGTCAACGACGGACTCGCCGTCCAGCGCACACGGCTGGTACAGGGGCTGAACCTGAAATCGGATCAACAAAAGAAGCTCGATGTCATCCAGGCGCAGACACGGCCCAAACTGGCTGCCGCTGCCGCTTTGCCGTTGGCCCAGCAGGAGCCGGAGCGGCGCAAGTTGATGGACGATATGCATTTGCGCATCAATGCGATGCTGACGCCGGACCAGCGCGCAGCCTACGAACTGATGCAGGCCAAGGCCGAAGAACGCCTCAAGGTCGAGGCGGCGGCGAGCGTCGGCATGCCTGCCAGGCCCGTCAGATAGTTGTCGCCATTGGGTGCCGCCCAGTGCCCGCCGGCAGCCATGGCGAGCAACTCTGGCCCCGCTACGGAACCAGCGCGCTGCCGTTTGTCGTTCGCCGCAGCGATAATCCGCGCTCCAACCAGGAGTACGTGTGGATCTGATCGTCTTGGCCAAAGCGGCCGTCATGGGTATTGTCGAAGGCCTGACCGAGTTCCTGCCGATATCGTCTACCGGCCATCTGATCCTCACCGGCGCCTTGCTCGGCATGGACGATGCGAAGGGCAAGGTGTTCGATATCGCGATCCAGACCGGCGCCATCCTGGCGGTCATCATCGTCTACTGGCAGAAGATCCGCGACACCATCGCGCAGTTGCCGCATCAGGCACAGGCGCAGCGCTTTGCCATCAACGTCGCGGTCGCGTTTTTCCCGGCAGTGGTGCTGGGCCTGCTGTTTGGCAAGGCGATCAAGGAGCACCTGTTCACCCCGGTCGTGGTCGCTAGCGCCTTCATCATCGGTGGCATCATCATTCTGTGGGCCGAACGCCGCCAGGCACGTGAAGACACCGCGCCGCGTATCCTGAGCGTGGACGCAATGCGCTGGACCGATGCGCTCAAAGTCGGCCTGGCGCAGTGCCTGGCGATGATTCCGGGCACCAGCCGCAGTGGCGCCACCATCATCGGCGGCATGTTGTTGGGCCTGTCGCGCAAGGCGGCGACCGACTTCTCATTTTTTCTGGCAATACCAACGTTGATCGGCGCCGGCGTCTACAGCTTGTACAAGGAGCGCGCGCTGTTGTCGATGGCCGACGTGCCGATGTTTGCAGTCGGCCTGGTGTTCTCGTTCATCAGTGCCTGGTTGTGCATTCGCTGGTTGTTGCGCTACATCGCAACCCACACCTTTGCCGGCTTCGCCTGGTACCGCATCGCGTTTGGCATCGTCGTGTTCCTGACGGCCTGGAGCGGTGCCGTGACATGGAGCGCGTGAGCGGCCAAATGCATCCAGCCCGAGCGGGGCCAGCTATTCGCCGCTGCGCAGGCACCAGACGGCGAGCAGGGGATCGTCGCCGGCACGCATCGCATGCAACATGTGCTCCGGGTGGTACACCACAGCGCCAATGCCCGGGCGGTACCAGCCCTGGTCAGGATTGAACCACTCGCCGTCGCTGAGGACCAGATAGATCTCGCGCGGCGGATGCTGGTGCAGCGGATAGCGGGTGTGTGGCGCCAGAAGACTGACGCCGACAATGACGTCGTCGCGCCGCTCCAGCCCGTCGGGCGCAACAATCCATGCATTGGCATGGCCGTCGTGGAACGACGGATCGTCGCCCGAACCCTTGACTCGGCGCCGCCAGGAAAGCGTCGGCGCCAGCGCGTCCAAAGCCGTTGCCAACGCCGCCACGGGTTTTGCGGTCGCTCGCGCTATCCCCAGCGCCTGAGCGAGGTATTTGCAAGCAGGCAGTTCAAGCGCTGGCTGGCCGCCCTTGGCACCTGGCTCGGTGCGCAGCGCGTCGGTGACTTGTTGCGCCAGCCGCAACGGTGCGCCGGCGCCGTGCACGCTGTGTATCAGTGCATCGCACAAGGCGTCGACGAATCGGGCGAGTGGGGCAGGGCGGGTCATCAGGGCGCCAGACTCTGCAGGTTGAGCAGACTCGCCTCAATGGCCGCGGCTGTCACCGCTGGCTTCTCCATGGGGAACAGATGGCTGCCGTCGAGCATGGTGATACGGCCGCGGGTCAGCTGCTCGGTCATGTCCATTCCGACCTGTTTCATCTCCTTCGAATGCAGCCCACCGATGAAGGCGACCGGGCATTTGAGCGGATGGCGGCGCAGCAGCCGCTCCAGGTTGTGCGGCAAGTGGTTGTAGATGGCGGTCTCCACCACGCGATCAAAGCTCAGCACCCGCTGTCCGTCCTGGTCGCGCGTGCCGTGGCGTATGTAGTCTTGCAGTACCTCCGGCTCCCAGCGCGCAAACGCCCTCTTGGACTGAAAATGCGCCAGTGCCGCGTCCTGGTCGGGCCAACTGTTGCGCCGGCGCTGGCTGACCGCGCCCGGTGATACCGCGGCGACAATCTGCGTGCTCTTGATCAAGCCCAGCGTGGTGGCACGCCAACCGCCAAGCACCGGCGAGTCGAGCATCAAGACGCCGCGCGCCAGTGACGGATGCAGCGCAGCCACCATCAGGCTCAGGAAACCGCCGAGCGAATGGCCGACCAGAAACGCCGGCTCACCCGCCTTGTCCACCTCGGCCTGCGCGAAATCGGCAAGTTGCTGCACCAGGTGCGGCCAGTTGTTGGTCACGGGGTACTTCGGGTCGTGGCCGAATTTCTCGATTGCCTTGACCGACATCTTGCGCGCGCGCAGATGGTGGAACAGCAGCCGGTAGGTGCTGGCCGGAAAGCTGTTGGCGTGCGAGAAGACCAGCAGCGCCATCAGATCAGCTTCTCTTGTGGCGTACCGATCTTCTTGAGCGGCCGGTTGCGCTGGGCCTGGACCATCAGCGGAATCTCCGTTTCCTCGCCTTGCCACATCGGGTCCTCGATGCTGTCGAACACCTCGCGCAGCTTCTGGCCCCAGCTGTTGTGCATCATCTGGTAGTACGGGTTGTGCTCGTCGATGCAGACAATCTTGTCGGTCTGCAGGTGATCCTTTTCATACACCACCAGGTCCAGCGGCAATCCGACGGACAAGTTGGACTTGAGCGTCGAATCCATCGACACCAGCGCGCATTTGGCGGCTTCGTTCAGCGGTGTATCCGGCGTGATGACGCGGTCCAGCACCGGCTTGCCATACTTGGATTCGCCGATCTGAAAAAACGGCGTCTCCGGTGTGGTTTCGATGAAGTTGCCGGCTGAATACACCTGGAACAGGCGCATGGCTTCGCCTTTGATCTGCCCGCCCAGCAATATCGAGACGTTGAAATCGACGCCGGACCCATTCAGCGACTCGCCGTCGCGCCGGTGCACATGGCGGATCGCAGCGCCCAGCACGCGCGCGACGTCAAACATGCTGGTGGCGTTCCAGATCGTCAGCGGCTCCTCGTCGCTGGCCTCCTTGAGCCGTTCGACTTGCAGAATCTCGCGCACCGATTGCGAGATGCTCAGGTTCCCTGCTGTTAGCAGCACAATGAAACGATCTTCCGGTTTTTCGTAGACGATGATCTTGCGAAAGGTGCTGATCTGGTCGAGTCCGGCGTTGGTGCGCGAGTCCGACAGGAATACCAGGCCGGCGTTGAGTTTGATGGCGACGCAGTAAGTCATGGGGTGGCCTTGGGGAAGCGGTACGGTAGGAATGCTGGCGCGGCAATCATGCCACTGATGCGTCGAGCTACGGCGGCTTTCGGTCAATCTGCGCTGCCCAGCTTCTTGAGCCGGTACAGGGTCTCCAGGGCATCGCGCGGGCTGAGCGCATCGGGGTCGATGCGTGAGAGTTCCGCCTGCAGGGCGCTGGTTTGCGGCAATTCCGCTACCGGCGCTGCCGCAAACAGGTCGACCTGGGCCCGACTGACGCTGGCGTTGGTTTCCAGCGCAGCCAGCGTGTGCTGCGCCTGGTTGAGTACCGATGCCGGCATGCCGGCCAGCCGTGCCACCTGGATGCCGTAGCTGCGGCTGGCCGGGCCGGCCAGAACTTCGTGCAGGAACACGATGTCACGCCCGGACTCGGCCGCGCTGACATGCACGTTGGCTGCGCCATGGTGTGTGGCCGGGAACTCGGTCAGTTCGAAATAGTGGGTGGCGAACAGCGTGAAGGCCTGAGATTTGCCGTGCAGATGAGCGGCGATGGCCGAGGCCAGGGCCAGCCCGTCGAAAGTGGAGGTGCCGCGACCGATCTCGTCCATCAGCACCAGCGAATGTCGGGTCGCGCTGTGCAGGATCTGCGCCGCCTCGGTCATCTCGAGCATGAAGGTCGACTGCGCGTTGGCCAGGTCGTCGGCCGCGCCGATGCGGGTGTGGATGGCGTCTATCGGGCCGAGCCGACAGGCGCTTGCCGGTACGTAGCTGCCGACACAGGCCAGCAACACGATGACCGCGATCTGGCGCATGTAGGTCGACTTGCCACCCATGTTGGGGCCCGTCACGATCAGCATGCGCTGTCGGCTGTTCAGGCTGGTGTTGTTGGCGATGAAGGCGCCGCTGCTGGTTTCGGCCAGTCGGGCCTGCACCACCGGGTGCCGCCCAGAGTGGATCTCGATGCACGGCTCGGCTACAAACTGCGGGGCGCACCAGTCCAGTGTCAACGAACGTTCGCACAAGGCTGCCAGCACATCGAGAGTGGCCAGCGCCAGCGCCACGGTCGTCAGCAAGGGCACATGGGGCTGCAGCTGGTCCAGCAACTGTTCGTACAGATATTTTTCTCGCGCCAATGCGCGTTCCTGGGCGCTGAGCGCCTTGTCCTCGAACGCCTTGAGCTCGGGCGTGATGAAGCGTTCGGCGTTCTTGAGCGTCTGGCGGCGCCGGTAGTCGGCCGGCACCTTGTCGGCTTGACCCTGGGTGACTTCGATGTAGAACCCGTGCACCTTGTTGAACTGCACCCGCAAGTTGGCGATGCCGGTGCGCGCGCGCTCCCGTTGCTCGAGATCGAGCAGAAAGCCATCGCAGTTGTCCTGGATCGCCCGCAGCTCGTCGAGCTCGGCATCGAAGCCGGTTGCAATGACGCCGCCGTCGCGCACCAGTGCGGCCGGGTTTTCCTGCAGCGCGGCGCGCAGCAACTCGCCGCAGCCTGGCGGCGCCTTCAATGCGTGGCCAAGCTGGACCAGCCAGCCGTCCTGGCTCAGCACCAGTGGCGCCAACTGGGCCGTCTTGTCCAGCGTGACCTGCAAAGCCACCAACTCGCGTGGACGCACCTGGCCCAAAGCGATGCGCGCGCTGATGCGCTCGATGTCGGTGCTTCCCTTGATCGCGGATCGCAGTTCCTGCCACGGGCCGGTGCGCAGACAGGTGATGGCCTCCAGCCGCCGGCGTGCGGCGGCGCGGTCACGTTGCGGCTCCAGCAACCAGCGCCGCAGCAGTCGGCTGCCCATGCCGGTCAGGCAGGTGTCGAGCAATGAAAACAGTGTTGGCGACGCTTCACCGCGCAGCGTTTGGACCAGTTCCAGGTTGCGCCGGGTCGCCAGCGGCAACTGCACCAGGTCGTCCTGCTGTTGCACGACGATGCCCTGGATATGCCGCAGCGGCTGGCCCTGGGTGTGTTCAGCGTAGCCGAGCAGGGCGGCCGCAGCGGCCTGGGCCAGCGGCAGGTCCTGCGCATTCCAGGTCGCCAGGCTGGCCACCTTGAATAATTCCAGCAGCTTGCGTTGTCCGAGTGCCGGGTCGAACTGCCACTGCGGACGTATCGTCGCGGCCACACCGTGGGTGGCACACCAGCCCTTGAGCCGGTTCTCGAACGTCGGCGTCAGACCCGCGCTGTACAGCAGTTCGCTCGGATCGACCCGGGCAATCCAGTCGGCCAGTTCGTCCGGTGCGCATTGTGCAAACTGCAGCTGCGCCTGCGTCACGCTGAACCAGGCCAGCCCGCATTGATGCCGCGGCCCCTGATGCACCGCCATCAGCACCGACTCGGCCTTGTCGGAAAGCAACTCGGCGTCGGTCAGCGTTCCCGGTGTGATGACCCGCACCACCTTGCGCTCGACCGGCCCCTTGGCCGTGGCCACGTCGCCGACCTGTTCGCAGATCGCCACCGACTCACCGAGCTTGATCAACCGCGCCAGATAAGACTCGACCGAATGAAACGGCACGCCGGCCATCACCACCGGCTCGCCCGCCGATTGCCCGCGGCGCGTCAGCGTGATGTCAAGCAGCCGCGCGGCCTTCTCCGCATCGCCGAAGAACAACTCGTAGAAGTCGCCCATGCGGTAGAGCACCAGCGTGTCCGGGTGCTCGGTCTTGATGCGCAGGTACTGCTGCATCATGGGTGTATGGGCGGAGAGGTCGGTCGTCACTTCAAATTCCACTCATCACTGCGTCCATCGCGGCAACAATCTCGCTTGCAAACCGTTTTAACGATTGCACATCGGTTTTCAACAAACTTTTCGGTATGGGTGCGGCTTCGAACGGAAGCAGCATCAGCTGCAGTCCTTGCACCTGAAACACCGGGCACAGGCTACGGGGCACGTCACTCGACGCCAATTGTGAAATGGCCAGTGGAACCACCATCCTGGTTGCAAGGCTGCCCAACAGGTCACTTTGTATATCGAGGACGAAAGGATATTGTTCGCGCATCCTCGGACTTGGGTTGCGGTAGACGTCGAACTGCATTTACCAAACCCGAATATCGTCGCACCACAGACCGTGTTTTTCGAACCGCGCGTTCTGTTCTTCGATCCAGGCCTTGTGGGTCTGATCGAACACTTTCTTTTGCTGTTTCAGAGACTTGCCCTGGCCGCTGGCGTTCAACGCGTCGAATTGGTCTGCCGACAGAATGACCGTGTCGATTCGCCCGTCTTTCTCTACGAACACGGGCTCAGTCTTGGCGTGGGTGCACATGGCACCGAAACGATTCTTGGCTTGTGTGGCAGATACGCGCATGGTCGTGCTCCTCTGGGATTGAGTGGCCATTTTAGCCAACCAAGATATCTGGCGCTGGTCAAGCGGTTCGGACAATGCGATTCTCGAACGGTTGATCCTGTTGACCAAAACCCATTCGCTCTGTCGACTCGCGAGCAAGAGGAGTCGCAGTTTTTGATGCTCAACGAAGTGGGCGCTGGATGGGGACTGAAAGATTGACTTTGTGATTGCCAGAGTTCGATCTCCTGTGAAATCGAGCTAACAAAAAGTCACTCTGCGGTACTGCTGCACACATGGGGGTGTTGTCCTCGTATGGGTTCACAGGCGGACTTGACGGTCATGGCGCTTTGATGTTCACGCACCTCACTACATCTGCTCAGGGAGCCGCTCATCGCGTATGCAGCGCCGGATACTCGGGGCGGATATCGAAGTTCAGACAGCGATGGGCGCTGCGCAGCGCTGCTTCGGCATCCGCGGGGGTCGCAGCCCGAGCGAAGATGAACCCCAGGTAACTCGCCCCGTCGGGTGGAGGTGCGACGATCTGGCCAGGCGCCGCAGTGATGGTCACGTCGGTCACCCCGGCTACCGAGCGCGCGGCGGCCAGGCCGGCGAGGCCTTGATAAATGCCGCGCCGAGCGATCGGGATCATCATGACCCCGGCGGCGCCGCGCTCGCCGGCCTGGATGCACGGCTTTGCCCCGGGCGTTGCGACCAACGCGCGCAGGATCAATTCCTCCAGGCTCATGCCCAGCGAGTGGGTGAGCACCCGCCCGCACAAACCCCCGATTGAGCGGGGCGCGATCTCGAGCAGCCAGACGCCGTGTGCATTGATCCGCACTTCGGCGTGGACCGGTCCCTGTGCGATCCCGGCCGCGCGACACGCCAGGTCCACTTGCTGATGTACGCGCTGCTGCGTCTCTGGCGGCAAGCGCGAGGGCGTGACGTAGAGGGTTTCCTCAAAAAAGGGCCCATCCAGGGGATCGGGCTTGTCGAACAGGGCCAGCGTCGTCAGCTCACCGTTTTGCAAGCTTCCTTCCAGCGCGTACTCGCGTCCGGGAATGAAGGCCTCGATGATCAGCCCCAGCGCCTGGGCGTCGCGGTCGGCGCGCGACTGGATGGCTCTGACGCGGTTCACTGCCAGAAGCAGCTGTTCGGAGTCATCGGCACGGATGACGCCGCGGCTGCCCGACAAACGCCGGGCCTTCACCACCACCGGAAACGTCAGTTCGGGAACCAGCATGCGGGGGTCCGCGTCGGACGGCAAGTGATGAAAAGCGGGACACGGGAACGCGCGCTGCCGAAGCAGGCGGCGGAACGCCAGCTTGTCGCGCACGAGGCACACCGCGTGCGTGCCATTGCCCGGCAGGCCAAGACGTTCCGAGAGCAGCGCCGCAAGCTCGAGCCCTGAATCGTCCACCGCCAGTACGGCATCCAGGCGGCCGCCGATCTGGCTCATGACGGTCTCGGCCGCCCGCTGCGGCTGGTCGAAATGGAGCGCCATGATCGCAGGCAGTCCCCAGGATGGCGCGAGTCGGTGACAGTAGTTGGCCGCAGCCACGATCTCGACGCCCAGCCGGGCGGCAGCGACAACGAAGGCATCGTTGCGGTAGCCCGTGGTGGGCAGAAGCAACAGCACGCGTTTCATCGATTGGCTGGTTCAGTCAGACTGCAGATGCTGGCGGTCAGCGGGCGCGGCGCGGCAGCAGTTACACGGCCCGGCCGACGGAGTGCAGCTATTTTGACTGCGGCCGTTGTTCGAACGGTGCGGGGCCGGGCTCGCGGCTCGCCCCGGCCTCTTTGAGGCGCTCGAGGTACTCGTGCCACAGCGTATCGCGGTTGCTGCCCAGCCAAAATAGATAGTCCCAGGAGTAGATACCCGTGTTGTGCCCGTCGGAGAAGGTCGGCTGCACTGCGTAGTTGCCGACCGGATCGAGCGCCAGGATACCCACCTCAGCCTTGCCGACCTGCAGCACTTCCTGGCCGGGTCCGTGCCCGCGCACCTCGGCTGACGGCGAATACACACGCAGCAGTTCGAAGCTCAGCGCGAACTTGCTGCCGTCTGAAAACACGAGTTCCATGACGCGCGATTGCTGGTGCAGCTCGATTTCGGTTGGTTGTGGCGGTTTGGATTCCATGGTTCACATCGCGGCTCTGCTCGCGCGGCGCCGCGCGCTACTTCTGCGACGGCGGGGTATAGCCGGCGACACCATCGCAGACACGATGGTAACGTTGATCAAGCACGGGCAGGCGAATATCCCTGCCGGAATGGAGAAAGCGCCGATGCAAGGCCAGCAGTGCGAGCGCCGGACCAGGAATCCGACGCAACCACAATCGCCCGATCAAGGAGCTGCGCGCATCACTCGCGCGCCGGTGCGTGCACGCCGTAGGGCGCCAGCATGGTCAGTCGATCGTCATGCACCGGGCCCCCGACCGTGAAGTGGTACAGCGACTGGAACTCCAAGTTGCCGAAGCCGAAGACCTGGTGAACCGGGTCGTCGAAGAAGCAGCCAATGCCGGTCGCCGCCACTCCCGCCGCTTCGGCTTCCAGATACAGCACTTGCCCGATCATCCCGGCCTCCCAGAAGAGCCGGCGATAGAACCAGGGCCCGTGCGTGAACAGCGATTCCCGATACTCGGCGATCATGCCGAGCGAGAAGACCCCGTCACCCGCGATGTCCTGCTGGCAGCTCACTTGCGCCGCGAGCCGCCTCGCATCGCCTGCTTCAAGCATGCAAAGAGCCAGGTTCGCCGGACATCCGGGAGGCGTGGACCAGGCGAAGCGCCGATGCGTGGCGCCCTTGAGCTTGTCCAGCTTGGTCGGGTCGCGAACGAGCATGTACAGCCCCGCGTCGAGCCCGTCGACCCGATGCACGAACAAGGCCAGGTGGATGCGAGGCTCCCATGCAATCGCATCCCAGGGCATGGCGCGCAGGTTCACCGGCAGTTCCGCGCGCGGTAGCACGCGCGCGAGCATGGCGTAAAAGCACTCGGCCGTTATTGAACGCGTGCCGTCGCAGGCCAGCAGGCTGCGCCGCTGGCGGATGAGCCGGCCCGCCGTCGGCCCGTCCGGGAGCGCCGCGGCATCTGGCGCAGGCGCGTCGGACATATCCAGGTGAAGGCGCGCGCCGATCGGTCTGCGCGACGCGAGCGTCACTTCGTCGATGACTGTCCAGGCGACAGGGTCGTCGCGGCTGAGCCGGTTCGCGCTTCCGCGCCAGCCTTGTCGTGCGAGTTCGCGCACTACGTGCCGATCAAGGCCGAGCGGCAGCGCGCGCTTTGCGCCTGCCTGCCACGGCGCTGCCGAATCGTTCGGCCATACAAGCATGACGAGTTCGGGCTGCTCGCGTTCGGCGCCCGCGAAGTCGCCGTCGCGGTTCAGGCCCAGCAGGTCTTCGATGGTTTCGTCGGCCAGGCCGTGCAGCACGACGGCACTCCATCCCAGAGTCGCCGCGGCGATGCGTAGCGTGCCGATGGCATGCCCCGTGTCATGCTGGCAGTAGCGAAACGCACGTTCGCCGTATTTCCATGCCTCGCGCCATTGGATCGACGTGAGCGCGACCAGAAAGGCCTGCGGCGGAAACGCGCGCATCAGCTTCGCGAACCACTCGGCCGATCCGGCTGCGCGCAGTTCCAGGCCATGCTCCATCGGGGTGTAGTGGTACAGGCCAGGCGCGGGCGCCAGCCCGGGAAGCGCGCCGATCAGCAGGTAGGCCTCGGTGGGATGCAGGTTGCCGCTCGAAGGGTTGCTGCGCAGCGCCCAACGGGTGTCGCCCACCTGCTTCCAGGCCGACAGTGCCAGCGCGTACTCGAACAGCCGAGACAGCGAACGCAGCGTCAGCGGCGCGCCAGGCACCGAGCCGCGCCGATAGAGCGCCTCGTAGCGCGGCGACAGCGGTTCTTCGTCCGCTCCCAAGATCGGCAATGGCAAAAGCGCAGCGCCCGCGTAGCGGCGGAACGGGTCGGGCTGGTTCACCCAGTCCATGCTGCCGGCGGAGCGCGCATAACGGTGGAATTGGTGCTTCGTGCTCTCGTGATAGCGCAGCACCGATTCGATCTTGTCGGAGTCGTGCATCTCGATTTTCCTTCGTGGCCGGCCACCACGCGCGACGCATGCATGCCAGTGGCTGCATTCCAGCATACCGCGGATCTGGCCGCGCAACGCCACCGATGATCCGGCCCCGGTTTGCCGTGCTTGACCAAGGCCGCTCCTTCAATCAAGCTTCAGAAAACTCTGGTAGACACCAAGGCGAGCGCTGCCGAAAATGCGCCGACACCACATCTACTGCCCATGACGCCCGACTCCCCGCACCGCCTGGATCGCCCCGCCAACCGCCTGGCCCGGGAAACCAGTCCCTACCTGCTGCAGCATGCGCACAACCCGGTGGACTGGTATCCCTGGGGCGAGGAAGCGTTCGCCAAGGCGCGCGTCGAGGACAAACCTATCCTGCTGTCGGTGGGCTACGCCACCTGCCACTGGTGCCATGTGATGGAGCGCGAGTGCTTCGAGGACCCGGAGCTGGCGCGCCAACTGGCCGACGGCTTCGTTGCAATCAAGGTCGACCGCGAGGAACTGCCCGACGTCGACCACGTGTACATGAGCGCGCTGCAGGCGCTCACCGGCCGCGGCGGCTGGCCGATGAACATGTTCCTCACGCCGCAGCTCATAGCCTTCTTCGGCGGCACCTACTTCCCGCCGCGACCGCGTCCGGGCATGCCCAGCTTCTCCGAGGTCCTTGCCGCCGTGCGCGAGGCCTGGAGTCAGCGCCGCGCCGAAATCGAACAGCAGGCCCGATCGCTGCTCGAACAGGTGCGCCGGGGTACACCGCCCGCGCGGCGCGCACCAGCCCAGGACGTGCATCGGCGGGCGCTGGCCCAGCTTGTCCGCAGCTTCGACGCGACACATGGCGGCTTCGGCAAGGCCCCGAAGTTCCCGCAGACACCGTTGCTGCAATACCTGCTGACGCTGGCCGCGTGCGGCGACGCCAGCGCGCGCACGATGCTGACGACGACACTGCACCACATGGCCTGCGGCGGAATGGTCGACCACGTGAGCGGCGGCTTTGCCCGCTACTCCACCGACGCGCGTTGGCATGTGCCGCATTTCGAAAAGATGCTGTACGACAACGCGCAACTCGCGCGTGTCTACGCTGGCGCGTTCCGGCTCACCGGCGAAGAGAGGCTGCGCGTCGTCGCCCAGGACACGCTCGCCTATTTGCTGCGCGAAATGCATCCGGCGGCGGCCCCGGCGGCCTTCTGCGCGGCGCAGGATGCCGACGCCGAGGGAGTCGAGGGCAGCTTCCATGTCTGGACGCTGGACCAGTTCCGCGCCGTGCTGGGAACAGACGCACCGGCCGCTGCTCGCCTGCATGGCGTGACCGAACAAGGCAACTGGGAGGATGGGGCGAACGTGCTCGAACGGCGCGACTGGGCTAGTGTGCGCGACGAACTTGGCATGAACGCAGACGCCTTCGCGCGGTGGGAGCGCGCAGTGCGCGAACGCCTCTACGCTGCGCGTGCGCGGCGCGCCTGGCCAATCACTGACGACAAGGTGCTGGCCGACTGGAACGGCATGGCGCTGCGCGCGTTTGCCGAATGCGGTCGGCTGCTGGGGCGGGACGACTTCATCCAAGCGGCACGCAATTTGGCCCATTTCCTGCTATCGACGATGGTGCCAGGGGGCTGGGTCCACCATGCCTGGCGCAACGGCTCGTTGCGCGACGAGGGCTACTTGACCGACCATGCACAACTCGGGCTCGGCCTGATGGAACTGCACGCAGCCACCGGCGAGACTCAATGGCTGCAGGCCGCGCACGATTTGGCCGTCCGCATGGTCGAGCGCTTCCATGACCCGGTCGAGGGCTTCTTCGACAGCGTGTCGACGCAGCTACCGATGCGCGCGCGGGATCACTATGACGGTGCAGTGCCCTCGGGCACTGCGGCCGCGTGCGAGCTGCTGCTGCGCCTGGCGGGCCCGTACGAATGCAGCGACTGGGCCGACATCGCGCGCGCGACGCTCGCGCGCCATGCCACGCTGCTGGAAGACGCACCGATGGCTGCGCCGGCGTTGCTGCACGCGCAGCTGTTGGCGGAGTACGGGGCCGACCTTGCAATCCCTGCGGGACCCGGCAGCGAAGGCCTGTGGGCGCATGCGCTGTCGGAGCTCGCGCCGCTGGTCACGCGCGTCCATGGCTGGCCGGGATCGACTCCGCTGCTCGAAGGGCGGATCGCGGGCGAGGCCTACCTGTGTCGGCATGGCAGCTGCGAGTTGCCGGCGCGATCGATCGAGGCGCTGCGTGCGCAGCTGGCGGCAATGCATGTTGGCCCGGGGGGCGGCATCGCGTCGTCGGACAGCGCACCCTGAGGGCTTCAGCCAGGCAGGCACGGCCAGGCGCTCGACTACCGATGGCAATGCGATACCAGGCGGATCGGCCAGGCCGGACACCGATGCCAACCCGCGGCCGAGACGGTCAATCGTGCCGCGACGATGCACATCGGCCAGCGCAAGGATCCTGCGGTCGCGCTGCTCGGGTTCGGCGACGCCGCGCCTATCAGATGAGCCACCGCACAAGCGAGGAGTACCGCTGCAGGTTCTGCTGCTGACAGCACAGCGGCAGCGGGCCGTTCAAGTGAACGGACTTTTCAAGTTCGACATCAGCTTCTGCGACACACCCAGGAATCCTTTCAGTCCTGTATTCAGGCGCTATGACGAAGTCCAACCATCGCGTGCGTCAAAAAGGTCTTCACCAGGTCCACCAATCCAGAGTCAAAAGCATATTCATGCATGTGTAACCCGCATGGAAGCTTGTGTACCAGAGTCATGCTGCATCATGGGTGTGTGGGCGGAGAGGTCGGGGGCGGCAGTGGCTACCGGTGAATTGTCTTTTTGCATCGATGACTCATGTGATCATCACCCGGCCACCATGGGGTCAGCCATTCATTGAGCCCAAATTGTCGGCGTGCGGCTCGTCTGTTCAGACATAGATGTGAACTTTGGCCGCCGCCAATAACCGATTGCTGCATTGACGCCTGAGGTCCAGTCTTCGATGACGGCTTAGCTTCGCACGCTGGGTTGACTACTGGATGTGCAGCAGCCCGTCGTCCATCAGCGTCTGAACCGTTTCGGCTTGCGTCTGGTCCCGCCCCCGTTTCAATGCGTCACGGTCAGGCTGGGCCGCCAACCATTGTTTGAAGCTCACAAATACTTTCGGCGGAACGGTTCGCATCAACGCCATCTTGCCAGTAGCTCCGATCACAACGTGCTCGAATGGCGGAGCTTCGGTTAGAACCTGCGCACGAATGGCCTGCGCGGGCCACATGTCTTCGTCTGCGTCAGAAAGTCTGAATGGATGCGGGTCGCCGTCCTGGGGAATCCTGCGCAGGAAATCGACCATGAAGCCCTTTGCGTTGATGGCGGTCTCGTTGTGCAGTTCCTTGCGCTGGAATGTCGGGTCTACTTCTTGCAGGATTTTTAAAGCCGGTTTGCCCAGATGCTTCATGTCGGCAACGAAGCGAACCCGCTTGCGCGCGTCCCACAACAGGTCAACGTCCTGAGTGGCCAATGCCCCTTGTGCGATGCGCACGCCGGCAGCGGCTTCGTAGGCATACAAGGCGTGCGTCCCAACGACCGTGAAATGCTCTGCCAGTCCGGCCACCTCAAAGGCATTCAGGATGTCGATGACAATTGTGGGCACCCTGCCAGCCTTGACGGCGCGATTGAGCCTTTGCGCGACGACGAGTTGGGACTGGAGCGATTGCAGCCGCGGTTGAAGCGCGCTTTTGCGTTTGTGGAAATCGCTGTAGACCCGTTCTGTTTCGGGTGTGCGTCGGCCGAGGCGCTCCTGCCTGCCGCGTGCCTTCGTCTTGACCAGGTATTCGTATTCGCCTTCTGACTTCCAGTACATGCCTGCGGCGTAGTCCTGGTACTGGCGTTGCACACGCGCGCATTCCTGCCACAGCGACATGGCGTCGATAGTTTGCCTGGCGGCCTCATCGGAAAGCGGTATGCAGAGCATTTCACCGTTCGATTATCGGATTGACATTTTGCACGGTGAACCGTTATAAATCAAAAAGTTATTAGAATTTTCTGATGAACGATTGGGTCCCTTATGACGCACTGGACCACATGATTGATCCCGTGGTGTCCGTCTGATTCCCCATTTTTCCGGGAATGGGGCACTCGATGGGACTGGGCCGCTGACGATTCAGCCAACGCGACTCAGCCACCAATGAAACCGCGCCATCAAGAAGTCACCGATTGGTACTGCTGCATGATGGGGGCGTGGGCGGAGAGGTCGGGCTTAGGCGAGACGGGTGATCGGTTGTCCCTTTGCATCAATGACTGTCGTAGTCATCGATGGGCAGCAGATAGGTTGGGCCGTCAAATATATCGAAATTGTCGGCGTCTGAATCTTGGAGTTCGGAATGTCACAGGCTGTTGATCAACCCACGACAGGTCCGCAGGTTCTGAATCTGGATCAGTGTGTTGTGGCCCGTTACTTCAGCAGGGTTGCCTCGTAGCTGACAAACTCAACGACCTGAACATTGCCAATGAAATGGCGATGGTGATAGTCGTGTGTATTGTTGAGCCCCAATACGCGACCGTTGTCACCCTGGGGTACGGCATGGGTGACAAAAGCCAGGCCATCTAGTCTGTCCTGACTCTGAGGTCCACTTCACCTTGCGGACCTCGTCGTACCAGGCCAGGAGCGGTTGCTCCGCATCGGGGTGCTTGGCCCAAACGTCTTCAGAGTCGTGATGGCAATGACGCGCAGGCCGGGGTGTGGTCCCAGCGCGGGACAATCCCGCGCCGGCCGACACCTGCCTTATCCCTTCCCCGAAACCTCGGCGCCCGCATCTGGCGGCAGCCGTAGCGCCCATACGGCGGCTACGGCCATCAATATGGCCCCAGTCAGCAGCGCGTGCTGAAAATCGGACAAGGCCAAAGTGGACGCGCCCCGCAAGTTGCGAAACAATGCCAGCGCCAGCGCGGCGAAGGCCACGCCCAAGGTGGCGGAGGTCTGCTGCGTCATCGCGCTCAAGGTGCTGGCACCGGCGCGTTGGTCAGCCGCAATGTCTGCGAAGGTCAAGGAGCTGACGGTGGTGAAGTGCATCGACCGTGTCAGGCCAGCGATGAACAGCACAGGGTAGATCACCCAAAGCGACAGGCTTGGCGACAACAGCGCGCAGGCGGCCATGCTGGCCGCGCACAAACCGCCGTTGATGGTCAGCACCTGGCGAAACCCAAAGCGGCGCAGCACGGCTGTGGTACCGGTTTTCATGGCCAGGTTGCCAGCCATGTACACCAGCAGCATCAGCCCGGCTTGAAACGCATTGAGGCCGAAGCCAATCTGGAACATCAGCGGCAGCAAAAATGGCGTGGCGCTGATGGCAATGCGCGCAACCATGCCAGCGGTCAGCACACTCATGGCAAAGGTCGGTACGCGCACGGCGCGCAAGTCAAGCATGGGCGTTGGGTGCTTTCGCGCGTGGCGCACAGCCAGCACGCCTGAAATACCTGCCACGGCCAGCCAGGTCAAGGCGATCCACGTTTCATCTAGTCGCTCCCCAAGCAATGACATGCCGTGCACCAGTCCGGCCAACGCCAGTGCGGTCAACACAAAACCCCGCCCATCAAACGGCGTCCGTCGTGGCGTGGTCTCATTCGGTACGTGGCGCAACACCAACAGCACGCCGGCTACCCCCAAGGGGAGGTTGATCAGGAATATCCAGTGCCAAGACGCATAGGTGGCAATCCAACCACCCAGCGGCGGCCCCAGCACAGGGCCAATCAGCCCAGGCCAGGTGATCATGGCGATGGCCTCGATGATGCGTTGTCGGGGAGCGCTTCGCAGCACCGCCAGGCGCCCCACCGGAGACATGAAAGCAGCCGCCATGCCCTGAAGCGCGCGCGCCGCCACAAAGCTCCACACGTTGGGGCTGATCGCACACAACAACGACGACAGCGTAAACAGTCCAATTGCCGCAGCAAATACGTTACGTGCGCCAAATCGGTCGCTGACCCAACCAGCCGTGGGCACGAACACCGACAGCGCCACCAGGTACGCGGTGATGCTCAAGCTCAGACTCAGCGTGCTGGTGTGAAAACCTGCGGCGATGGCAGGCAGCGCCGTAATGACGATGGTGCTGTCCAGCGTCTCCATGAAAAACGCTGCCGCCACGATCAGCGGAATGCGGCGCGAAAAGACGACCTCAGTGGGGGCCGGATGCGCAGCGGTACTCGGCAATGGGGACAAAACAGGTTCCTGGCTTGTATCAGTCAGACAAATGGGGCGCCAAATCACAGCCGCCATCGATTTGCAAGCTGCTCATTTTGCAGTACCGCGACGCTGACAGCAGGACTTCTATGTCGCTCATATCGTCCTCATCGACATGGCGCAGCGGCGGCTACGCCTATACGCACCAGACTTCGTGCTGATCGTGCCGGTCGAGGGCCCGTCGTTGTAAGCGAGTGCCAATTTCATGCGCGGCGCGGACGGCGGCCGAGATCGCGGTGTTGTCACAGGACGTTCTGACGAACCTGGCCACTGCACTCCCGGCGACGCGTAGCCTGCTGGCTCTGCTGCACGGTGAGATCGTCTACGAGGAGCGCGGTGCGCTGCACGCAGGCGGAGCATAGGAGATTCAACCACCCTTCACTGCTCTGCGTGAGCGCATGGCAGATCGACAAGATCCTGCGCGGGGCGAAGCCCGGCGACCTGCCCGTCGAACAGCCCAATCGCTACGAAATGGCGATCAACCTGGCGACGGCAAGAGCCCTCGGAATCGTGATTCCACAGTCGCTGCTGCTGCAGGCCGACCCGGTCATCGAATAGCGCCGCGCGGGCACGACCGACGCGCTCTCGGACTGGCGGCTTCGCAGCACTCTGTCTGGATCGATCGTACTGGCCGCACTGCGGTGGTGCGCTACGGTGGTGGGCTCAAGATCATTGCGGCCACCCACGAAGCGCCTGTGATCGAGCGCAACTTCACGCATCTCGGCCTGCAGGCCCTGACGCCGCAAGTTGGCTCGCCCGGTCGCTCCGTTCCCGAGCGCAACCCCAGGCCTTGCACGGTACCAGGAAAAGTTGGCATACAGTTGGGCGGCCATCAACAGACATCAGCACCTGTCACAACAATTTCAAGGAGACGCCATGCGCAACACCCGATTGATCCTTGCTCTGTCCGCCGCCGCCGTGATTCTGGGGGCTTGCGCCACAACGCCTTCCACTGGGCCGATGGGCTTTTTCGTCACGAGCGCCGGCCCCGGCGATGGCGCCAACCTCGGTGGCCTGGCCGGAGCCGACGCGTTTTGCCAGAAGCTGGCGACCTCGGCAGGTGCCGGCACGCGAACCTGGCGCGCCTACCTCAGCACCGGCTGGACCAGCAAGACACCGGTCGTCAATGCGCGCGATCGCATTGGCAAAGGCCCCTGGTTCAATGCCAAGGGTGTGTTGATTGCGCGTGATGTGGAGCAACTGCATGGCGTCAATAACATTGCCAAGGCCACCGCGCTGGACGAAAACGGCGCAATGGTCAATGGCCGTGTCGACAAGCCGAACAAGCACGACATTCTGACCGGATCGAGAAGCGATGGCACCGCGTTTTCGTCCGCTCCGGGCATGCCTGATATGACTTGCGGCGAATGGACAAAGAATGGCGACGGTTCGGCGATGACGGGCCACCATGACCGCGGTGGCCTGGCCGACGACGCCTGGTCAACGTCCTGGAACTCGTCGCACAACTCGACCGGTTGCGGCCAGCAGGCGCTCACGCGCACTGGCGGTGCCGGACTTCTGTACTGCTTCGCGGCCGACTGACGCATGCAGGGGGCGTAGCCGGCCATCACGTGTCCGGCCGCTCTCATGCACGCTGTGGGTCTTTCCATTCAAGCCGGCTCAAGGCTAACTCGGCAAGATCGAATTCGAGCACGATGCCAGCAAGGCACGTGTGCGCTCGGGCGTGAAATAGGAGTTGACCATGCCCATCACAAACACCGCTGGCCACGGCAGGCCAAGCTCTCAGGTCAGCAACGCTGCGCGGTCGATCGGTGTACCCACCACGAACACGCAGTCCCCCTGTTCGGTGATCGTGATCGCTTTCGTCACGACCACGATTCCGTCCACCGGCGAGCGCAGCAGTTCGGCCGGGCGGTCCGGCTGGTCCATGAACCACAACCGGCCCACCGGCTGGCCGGCGGCCACAGGCTCGCCGGGCTCCAGCATCCCTTCGAACATGCCGTCCTCGGGCGAGACAACGATGTTGCCGGGATCGCGGCCATCGATGATCACCGCTGGCGGCAGACCCAGCGACGCACGGGTCTGCACCTCACCCTGGAGCACGCCCACGTGCCGCAGCACGTTGTTGAGCCCGCTCCAGGCCAGCCGCTGGATCGGCGCCGGGGTGTTGCCACCACCACCGAGCTCGGTGGTGACCACCAGCTTGCCCTGGTTCTCGGCCTCCACCGGCAACAGGCCGTTGCCGTTGACATCGATGTAGAGGTAGTGGTGGTCGGTGCACCAGGCTTCCATGGCTTCGAGCATGGCCTTGCGCTGCACCGGGTTGTCGACCACATGCATGTGCGAGCAGGGCAGGAAGCAGGCGCTGCGCCCGCCCGAATGCATGTCGATCACCACATCGGCCATCGGGAACAAGATCCGGGTGATGTAGTCGGCCAGTTGCTCGTGCGGCGGGCCGTCCGGCCGGCCCGGGAACGACCGGTTGAAGTTCGCGCCGGAGGGCCAGTTGCGGGTATTGGCCTTCGAGGCGCCTGGGGACAGCACCGGAATCACGATGACTCGACCGGTCACCTGCTGCGGCTGCAGTTCCTGCAGCAGGCGCATGGCGGCCAACTGTCCCACGTATTCGTCGCCGTGGTTGCCGGCCAGCACCAGTACCGTCGGGCCGGGCCCGTTGACGACGCAACCGATGTGGATGAAGGTGCTGGCCCAGCCCGCAGTGTTGCTGATCTTGTTGATGCGCAGATGGCCGACGCGTTTGCCGCTGGCTTGCAGGTCGATGCTGCAGGGGACGGTGGAGGGGCTCAGGGGAGGTGGCATGCGATCACTCCGGCGGGTTCTGAATGGGTGATTCAGTATCCTATGAATCACCCCGAAATGATCCCGCAGGCAAGCCGATGACGACGCCTGCACGCATGGATTCTGTTTCATGACAGGAAACGGCGGCGCCGACAAAACGCTGGCAAGTGCGTTGCCGCCACTGTATCGTCTGGCCATGGCCCTGCATTTCGACAAGCCCATTTCGACCCGTGAGCAGTTGCGCGGGGTTCTCGGCGAACCCAGCCCGCGCGTCGTGGCCAAGGTCATCGATCACATCGATGTGCATTGCCGCGGCTTCATTGCCAAGTCTCCGTTCCTGCTGCTGGCCACCGCCAATGGCGACGGCAAGGTCGACGTCTCGCCCAAGGGAGACCCGGCCGGTTTCGTACACGTGCTCGACGCGCACACGTTGGCAATACCCGAGCGGCTCGGCAACCGGCTGGCCGACAGCTTTCTCAACATGCTGGAACGCCCGCAGGTCGGCTTGCTGTTCATGATTCCCGGCAAGCCGGAAACCTTGCGCGCCGGCGGTACTGCCCGCATCGTTCAAGACGATTGGTTATTGGAAAAAATGGCCGTGCGCGGCAAAGCGCCACAACTGGCCACCGTGGTAACGGTGGAACGCATATTCTTCCATTGCGCCAAGTGCGTGGTGCGTTCGCACTTGTGGCAAAGCGACGCATGGCCCGACCTGGACGGCGTGCCGTCTTTGGCAGAGGCCATCATCGACCATGCCAAGCTGCACGAAACGGTGCAACAGGTGCAGGCGGGGCTGGACGAGAGTTACCGCGACCGGCTGTATTGATCCGCGTGTGCCGTTCGCTGGGGCCCTGCGCCAGACCTTGACCACGGGCCCGGCCGTGCCAAGGCTCGTCAACGGCTATCCGGCACAACCCCTTCGGGCCAGAAACGGCACGACGCACCATGTCCGGCAGCCAGTTCATGCCACCCAGCCGTCCCGGTCTGACCATGGTCTTCGCCAAACACGCACGCGCCGGGTCGTCCGTCGCGGGCGTGGAAGTCCTGCTCGGGCGGTGCCATCGCCAGCCTGCTGCGCTGACGCGCCGGATCGGCCACTGGCACGGCATCGAGCAGCGCGCGCGTATAAGGATGGACTGGCGCCTGGTACACCTGGGCGGCATCGCCGAGTTCGACGATCTGGCCGCTGTACATCACCGCGACTCTATGGGCCACCTGGCGCACCAGCGCGAGGTCGTGCGCGATGAACAGGTAGGACAAACCGAGCTTGTCCTGCAGGGAACGCAGCAACTCGATGATCTGCGCCTGGGTCTGCACGTCCAGGGCCGATACCGGCTCGTCGCAGACGACAAAGTCCGGATTTACCGCCAATGCCCGGGCGATGACGATGCGTTGGCGTTGCCCACCGGAGAATTCATGCGGATAACGCTGCACCACAGCGGGATCCATACCAACAAGCTCAAGCAGTTGCGCCACCCGGGCGGCCATCTGGTCCACCGGCAGCGACCGATGCACCTGTAGCGGTTCGGTGAGGATTCGGCCGACGGTCATGCGGGGATGCAGACTGGAATACGGGTTTTGCAGCACGAACTGCATGTGCCGGCGCATCGCCCGCACGCCGCCACGCGCCATCGTCGTCAGTTCCTGGCCGAGCAACTGCACCGAGCCGCCGGTGGCGACTTGCAACTGCAGGATCGCACGCCCGGTCGTCGTCTTGCCGGAGCCGGACTCGCCGACCAGACCCAGCGTCTGGCCCGGGGCGATGTCGAACGACACGCGGTCCACCGCCCGCACCGGCGGACGCCCGCGCCGTGCCGGGAATACCACCGACAAATCATGCACCCTGAGCACCGACTGCGGCTGCGTCACGACGCGCCCCTTGCGGCCGCTTCGAGCCGCGGCACCGCGTCGAGCAAGGCCCGCGTATACCGATGTTGCGGTTTTGCAAACAGCGAATCGACCGGGCCCGATTCGACGATTTCGCCGTCGAGCATCACGTACACCCGCTCGACCATGCCGGCAATCACACCGAAGTCATGGCTGATCAGCATCAGCGCCATGCCGAGTTCGTTGCGCAAGCGCATCAGCAGACGCAGGATCTGCGCCTGCACCGTGACGTCCAGCGCCGTCGTCGGCTCGTCGGCGA
>JBDTMH010000002.1:0-62337 GCA_039934375.1 Burkholderiaceae bacterium | reverse complement strand
CCGTGGTGGGCGGGTGATCACCGCGTCCGACGACTATGTGGCTGACGTGTTGCTGCGTGGCGGTCTGATCGACACCATCGCGCAACATATCGATGCGGGTCCCGATATTCCGGTAGTAGACGCCACCGGTCTTTACGTTTTGCCCGGCGGTGTGGACACCCACGTGCATATGGAAAACGTGATCGGTCCTACCATCACCTGCGACACCTTCGCCAGCGGAACCAAGGCCGCAGCTTTTGGCGGCACCACCACCGTGGTTGACTTTGCACTGCAAAACACCACTGACTCGCCACTGGGCGCCATCGAACGCGCGCGGCGCAGCGCCGACCCGCAAGTCAACGTGGACTACAGCTTGCACGTGATCGTCACCCGCGTCGACGATCAGGTCCTGCACGACGTGCGCCACGCGATGCGCCACGAAGGCGTGACCAGCTTCAAGATGTTCATGGCCTACCCCGGGGTCATGATGGCCGACGATGCGTCAATTTTTCGCATGTTGCGCCAGGTAGGCGCCGACGGTGGCATGGTGGCGCTGCACGCTGAAAACGGCACCGTGATCGACTTGCTGATCAAGGAGGCGCTGGAGGCCGGCCACACCTCACCGCGCCACCACGCCCTCACCCGACCGGCGATCCTGGAAGGCGAGGCCACACATCGGGGCATCCGCCTGGCCGAACTGGCACAAGCACCCATCTATTTCGTGCATGTGTCGAGCAACCAGGCGCTCAAGCACATCGTCAACGCCCGCGCCGAGGGCATCCCGGTGTTTGCCGAGACCTGCCCGCACTATTTGTTGTTCGACGACTCAGCGTACGACAGCGACGACTTCGAGATCGCCAAGTATGTGATGACGCCACCGCTGCGCACGCCGGACGACCAGAAACATCTTTGGCGTGCGCTGCGTTACGACGACCTGCAGGTGATCGCCACCGACCATTGCCCCTTTTGCATGAAGGAGGGTCACCTGGGCTACCAGCAGCAGAAGATGCGTGGCAAGGACGACTTCTCGCTCATTCCAAACGGCGCCCCGGGCATCGAGACCCGCCTGGTGAGCCTGTTCGACATCGGGGTGATGCGTGGGAAGTTGTCGCTCAACCGTTTTGTCGAACTCACATCCACCACACCGGCCAAACTGTTTGGCCTGTTCCCCAGGAAGGGTACTATTGCGGTCGGCAGCGATGCCGATGTGGTGCTGTTCAACCCTGCCGTGAGCCAGACCGTGCGCGCCAGCGAAATGCACAGCAACTGCGACTACACCTTGCTCGAGGGGCGCACTTTGCAGGGCCGCGTCGAGAAGGTGTTCCTGCGCGGCCAGTTGATCGTGGACGGTTCCCACTGGCACGGCCATGAGGGCATCGGGCGTTTTGTGCCACGCGGAGAGGTGCGAGCATTCTGAGCGCGGACCATCCTCGACATCCAACCCGAACCGGATAGACATGGCGAACAAGGCGAGAAAGTCAGCAACCAAACCCACCAGCCTCGACGGATTGCGCGAACTGATCGCGCGTGAAAGTGAGCGACTTACACCGCGCATGCGCGATGCCGCTCGCCACGCGCTCGAGCACCCGAACGACGTAGCCCTGAGCCCCATCGCCGCGGTGGCGTCCGCTGCGAATATGGCGCCGTCGGCCTTTGTGCGCATGGCCAAGGCGCTGGGTTTCAAAGGTTACTCGGATCTGCAGCGTCTGTTTTTGGCACCGTTGCAGGACGCCGTCAAACCGACTTTTCGAGAACGCATCCGGCATTACGGCGGCGAGCAGACGCTGGACAATCCTTCCGATCCTGCCGAGGTGCTGCATGCGTTCAGCCAGGCCAATATCGTCTCGCTCGAACATCTGGCCGCCGACGCCGACGTGTTGCCGCTCAAGCAGGCGATTGCGCTGATCCAGAACGCGCGCATGGTGTACGTAGTGGGCTTGCGCCGCTCTTACGCGGTGGCCGCTTACCTGGCGTATGCGCTCAATCGTGTGGGCCAGCCCGCGGTACAGGTCAATGGCCTGGGCGGTGCCATCGGCGAGCAGGCCGTTGGTGCGAATGTGAACGACCTTTTGATCGCGATCAGTTTCCCGCCTTACGCCAATGACACGCTGCAGGTCTGCGAGCAGATACGCCAGCAAGGCGCCAAGCGGCTGGCGATCACCAACGCGTTCCTGAGTCCGATTGCGAAGGATGCCGACCTGGTGCTGGAGATCAATGACGCCGAACTGTTGGGATTTCGCTCACTGACCTCCGCCATGTGCCTGTCCCAGACTCTGGCCATGGGGCTCGCGTTCAGCAAGCGTGCTTCGCGAGCCAAGGAGCAGCGCTCCGGCGCAAAGCCGCCCAGCCCCGATCTTCTGGGTATCGACTGCTGAATCCGCCATGACATTGCCGCCCGTGCCCCGCACCGTGGCTGTCGAGCCTCTGACAACCAAGGCCTTCGCGCCATTTGGAGAAGTCATCGAAGCCGGGGCGGCCGCCCGCCATTTCAGCATCAACGATGGTTATGCAGAGCGTTATCACGCGTTGGCACACGTGGACATCGTCGGCGCAGGGGGCCATGCGATTGTGAGCATCTTCCGGGCCAAGCCCCGTGTCTTGCCCATGGCGGTAGAGCGGATGGAGCGTCATCCTTTGGGCAGCCAGGCCTTCGTGGCGCTGTCACCGATGCCGTTCATGGTGGTGGTAGCGGCCCCGGCAGAAGTACTCGACCTCAGCGCAATCCGATGCTTTCTGGCCTCAACGGGTCAGGGAGTGAACTATGCGCGCGGCACCTGGCACCATCCGCTGATTGCCATCGACGGACCAGGTGACTTCCTGGTGATCGACCGCGGTGGTCCCGCCGTGCCGGGCAACTGCGACGAGGTGGTACTGGCCCACGGCTCACTTTGGATCAACCGTTAAGCCGCAACGGTCAAGGGCTTTCGTCAGTGCCGTAGCCACAGGAACTCAACGATATTCCGATGATCCTTGCGCGCCAGATGGATGGCAAGGACGTCGCCCAGACGACCGTGGACGATACCAACGAGATGCTGGACCAGGCCGGCGCCTTTAATGCACTGGCAGCGGCGCAACCTGCGCCCACCGGCCGTCCTGATGCGACCGGATGCAGGCCTCGATGAAGGCCATCGTGTGCGTGCCGTCGGCAATACGCGGGTACGGCGCCTGCGGCGGCACCTCGCCCAGGGCCAGTGCCATGCGCTCTGCCGCCATTTCGCTGTAAATGTTGGCAAATGCCTCGCGCAGCCCTTCCGGGTGACCCCGCGGCGTGCGCCCGGCAGCCAGGATCTCCGGCGGCAGAAAGGCATCACCACGGCCAATCGTGCGCGGCGCCTCGCCCTGTATCGCCAGCTGCAGGTAGCTGGCCTGGCGGTGCGACCATTCCAGCGAGCCTTTGGCACCAAAGACCCGTAACCGTATGTCGTTCTCGGCACCGGCCGCGGCCTGTGTCACCGTGAAAGTGCCGCGCGCGCCGTTCTCGAAGGTCAGCAAGGCCGACACATGGTCGATCACGCGCCGCTGCGGCACCAGTGCACCCACCTCGGCGCTGACCTTGGCAATCGACGCATCGGCAACGAAACAGGCCAGATGCTGCGCGTGGCACCCGATCGCGCCCATCACCAGCGCCAGTCCGCTGCGTTGCGGGTCCAGGATCCAGTCAAGGCGTCGGCTTGGGGGCCCATCCTCGACGCGGGTGGCCAGACCACCCTGAATGTATTCGACCTGCACCAGGCGCACATCGCCCAGTACGCCTTCGCGCACCAGGTGCCGCGCGTAGCGGGTCATCGGATAGGCCGAGTAACCATGGGCGACGGCAAACAGGCGTTTGCCCTTGCGCGTGCGCTGCAACAGATCACAGGCCTGCGCAAAATCGTGCGTCACCGGCTTGTCGCCCACCACGTCGAAACCCGCTTCGAGCGCAGCAGCCGCGTATGGATGGTGGGTATCGTTGGGCGTCATGATCGCAACCGCGTCGATGGCGTCGTCACGCGCACGCTCATGTTCGAGCATCTTCGCGACGTCGCCGTAGGCCCGGTCCGGGTCCAGTCCCAACGCAATGCCGGCATCACGCGAACGCTGCGGATCGCTGGAGAACACACCCGCGACCACCCGCCAATGACCGTCCATCTGGGCCGCACCGCGGTGCATGTCGCCAATCCAGGCCCCGGGGCCGCCGCCGATGACAGCCAGGCGCAAAGGGCGACCGAATCGTTCACGCAATGTTTTCATGAATTCCCTTGTCGTTGAGTTGAAGGAAGGCACCATGGATCGACCGATTCCCGCATGGGCGCCATGCCGATGTTCGACCGTGCATCGCAACAAGCGCGCACAGCAAGGCTACATGGCCGCGGTGAACGCGCCATCGACAGTCATGATCAGGCCGCTGACGTACGAAGCTTCGTCGGACGCCAGGAACACGGCGACAGGGCCGATCTCCTGCAGACGGCCCCATCGACCGGCGGGTGTGCGGCGGCAGACCCAATCGTTGAACTCCTGGTTCTCCAGTAGCGGCGTGTTCATCTCGGTGGCAAAGAAGCCTGGTGCGATGCAATTGACGGTGATCTCGGACGGCGCCAGTTCGACCGCCAACTGCTTGGTCAGCGCATGCACCGCCCCTTTGCTGGCGACATAGGCCGAGATCGTCGGGCGCGCATTGATGGCGCTGATGGAGCCGGTCAGGATGATGCGGCCTTGCCGGCGGGGCACCATCACACCTGCGGCAGCGCGGCACAACAGCCAGACCGAGGTCAGATTGGTGTTCATGACCCGCTGGAAATCGGCCAGTGCAAACTCGCCGATCGGTGCACGGTGGTTGATGCCGGCGTTGGCCACCAGGATATCCAGATGCCCATGTTGCGCAACGACGCCGGCTACGCAGCGCTCGACTGCCGCTGCGTCGTTGACATCGAACGCGGCTGACTCGCCGGACAAGCCTTCACCGCGCAAGCTTGTCACCCGCGCCTCGAGCGCCACAGGGTCGCGCGCGTTGAGCACCACATGTGCGCCACTGCGCGCCAACGCCTGCGCCATCGCCCAGCCCAGGCCGCGCGAAGCGCCAGTCACCAGTGCGATCTTGTTGTGCAAGTCAAACATAATGGGCAAGGAACATCATGGTGTTCGTCCTTCATCGATATGGCCCACCATTTGCGTGCAGGCCTGTTGCAGCAATCCGTTGTCGGTGCCGGCCGCGATCATGGTGTAGCCCATCTCCCGCGCCCGTTGCACCGACGCCCGGTCAGTCGCCAAGAATCCGGCCGCCTTGCCATCGCGGCGGCAGGCTCGCACCACGTCGCGCATCGCTACCGGCGGACCCCACGAATATATCCCGTAATGCATGGTCCGATTGCCATTTGCGCCGCGTGGTGCGCCGGCGGCGTTGGCAGCTGCTCCCGCCGATGAAAAGGCGTCGGTTGTGGCGCTCGCCAGCGGCAGCATTGCCGGCGCCGGGCTGGATGTGTTCGAGCAGCAGCCGACGCCCGATGACAACCCGCTACTGCAAATGGACAACGTCGTCGTGACGCCCCACGCCATCTGCTTCACCGACGAATGCATGCGCAGCCTGGCCGAAAGCGCGTTTCGCGCGGTCATCGATGTGGCACAGGGCCGGAACCAGGCCATGTCGCAGGGCGATACTGGTCACTGACACGGAATGCTGTCAAACACGTTGCACGATTGCCCTCGATGCGGCGATACTGAACGTGCGCCGGCCCATCGTCGCAACAACAACAACTTAGCGCCGGAGGAGACTACGGCATGGCATCGGTCAGTTTGCGCCAGGTGCGCAAATCCTACGATTCGCACCCGGTGGTGCATGGCGTCGACCTTGAAGTGGCGGATCAGGAATTCGTCGTGCTCGTGGGGCCGTCGGGTTGCGGCAAGAGCACCTTGCTGCGCATGATCGCCGGTCTGGAGGACATCTCCGGCGGCGAGATCGCTATCGGCCCACGGGTGGTCAACCAGATCGACCCGAAGGACCGCGACGTGGCCATGGTGTTCCAGGACTACGCGCTGTACCCGCACCTGACGGTATTCCAGAATATCGCGTTCTCGCTGCAGTACCGCGGCGTCGGCAAATCCGACATCGCGCGCCGGGTGGCGCAGGCCGCTACGATCCTGGACATCGAACCGCTGCTGCAGCGCAAACCGCGCCAGCTTTCGGGCGGGCAACGCCAACGCGTAGCCATGGGTCGCGCCATCGTGCGCGAGCCCGAGGTATTTCTGTTCGATGAACCGCTGTCCAATCTGGATGCCAAGCTGCGCGTGCAGATGCGCACCGAAATCAAGAAGCTGCGTGAGCGGGTCCGGACCACTGCCATCTACGTCACGCATGACCAGGTCGAGGCCATGACACTGGCCGACCGCATCGTACTGATGAACAACGGCCGGGTGGAGCAGATCGGCACGCCCGAAGACGTGTACGACGCACCTGCATCGCTGTTCGTAGCGGGCTTCGTCGGCGCGTCCGCAATGAACCTGGTGTCCGGGCGGATTGAAGCCGCGGCTGACAACTGCAGCGTTGTGCTTGACGGCGGTGCCCGACTGGCGCTGCCTGCTGAACTGTGGATGCTACATGCCGGACGCAAGGTCATCGTGGGGCTGCGCCCCGAACACTTGCAATGGCAGGAGGCTGCGACGCCGGGCAGCCTGCACGGACACGCACGGGTGGTCGAGCCGCTGGGTTCGGACACGCTGGTGGTGTTCGACGTGGCCGGTTGCGAGTTGCAGGCGCGCTTACCGCCGCGTGTGGTTCGCCGCCCAGGCGATCCGGTCCGCGTGGGGATCGCGCCCCAGGCGATCCACCTGTTTGACCCGGCAACGGAGCGGCGCATATGAGAACCCGTGTCGAATCAGCAATGGCCCCCATGCCGGTCAGCTTGACGCAGACCCGGCCGGGGAAGAAGATCCGCCTTGCCGATGTATCGGCCTACCGTGGCAGCGGCCCCTGCGATGCCACGTGTTCCTTATCGCCGCTTTCTGCCCAACCATAGGAAATAGGAGACAACACCGTGATCATTCGTCGAAAACTGCTCAAGACCGCCGTCGCCGCTGGTGCCAGTTCATTGCTGGCTTTTCCTGCCATCGGCCAGGGCACCCGCAAGATCAGCTTCCTGACCTGGAACATCATCGACCAGAAGGAATTGATCGATGGCTGGATCCAGCGTTTTCAGTCGACCCGGCCGGGGGTGGAAGTGGAATGGCTGGACAAGAAGGGGCCGGAGTTCAGCCCGTTCTACCAGACCCAGCTGGCCGCAGGCACTGCTCCCGACGTGATCAACACGCAGGGAGCGCTGGGCCTGGAGTATGCCGCGCAGGGTGCACTGATGGACCTGTCGCCACTGTTCGCGCGCGAGGCCGACGTCAAGCAGCGCTACGACGCGAACTATCTGGGCAACTGGGTGTTCCAGGGGCGCAACTACATGGTGCCGTTCTACATCACCAAGACGCTGCTGTTCTACAACAAACCGATGTTCACCAAAGCCGGCCTGTCCGGAGCACCCAAGAGCTTCGACGAGATCCTGGCGTTTGCGCAGAAGATGACCAATGGCGATGCATCCTCCGGCTTCGTGACGCTGAACTTCGACTGGCTGTACTGGCCGCTATTGGCGATGAATGGCGTCGACCTGGTCACGGCGGACCTGAAGAAGACGGCGTTCAACACCCCCAAGGGGATCGAGGTGTTCGACCGGCTGGCCAAGGCAACGCAAGGCGGTGCCATCAACAAGATCTCGTGGACGGGGCGTTGGGTCGAGCCGAATGGCGCCTTTGGCGCCGGCAACATCGGCATGCTGCACGCGCATTCCCCGGCGTATTTCTTCTTCAAGGGACAGGGCAGCTGGGTCACGCCGGAGTCCCTGGGCGTGGCGCACATGCCGGGCAACTGGGCGACACCCAATTCGCACGGGCTGGGTATTTCCAAGACCTCCAAGCAGCCCGAACTGGCCTGGGACTTTCTCAAGTTCATCACGGACCAGGGGCAGGCCAGCGAACTGGGAACCCGGCGCAAGCTGCTGACGGGCAATGTCACCGTTGACAAGGCCACGCTGGCGATGCTCGAGAAGGACGATCCGGTGGTGTACACCATTCTCAAGACGCAGCTTGAGCATACCGACAAGATGACCGGCAACTGGCGCTTCGGCAACGACAGCCGGATCAAGGAAGCGTTCTGGCCGGAAGTGCAGAACGTGCTGCTGGGTCGCAAGGACGCCAAGACGGCATTGGCCGACGCCGACAAGCGGGTGTCGCGCGAACTCGGTCGCAGTTGAGTCTGCGCTCTTGCGCACGGACCCGCGAACGACCGTGACCGCCAGCACGACATGGTGGGGGCAGCAGCGCAATCGGCAGTTGGTGCTGGTCGTCTGCTTCTTGCTGCCCGCGCTGGCGATCTTCTTCCTCTATCGGCTGCTACCGCTGGGCTGGAACGTCATGCTGTCGTTTCAGTCCTGGTCGCCACTGCGTCCAGCCGAATGGATCGGGTGGGAGAACTACCAGGAGATGTGGAGTTACGACGACGTGTTCTGGATCGCGCTGCGCAACACGATGATCTTCATCGCGGCCTCGCCGCTGGCAATCGCGCTGGCGCTGGGCGTGGCGCTGCTGGTCAACTCGGACCTGAAAGGTGCCTCAATCTACCGGACCATCGTGTTCCTGTCCTATCCGCTGATGGCGATCGCGGTGGGTATCATCTGGCGCTGGATGTACGACGAACGTGGCGGCATCATCAACTACGCGCTGCGCGAGAGCGGCCTGATACACAAGCCGATCGGTTTCCTGCAGGACTTCGACTGGGCGCTGCCATCGGTGATCTTTGCCGAAATATGGCAGATCCTGGGCTTTTACATGATCATCCTGCTGACGGGCCTGCAGAGCATTCCGCAGAACCTGTACGAGGCGGCCCGCATCGATGGCGCGCCGGCGTGGGCCCGCTTCTGGCGCATCACCATACCCATGCTGCGTCCGTCGCTGTTTCTGTGCGTCGTGGTCGGCATTCTCAATTCCTTCTCCAGTTTCGACCTGGTCTACATCATGACCAATGGCGGGCCCGGTCACGCGACGGAACTGCTGATCACGCACATCTACAAGGCGGCGTTCGTGCAGACCAAGTTCGACTATGCCGCGGCGCTGACCGTGGTCCAGTTCCTGCTGTTGGTGGTGCTCACCATCGCGGCCAACAAGGCGGCTGGCGGTAATGCCGGCGCCGTGGAGCGTGACTGAATGAAACGCCGCGACGCTACGTTGCTCGGCCTGCGCCACTTGACGCTGGTCGTGATCGCCTGCTTCATGCTGGTGCCGTTCTATTGGGTCATCAAGACGGCAATCACCAACGAAAACATCTACGCCTACCCGCCCTCCCTGTGGCCGCGCGACCCGCACCTGTTCAACTTTGTCGACGTCTGGTACCTGATCCCGTTCCCGCGTTACCTGCTTAACAGCATCATCGTCTCGACGCTGGCCGTGGCTGGCAACGTGGTGTTCAATGCGATGGCCGGCTACGCGCTGACGCGCCAGTTCGCGGGCCGCCAGGCGGTGCTTGCGCTATTCCTGTCCTGCATGCTGATCCCGTTCCAGGCCACCATCATTCCGGCCTACCTGATTACCGCCAAACTGGGCCTGCTCAACAGCTACCTCGGCCTGGCGCTGCCGATGCTCTCCACCATCGTCTGCATCTTTGTCTTCAAGGCTGCTTTCGAGGCGGTTCCGCGCTCGCTGATCGATGCCGCCCGGCTCGACGGGCTCTCCGAATGGCGCATCATCCTGCGCGTGCTGCTGCCACTGTCCAAACCCGCGATCGCCACCAACGTGATCCTGACCTTCATCTGGTCGTGGAACAACTTCCTGTGGCCATTGCTGATCACGCGCGACCCGAACATGCAGACACTGCCGCTGGGTCTGGCCCGCTTCCTGTCCTACATGGAGGACACGACGGGTGCCCTGTATGCGTTCGCGGTGATGGTGCTGGCGCCGTCGATCCTGGTGTTCCTGATGGCCCAGAAGGAGTTCATCCGCGGGCTGACGTCCGGAGCCACCAAGGGATGAACCGCTGGTGGCTGTCGCGCTGGGTCATCGTGCCGGGGCTGATGCTGCTCACGGTGCTGGGCTGGATGGTCTACGTGCATGGCCACAACCACGGCAGCATCGACGGGCGCGTCGTCGATGCGGCCGGACGACCGGTCGCTGGGGCGATTGTCCATATTTATGACCGGGGCTTCATCACCCACCAGGAGCGTGGCAAGACCTTGTCGGACGCCAGCGGCTGGTTTCACATCGCCGACAACACCAGCCACTCGGTGCAGCTGCAAGCCGAGTCACCAGGGCTGGGCCGCACCGATCGGTATGAACTACGGCTCTGGTTTGCCGCGCAGGACGCGCGGCTGGATCAGCCGCTGCGCTTCAAGGCGCCCCCATAGCGGCACTGGCCATGCCTGGACCCGTCATCCTGTTCGACCCCTGGCCCCGCAGTGCGGGGCTGATCTTCAGCGCCGCGACGCTGCAGAGCTTCGCGGCGCTGGGCCAGGTTGTAGGCCTGGCGGAAAGTGTGGGCAGAAAACTGCCCGCGGAATTGCTCGAGCAGTATCTTGCAGACGCAGTTGCGATCGTTGGACAGACCGATCTCGATGCCCGGCGACTGGCCCGGGCGCCCAAGCTGCGCACCGTGATCAACGTCGAGGGCAACTTTGCGCAGAACGTCGACTACGGCGAATGCTTCCGTCGTGGCATCCAGGTGCTGGGCGTTGCGCCGGTATTCGCGCAACCGGTGGCCGAAATGGCACTGGGCATGGCGATCGACCTGGCCCGAGGCATCACTTGCGGTGATCACCTGATGCGCCAGGGGCAGGAGCAATATGGCCTGGCTGGCAACCGCCAGGCATTTCTGCTTCGCGGTGAGACCATGGGGCTGATCGGCTGCGGCAACCTGGGTCGGGCGCTGATCGCTCTGCTGGCGCCGTTTCGTCCACGACTGCTGGTCCATGACCCCTGGCTACCCGATACCGTGGTGCAGGAATTTGGCGCCGAGCCGGCCAGCCTGGAGCGGACGCTGTCCGAGCCCCGGGTGATCTTCGCGTTGGCCGGCGTGACCGCCGAGAACCAGGGCTGGCTGAACCGGGACCGGTTGCAAAGCATCCGGTCCGACGCGATCTTCCTGCTGATGTCGCGTGCGGGCATCGTGGATTTCGACGCGCTCGTCGACCTGGTCGCCCAGGGCCGGTTCCGTGCTGCCACCGACGTTTTTCCGGTCGAACCCGTGCCGCCCGATGCGCCCGTGCGACAGGCCGCTGGCATGTTGTTGTCGGCGCACCGGGCCGGTGGATTGCCGACGGCGCTGGCTGACATCGGCCAGATGGTGGTCGACGATCTGACATTGATCCTGGCGGGACTGCCACCGCAGCGACTGCAGGCGGCGCGACCGGAGACCGTCGAGCGCTGGCGCAATCCGCCGGGGCGCAGCTACGCACCGGGGACGCGATTGTGAGCGCGCCATGACGTCCATCGTACCCGTGCACCTGCAGCCCGACCTGCTCGGTGAATCACCGCAATGGAACGCGCGCGAGCAGCGCCTGTACTGGGTCGACGCGTTCGCGCCGGCAATTCGTCGGCTGGATCCGTCCAGTGGCACAGCAGAGAGTTTCCCGCTGGAGCACGACATCGGCTCCTTCGTATTCTGTGCCGACGGAAGCCTCATTGGCGGAACCCGCGCGGGATTCCAGCGCATTGCGCTGGACGCCAAAGGCAGGGCATCTTGCGTGGTGCTGGCCGACCCGTTGGCACGCGACCGCCGTCTGATGCTCAACGACGGCAAATGCGATCGGCAAGGCCGCTACTGGTGCGCCAGCGTGCATTCGGACTTCATCGGGCGCCAGGCTGAGTTGTTCCGGCTCGATCCGGACCTTTCGGTGCGGCGCATGGACGGTGGCTTCGTGATCGGCAACGGCATCGCCTTCTCGCCCGACGACGAGCGCATGTACCTTGCCGACAGCCGCGACGAAACGGTATGGGTGTACGACTTCGACCGCGCGCGCGGCACCATCTCCGGCAAACGGCGCTTCTTCTCGACCGCCGACATCGAGGGAAGGGTCGACGGCGCGACCTGCGACAGCGAGGGCAACTACTGGTGTGCGCTGGTCCACGGCGCGGCCATCGCCTGTATCTCTCCGGCCGGCCGCATGCGCGAGCGGATCGCGGTGCCAGCACGCCATCCGACCATGGTGGCTTTCGGTGGACCGACGCTGGAACAGCTGTTCGTCACCACCTCGCGTCAGCTACTTGCGCCACAGGAACACGCCGCATGGCCGCTGGCCGGCGCGCTGCTACGCATCGACGGCCTGGGTGCCCGGGGTCTGCCGGAGCCCCTGTTCGGGTCCCATTGATGCAATCCCTGTCCAGAAAGGCCAGCCCATGCCCACGATCCTGATCACCGGTTGCGACACCGGACTCGGACGCGAATTCGCGCAGCAATATGCAGACGGCGGCTGGTCGGTCGTCGCGACCTACCGCGATATGGCGCATCGGTTGGCCGACGCGCGCATGCGGCACCTTGCGCTGGACGTCACCGACTTCGACCAATTTGCCGCACTCAAGCGCCAGATGCAGGACGATCCGATCGACCTGCTGCTTTCCAACGCCGGCATCGGGCTGGACAGCGGACAGATCGGTTCGCTCGATTTCGCCTACGTGCAGCGCATGTTGCTGATCAACACGGTGGGACCGCTCAAGCTGGTCGACACACTGGTCGACAACGTGGCGGCCAGCACACAGCGGCGGGTCGTGCTCGTCAGCAGCCGTATGGGCTCGATCGGCGCCAATCTGTCCGGCGGCCACTATGGCTATCGCGCCAGCAAGGCTGGTCTGAACGCAATCGGCCGCAGCCTTGCGCTGGATCTGTTCCCGCTCGGCATTACGGTGGCCATGCTGCATCCGGGACGCGTCAACACGGCGGGTGGCGGCGCCGACGCGCCCTTGACGGCACAAGACAGCGTGCAGGCCATGCGCCAGACGATCGCGCGCCTGGGCAACCACGAGACCGGCATCTTCTATACCTACGACGGACAGGCCCTCCCATGGTGACATCCTCCTTCACGCTGGCGAAGCTCCCGCCAACCCGCATTGCACTCGCCGGATTCGGTGCCTGGGGCCAAATGCATGCGCGCGCGATCCGCGCAATCAACGGCGCCGAGGTGGTAGCTGTACTGGCGCGCAGTCCGTTGGCGCGTGCGGCTGCCAGCACCGAAATTCCAGGCGTGCGTCTGTACGAAGACTACGCGCAGATGCTGGGTGATGACGGCATCGACGTGGTGCACGTCGTGCTCCCAAACGACGCGCACGCGCGCGCAGCAATCGACGCGCTGGATGCGGGCAAGCACGTCGTGCTGGAAAAACCGCTGGGGCTGACGCTGGCCGAATGCGATGCAGTCGTGGCCGCCTCGGCGCGCAGCGGCCGATTGCTGGCGGTCAACCACGAGTTACGTGTGTCCCGCCAATGGGGTGCGGTGCAGCAGATGGTGACACGCGGTGACTTCGGAGTTGTGCAACATCAGCACTTCTCGCTGTTTCGCAAGCCATTCAAGACCGGCGCGGGTGGCTGGCGTCACGATCCCGCGCGGGTCGGCTCCTGGGTACTGGAAGAGCTGGTGCACTTCATCGATCTGGTGTTGTGGTATGGAGCCGGGAACGGTCTGCCGAATCGCGTCCACGCGTTTGGCGCAGACCCGGGACAACGCCTGTCGGACCAGTTCAGCGTTGTGCTGCAATGGCCCGGCGGCGAATTCGCGCTGCTCAACCAGTGTCTGAACGGATTCGAGCACCACACGGTGCTGGAAATCGCCGGCAGCCACGGTGCCTTGCGCACCTGGTGGAGCGGCACGATGGACCGCACCTTTACACCTGAATTCGAGATGAAACTGCGGCGCGGCGAAGGCGAGGTCGAGACCATCACCATTCCGTTGTCAGGCGAGGTGTTCGAGCTTGAAGAAAACCTGCGCCAGGCCCTGGCTGGCTTCGCGCGCGGCCACTCCATCCTGCCGGCACGGGAAGCCCGCGCCAGCGTGCAGGTTTCGCTGGCGGCGGAACAGTCACTCGCGCTGGGTCGGCCGGTGGATCTGCACTGGCCGCAAGCCCATGCAAGGCCGGGTGATTGATTGGTATATTGGGAGCCAGCCGCGCCTCAAATCCGCGATTGAGGGCCTTCGTCGTCACATGGGCAAACCCTTGCGCATGTGACCGGCCTGGTATGTCGCAACATCCCTGTGCTGGAAATTTGTCCATGAAGCTTGCCACCTGGAATATCAACTCTCTGACCGTTCGCCTGCCACAGGTGCTCGACTGGCTTGCCGCCAACCCGGTGGAGGTGTTGTGCCTGCAGGAACTCAAGCTCAGCGACGACAAGTTTCCGCGCGACGCGCTGCAGCAGGCCGGTTATCACAGCGCCGCTTTCGGGCAAAGAACGTACAACGGCGTGGCCATCCTGAGCCGCGCGCCGCTGCGCGACGTGGTCACCAATATCCCGGGCTTTGCCGACGAGCAGTCGCGCGTCATCGCGGCCACCGTCGACGTGCCCACCGGCCCGCTGCGCATCGTCAACGGCTATTTCGTCAATGGCCAGGAGCCGGGCAGCGAAAAGTTCGCGTACAAGATGCGCTGGCTCGAGGCACTGTGTGCGCATCTGCGCGCCGAACTGGCGGCGCATCCGCGACTCGCGCTGCTGGGCGACTTCAATGTCACCGCCGATGACCGCGACAGCTGGGACCCGGAAGGATTGCGCGAAACCATCCACCACACTACACAGGAGCGCGACCATTTGAAGGCCTTGCTGCAGCTTGGCCTGCACGACAGTTACCGCTTGTTCGAGCAGGCCGAGAAGACCTACAGCTGGTGGGATTACCGGGAGTTCGCGTTTCGGCGCAACCGCGGGCTGCGCATCGACTACATCCTGGTCAGCGACGCGCTCAAGCCCAGCGTCAGCAGCTGCACCATCGACAAGGCACCGCGCAAAAACGAGCGCCCGAGCGACCATACGCCGGTGGTGGTGGAACTGCAAGACTGAGCCCATTCCAGCGTGGTTTGAGACAGCCTTGGTGGCATGCTGATCGGAGCACCGTCAGCGTCAGCGGCGGCGTCGTGCATTTCACAGGCCAGGTGAACTCGCTGGACGAGAAGGCGCCCGCCCGGGTGGCTGCCGAGAATATTCCCGGCGTGCGCGCTGTGGAAGACGGTCGCCTGGAGGTCTTTCCCAGCGCGATTTATGCGGCGGGAGGCTACCTGTGAAGGCAGCAACCGGCGTCCCCTCGCATGCGCCTGACGCGCCGCATACCACCGGCACATAGGCGCACTTGGCCCGGACGTTGCAGGCACGTGTGAGCGCGCGTGCGCACGCCTCAAACCTTGTGCGTGCCTTCTTTCGCTGCCACCTGGTTCATCGTATCGAGCGCCAGGTTTGAATGCGCGTAGGCGCCGCCGGCACGCATTTCGACGGCGACCCAGATTGCTTCCATCAGCTCCTGCTGCGTCGCGCCCTTGCGCAAGGCGCTGGCCGTGTGCCCGCGAATGCAGTAAGGGCATTGGGTGACATGCGCCACCGCCACGGCAATCAGGTCCTTGGTTTTGCTGGATAGTGCACCGTCGGCGAAAACGCTCTCGCCGAACGCCTTGAACGCGGCGGCGGTGGCCGGTGCCAGCGCGTTGCGCTGGCGATGCAGTTCGGCCGATGGCTCGGGGTACATATGCTTGTCCATTCTTTGCTCCTTGACATGACGATCACATACTGGCGAGAAAACCCAACCCTCGGGTTCGGCTGGTGTTTCCGTCAAACATTGCCTGCGGCAATCCGGCTGCGCTCATTCGATGATCAATCGGCCCTTCATGTTGGGATGAAAGGTGCAGGTATAAGCGTGGTTCCCGACCTTGAGCGCCTTGTACTTCCATGTGCCCCCGGCTGGGATGTTTTTCGAGTCGAAGGCACCGGCCGAGGTGACAGTGTGCGGGAACGGGTCCTTGTTGATCCAGACGACGGTGTCCCCGCGTTTGACGGAGAGAACTTGGGGCGAATAACTGGTGGCCTCGATGGTGACGGTATGGGTGGTGGCAGCGCCCAAGGCGCTGCCGGTCCAGGCCAGGCCGACAGCTCCTGCCAGCACCAACGCGCGCGTTCGGCGCAGCCCTGCGTCAGGGCCCGGCCGCGCGTACTGGAGCATTGGCGTCATTTCTTGGCCAACTGCGCCTGAATCATCTTGGCGTGTTCGAGGTGGCCGACGAAGGCTGGCCGCACCGCCACCAGCAAGGCCTTGAGCTCGGCATTCTGGGCGTTGGGGATGAGCGTTTTGTCGATCGCATCAATGACCTGCTCGTGGTAAGCGACCTCGTGGTCGACGTAAGCCTTGTCGAACGCCGGGCCCTTCAATGCCTTCAGCGCCTTGAGGTTTTCGGCGCCGGCCTTCTTGAGGGCCTGGCTGGTGGGGTTGTCTTCGGGCTTGACCTTGAGCTTGGTGACCAGCGCCACGGCCTGCTTGTTGACGCCGCTGTGGTCGACGACCATCTGCTTGCCAAAGGCCTTCACGTCCTTGTCGTGGGCTTTCGATTCCGCGAGCTTGCCCGCGTCGATGTCGACCTGGTTGGCCGTCACGACAATCGAGGCGATCTGGGCGTCGCTGGGCACCTGCGCGTATGCCCCCGCGACAGCAAAGGCGAACGTGAGCGAAAGCAATGTCTGCAATAGTTTCATGATGAAACCTCCAGCGTTGAAATAAGGAGAATCGGCCAATGGCAACAAGAGATCCTGCGCAATGACCGGCCCAAATCACCGCGCTGCCAACGTTTCCCGGTCGATTCTGGTCAATGTGCCTGGCTGCGTCTGTACGCTGGCGGACAGTCTGGGCATCATCGTGGAACCCCGCGCTTTGCACGCTGGCGCTACTCACCGAGAGTTCGACACCGAGGAACAGCGAAAGCCCCACCATAGCTTCGCGCCCGATCATGGCCACCTGTGCGAGGTCGCCGTTTTTCACCATTCCAACCTTCTCCAGGATGGCTCTGGTTGGAAAATACGCACAACGCAGCTGTGCGTTTGACGCGTGCAACTCCTGACCGGCCTGAGCAGTGACAAGCCACCGGCCACGCGAAACGTCGTTATTCCAGACCGAGATCCTGGATCTTGCGGGTGATGGTGTTGCGCCCGATGCCGAGCTTTTGCGCAGCCTCGATGCGCCGGCCGCGGGTCGTGGACAGGGCCGTAAGAATCAGCCGGGATTCGAAGCGCCGCGTCAGCACTTCCCACACATCCTGCCGGCCGGCAGCCAGCATCTGGCTGGCCTCGATCTCGACCCCCGACTCCCAGTCCTGCGGTCCGGGCAAGGATGCCTGGTCGAACGGCGGGCTCGCCGATACTGCGGTGGCTGCCGCACCCGTGGCTGGCACAGCTGCAGCCATGCGATGCGCCGCATCGGCTTCCGAATGCAGCATCGGTGCCGCTTGTTGCGCCGGGCCGAGCGACGTTGATCCGAGCACTTCCGGCGGCAAATCCTTGGCGTCGATCACCTGCGCTGGCGCCATCACCGTCAACCAATGGCAGATGTTCTCGAGCTGGCGCACATTGCCCGGGAACGCGAACCGCGACAGTTGCACCAGCGCCGGATCGGAAATGCGCTTGGGTTCGACCTCGAGCTGGCGGGCGCTTTGCTGCAGGAAATGGCGCGTCAGGCCAGCAATGTCATCACGGCGTTCGCGCAATGGCGGCAGGCGCAGGCGAATCACGTTGAGGCGGTGGAACAGGTCTTCACGAAAGACGCCCTCCTTGACGCGCTGCTCCAGATCCTGGTGGGTCGCCGCGATCACGCGCACATGGGTCTTGATCGCGTCGTGACCCCCGACGCGGTAGAAATTGCCGTCGGACAGGACCCGCAGCAGCCGAGTCTGCAGATCGAACGGCATGTCGCCGATCTCGTCCAGGAACAGCGTGCCGCCGTCGGCCTGTTCGAAGCGGCCCCGGCGCATCGTCTGCGCACCGGTGAATGCACCACGCTCGTGGCCAAACAATTCGCTTTCCAGCAGGTCCTTGGGAATCGCAGCGGTGTTGATGGCGACAAACGGCGCAGTGCCGCCATTGCCCCGCGGCGAGTGCTTGTGCAGCGCACGCGCCACCAGTTCTTTGCCGGTACCGGATTCGCCGGTGATCATCACCGTCACGTTGCTCTGGCTGAGCCGCCCGATCGCCCTGAACACGTCCTGCATCGCGGGCGCCTGCCCCAGCATTTCCGGCGCCGCCACGCTGCGATGTTCGGACACTTCCTCGCGCTGACTCTCCTGCATTGCGCGGCGGATCAGTTCCACGGCCTTGGGAAGATCGAATGGCTTGGGCAGGTATTCGAAGGCTCCGCCCTGGAACGCCGATACCGCACTCTCCAGGTCGGAGAACGCCGTCATGATGATGACCGGCAGCGTCGGGCGCTCGCGCTTGACGCGCTCGAGCAACTCCAGACCCGATCCACCCGGCATCCGGATATCACTGACCAGGATCTGTGGCCCTTCGGTTTCTCCCGCTGACGACAGTGCCGCCAACACGTCGCGCATGTTGGTGAAGCTGCGTGTTGCAAGGTTCTCCCGCAGCAAGGCCTTCTCAAGCACAAAGCGGATGGACTGATCATCGTCGACGATCCAGATGGGCTTCATGATGGCGTGTGGCGCATGGTGCGCCGGCGTTTGGATGGGATGATGGACAAAGTTCAGGACAGCGGTATGAGGATCTTGAAGTCGGTTCGACCGGGAACGCTGTCCAGCTCGATCAGGCCATGGTGCTGTTGCACGAAGGTCTGTGCCAGCGTCAAGCCCAGCCCAGACCCGCCATCCCTGCCCGATACCAGCGGGAAAAAGATGCGGTCCTTGATCGAATCTGGAACACCAGGCCCGTTGTCGATGACATGCAATTCCAATGCCAGTCTGTACCTTTGTTTGCCAAATGTGATCTGCCGCGCCACTCGGGTGCGTAACGTCAACATCGCATCGCCGGTTGCGATCCTCTCTGCCAGCGCCTGACATGCGTTCTGCGCGATATTGAGCACCGTCTGTATCAATTGCTCGCGGTCGGCACGCATTTCCGGAATCGATGTGTCGTAGTCGCGCACCACCCGCAGGCCACGAGGGAACTCCGCCACGATCAGTGAACGCACGCGCTCGCAGACCTCGTGGATGTTGACCTCGCCCATGCACTGGGCAAAGCGGTGCGGCGCCAGCAGCCGATCAACCAGCGACTGCAGGCGATCGGCCTCGCGAATGATGACCTGGGTGTATTCGTTGAGGCCGCGCCCTTCGATCTCCATCTCCAGCAACTGGGCCGCCCCCCGGATGCCGCCGAGCGGATTCTTGATCTCATGCGCCAGGTTGCGGATCAGCTCCTTGTTGGCCTGCGCCTGGTCGGTCAGCCGTTCCTCGCGCTCCTGGCGCGCCTGCTGCTCCTGCGGCAGCAGTTCGACGATGATTTCCCGGCGCGACTCGGTCTGCGTGACGATGACATGCACCGGTATGGGTTCATGATTGAGCCGCTTGAGCCAGGTGTCGTAACGCAGGGTGGCAAACGCATTGACACCCGCGCCTTCGAGGGCGTTGAGCAGAGCGGTGGGCTCGGTGAAGTTGTCGGAAAACTGCGATGCGACGATGGCCCGGCGCGAAACGCCGAGCGCGTCTTCGAGTGCCGCATTCGCGTATACAACCATGCCGTCTTCGCGCACGACCGCAACCAGCGTCGCCAGCAGATCGAAAGACCTGAAGCGCGATGGCAGGAAGTCGGTCAGCGCGGAAAAGTGGGTGGTGCTCAAGCGCGCTATTTTGCGGCAGTCACCCGTCCGAGCTCGCGCCGGATGCCGGCAATATCGCTCTCATTGCGTGCCAGCGACGCCTTGAGTTCGGCGACGCGATCGAGATATTTCTGGTAGTTGCGCGCTTCGCCGCCTTGCTTTTCGGGTTCACCACTGTTGTATTCTTGCAACAACTGGGCATTGAGCGCCTCGGCTTTCTTGAGCTCCGCCTCAAGAATCAACTTGGCATCGGAATCTCGCGCCTTCTGCTCGGCGCTGTCCACACGCGATGCCGGCGGCGCTGCGGACGCCAGTTTGACGGTCGGTGCACCTGCGGCAGGTGCGGCCGGCGCCTTGAACCCCTGGATCACGGTGACGTTGCCACCTTCCAGCAGCTTGCACTGGCCCTTCTGGGCATCGGTGATCTTGTTGGTGTATTCGTTGCCGCAGCGGTAAATCTGAGCCTGTGTCGGGCCGGCCAAAACCAGCAGGATGGCAACCAAAGGTATCGACGACAAATGCATGATGCTCTCTCCACGCGTCTCAAGATGCAGGACGGCCTTCAAGTATGCGCCAATTGAACCGATCGGCCAAACCAATGCATATCCCACAAAAGCACAAGGGCGGTCAAGACCGCCCTTGGCTCTTCGACACCGGGCTTTCCTTCTCTGGCCTGGCAAACGCCAGTTACAGCGAGTAGTACATGTCGAACTCCACCGGATGGGTGGCCATGCGCATGCGGGTCACCTCGCCCATCTTGAGCTCGATGTAGGCATCGATCATGGTGTCGGAGAACACTCCGCCCCTGGTCAGAAAGTCGCGGTCCTTGTCCAGGTACTCCAGCGCCTGGTCCAGGCTGTGGCACACAGTCGGGATCAGCGCGTCTTCTTCCGGAGGCAAATGGTACAGGTCCTTGGTGGCAGCTTCGCCCGGATGGATCTTGTTCTCGACGCCATCCAGACCGGCCATCAGCAAAGCCGAGAAACACAGGTAGGGGTTGGCAAGAGGATCGGGGAAACGTGCCTCGACACGGCGGCCCTTGGGGTTGGCGACGAACGGGATGCGGATCGACGCGGAACGGTTCTTGGCAGAGTAGGCCAACTTCACCGGAGCTTCGAAACCAGGCACCAGGCGCTTGTAGCTGTTGGTCCCGGGGTTGGTGATCGCGTTGAGCGCACGGGCATGCTTGATGATGCCGCCGATGTAATACAACGCCAGATCCGACAGGCCGGCATAACCGTCGCCGGCAAACAGGTTCTTGCCGTCTTTCCACACCGACTGGTGCACGTGCATGCCGGAGCCGTTGTCGCCCACAATGGGCTTGGGCATGAAGGTCGCCGTCTTGCCATAGGAGTTGGAAACGTTCCAGACCACGTACTTGAGCACCTGCGTCCAGTCGGCGCGCTGGACCAGCGTGCTGAACCTGGTACCGATTTCGTTTTGGCCGGCGCCTGCCACCTCATGGTGGAACACTTCGACCGGAATTCCCAGGGATTCCAGGATCAGCGCGATTTCGGCACGCAGGTCCTGCGTGCTGTCGACCGGTGGAACCGGGAAGTAGCCGCCCTTGGTGGTCGGACGATGGCCGCGGTTGCCGCCGTCAATCTTCTTGCCGGTATTCCACGGGGCTTCGTATTCGTCGATCTTGACAAACGAGCCAGACGCATCGGCACCCCAGCGCACATCGTCAAAAATGAAGAATTCGGGCTCGGGACCGAAATAGGCCGTGTCGCCGATGCCGGAGGACTTGAGGTAAGCCTCGGCGCGCTTGGCGATCGAGCGCGGATCGCGGTCATAGGCCTTGCCGTCGCTGGGCTCGACCACATCGCAACTCATGAACAGTGTGGTTTCCTCGAAGAACGGGTCGATATTGGCGGTATTCGGGTCGGGCATCAGTTGCATGTCTGACGCTTCGATGCCTTTCCAGCCACCGATCGAAGAGCCGTCGAAGGCATGACCGGAGGTGAACTTGTCTTCGTCGAAATGCGAAACAGGCACTGTCACGTGCTGCTCCTTGCCCCGGGTGTCGGTAAAACGGAAGTCAACGAACTTGACTTCGTTTTCCTTCACCATCTTGATCACGTCTGCGACGGTCTTGGCCATCAATTACTCCTGTTGAGCGGTTGTTGAAATTCGATACCTGCGGACAAACGCAGTTTTTGTGCCAAGCGTTTGGCAAGGGCCCCTATGGGCCCAGCCCGCCATTTTGCCTGCTGTTACAGCGGCCTACGCCCAGCAGGCGCAGCGCGCCCAAAACAAAAGCCCGAGCCAGGGATGCACCAACTCGGCGCAACCCGACCTGGATGCACTTCGTTGGTGCGGATCAGTTTCGCACCATTTCAGGGCCGAGACGGACCTTGTGTTGGTGCAGTCCCTCGAGCAATGCCTGGTAGGCGACGTTGACATCAGCGCCCTCACCCTTGACGCCCAGTTCGATATGCCGACCGTGCACCGGGTGGTCCACGCTGGGGAGACTGAAGACGCGCACACCGGCAAAGCGGCGCTCGAGATCTTCCATCAAAGGCGTCAAGGCAGCTTCCATTGCGCCAAAGGCAATCACCGACTTCTCGACAGGATGGCTGCGGTGAAAACAATCCGCGTACCGGTTGTCCAGCACCCATTCAATCATCGGCCACGCCATGACCGGAAATCCAGGAACGAAATGCACCACGCCCGTACCTTTTTCCGTCAGCCGGGCGGCATCACAGCTGAAACCGGGAATCTTGTTGTACGGATTCGGAATGATGTCGGCGCCCGCCGGAAACACCCCCATGTTCAACCGGTGCACGTTGTCGGCGCGGTCAGGATCAAAGGTGTCGCCTTGTTCGCGTGCGACGTCGCGCATGCGTTCTTCGATCAACAGCCGCGCCTGCGGATGCAGTACCAGACCCATACCCAGCGCCAGTGCGGCGCATTGCCGCGTGTGGTCATCCGGCGTGGCCCCGATGCCGCCACAGGAGAAGACCACGTCCGTAGACGCAAACGCACGCTCCAGCGAAGCGGTGATGCGCGCGCGCGAATCACCCACGTAGTCGGCATAGGTCAGCTGCAGGCCACGCGCATGCAACCGATCAATGACCGCCGGCAAATGTTTGTCCGCCCGCTTGCCCGACATGATCTCGTCACCGATGATGATCAGGCCGAATGCGGGAACGGGATCGCGCAGCGGCGCATTGGTGATGTCAGGAATGGTCATTGCGGGGCAACTGGACGGTGGTGGGTACGGCCGCGCCATTGCCGGCGCTGCGCATGTCTTGCAGCGCCGCCAAGCTGTAATGGGTGAACCACAACGAAGAAAACGCGAAGACCAGCGTATACACCCAGATCGCAAGCGGGACCAGGATGACGAAGGCCACAACGAACAAGGCACCGGAGGCCCACAGCAGGCTGGGTGCCGCGCCCAGGTAGCCGGTGATGACGCCGATCGCGAGCAAGGAACTGCGATGGCGGCGCAGCAACTCGAGGCGCTCGGGCTTGCTGGCGTGTTCGGCCAGCGCATCGAATGCCATGACCCGGTAGGTCAGCCAGCCCCAGATCAGCGGTGGCAGCACCAGGATCAGTGGTGGAATCAGCCACAGCGGAATCGACACCACCAACGCGACCAGCGCCAGCATGGTGGAGCCCAGCGACCACAACAGACTCGCCAGCAGGGAGCCTCCGTGCTTGCGCTCCAATTGCCCGAATCGACGCTCAGCCACCATCGTGACCAGCGACGGCATCATCAGGATCGCCACCACCAGCAGCGACAGCAATACGATCAATGGCGTGATGGCAAATACCACAATCAGCGGAGCCAGCACGGTCTTGAGGCCTTCGGCGCCGATACCGCGCAACCATTCGAACAGGGTCGTCAGCAACGACGAGCCCTCGAGCAGACCTCGCACCCCATCGAGGGCGGAGTCCCAGTAGAAATATCCCAGCGTCAGCGACAAGGCCACCATCAGGACCAGCGGCAGCATCGACAGAACGATGACCCGCGGACGCAGGCAATCGGCCGCAGCGCGCCAGAACGAATCAAAAAGCAGGTTCATGGGGTGAGCATACCGCGCAGCCGCAAGCGCTGCGAGCTTGGGTAGTATGGGCGCCATGGCCCATCCCCTGATCGACAAAGTCCGGCTCGAAGTGCTTCATGTCGCCGCCGGCGTCAGCGCAGGCGTGGCCGGTCGAGCGCCATTGGTCTTCCTGCACGAAGGACTGGGATCGGTGGCGAGGTGGCGCGACTGGCCGCAAACCCTGTGCGCGCGCACCGGGCGCGATGGGTGGATCTATTCACGCCAGGGTTATGGCGCGTCAGAGGCGGTGCGGGACGTGCGTGGCCCGCCAACCGAGTCCCAGGGTGTGCGCAGCGGCCGACTGCTGCCGGACTACATGCACCGTGAAGCATGGACCGTATTGCCGCCTTTGCTGGCCAGCTGGGGAATAAACCGTCCGGTCCTGGTCGGGCACTCCGACGGCGGCACGATTGCGCTGCTGCATGCCAGTCGATACCCGGTGTCAGCCTGCATCGTGATGGCGCCCCACGTCATCGTCGAAGATGTGTCTGTCAGTAGCATCACGCAGGCGCGCGAAGCCTTCGAGCACGGCGACCTGCGCCAGCGCCTGGCCCGCTATCACCGGGATGTCGACGGCGCGTTCTGGCAATGGAACGATATCTGGCTCAGCCCCGCGTTCCGGGACTTCGACATCCGCCAGGAATGCCAGAACATCGGCGCGCCGGTGCTGGCCATCCAGGGCATGGACGACCCGTATGGAACACTGGCGCAGATCAATGGCATCGACTTGCCAGCGCCCCAGATCCGGCGCGAAGTGCTGGCGCAGTGTGGCCACTCGCCGCATCGCGACCAGCCCGACAAGACAAATGCGCTGATCGCGGATTTTCTCGCACCGCTGAATTGAGCATGGTCGCCAGAGACGCGCGCGCTCGCGGCCGGCTGCCCGGCAGTGCCAAGCAACCCGCACCGTCAACGCGCGATCGCCGCCAGATCGTCCGCATCGAGCCAGCGCCATTGGCCGGGCAACAGATCCGCAGGCAGCATCAGGGCACCGATGCGGGACCGATGCAAGGCCTCGACCCGGTTGCTGACGGCAGCCAGCATGCGCTTGACCTGGTGGTACTTGCCCTCGGTCAGGGTCAGGCTCAGCAGGTGCAGGCCTTGCGCCTCACAGGCGGCAGCGCGTACCGGCTTCGGATCGTCGTCCAGCACCACCCCCTCCAGCAATCGGCGCAACTGGGTCTCGTCCAGCGGATGCTTGACCGTCACCTGGTAAACCTTGGGCACATGGTGGCGCGGTGAACTCATGCGGTGGATGAACTTGCCATCGTCGGTGAGCAGCAACAGCCCGGTGGTGTCCTGATCGAGTCGCCCAACCGCCTGTACCCCTTGCACCGCGCCTTTTTGCGGGCGCATGCGCAGCGGCGACGGCAACAAGGTGTAGATGCTGGGATAGGTCGATGGCTTCTGCGAACACTCGGTGCCCGCGGGCTTGTGCAGCATCAGATAGGCTTTCTCGTGGTACGGCCAATCCACTCCTTGCACCCTGAAACGCAACCCAGGCGTTGCGACCGCCTGCGACGCATCGGTACAAGTCACAGGTACCTGTGCGTCCGCGGCACGAAACACCTGGACCAGTCCTTGTTGGATCAATCCGGCGCAAACGCGCCGCGTGCCAAAACCCTGGGAATAAAGCACATCCTGCAATTGCATGGGGAAAGGTAAAAGCTGCTTCGAAATCAATGACGGGGCGCACGACCGGGGAGCCGTGAAGCATGCAGTTTACTGAATGCACGAACCGCAAACCATCAATGCCGCGGCCTCTTGCGGCATTCAGCGGCGCAGGCCCGGCACGCCTTGGCACACCACTGGCAATGTTGCGCCTCGTGTTTCGCGCATTCGCTGGCGCAAGCCTCGCAAATTTCAGCGCACAAGGTGCAAACACTTCTGCAATGGGCACTGCCACGTGCGATCACCGAGGCGGCGAAAACGCAGGCTTGCGCACAGTCCATGTCATGCGCAATACAACGCGCCCGTCGACAACCCGGTCGTGCGAGTGCCACCACTACCGGAGAATGCCGACCCGCGCACGGGCCATCGTCCGACAGACGTTACGCGGGTAAACACCTACGCTGGTCACATCATGAAACACCCCACTGCCTACCCCGCTTGGAGCACCACCTCATTTGGCGGCGCTCCCGACACTTCACCGATGGAGCTCGAGGCGTTGAGCGAGCATCTGTCAGCGTGTCGGGGCCAACAAGGTCGGTTCCTCGGCCTGCTTTGCACGGCCGAGCGCATCCATGGTTATGTGTCGGCGCGCATTGTCACCTCACTGGTCGTCGGCGTGACGGTGCTGCTCGCGATAGGTAGCTTTGCGATGAGGGGCGGGGCCATTTGATCAGTGTCGTGGCCTGAGGTGCGCCGAGTGCAATGGCGGCGCGTTGAATCAGGCGGGCGGTTTGCGCGATGGTCTGGCCTCCGGCGCTGGGGCGAAATGTTCCCGGTTTAACTTGTCCACGACTGGCGAGCGACCCGTGTCGACAAGGCCACGCTCGAGATCGGCCTTGGCCTGGCGGCCGATCTTGGCTTGTTGCGGTGACTCCGAATGTTGGTGGCTGGACGACTGATCGGCTTCATGCGGCAATTGGGGTGCTGTGTCTTCGTCGCTCGGCGCACCCGGCAAAGGGGCCCGCTTGACGATCGGTTTCGCGGGTGCTGCAGGCCGCTTCATGGAGTGGATCCTGTCCGAATAGGCGAAATTTGCACATCCATCGGTCGCGCCGCGCCACGCCGCGCGTTTTGGTGCAACAGACTATTTGTCCATCGGCAACAGCCGGTTGCCATCAGACCGGCTGTCAATATTCCTTGCCCGACATTCAACATGGCATTTGCCTTGAAATTGTTCTAGATGCACCAGCTTAGCCTGATCGGCCGAAGCATGGCATCGGACAAACACAGCATCGGCGAGTCGGACTCCGCTTACATCGACCTGATTCCGCCGTTATGTTGACAAGCTCACCTGACGCGACAACCAGTCCGCCAACCGTTTTGCCCACAACCTTCACACCTTCACCTTTGCGGGCCACGTGCATGGGTGCGTGACGGTATCTCGAACCGACATCGTGTTGCGCCACTGTCTGACAAGCTTGGCGATCGAATTGCGTGACCATAGTGAACATGCAGCTTGTTGGCTGCCCTTGATAACGTTTCGGAGGTACCCACGTGGTTTCGCAGCAAATCGGCAGCCCGCATGATACAAAACAGGCTGCGGCGGTAAATCTCTCGGGCCCAACTGCGGCCTATTGGCGGCATCGTAGCGACCCTGAATGCCGCGACGAAGGCCAGTTCTCGGTAATGCGCAAGGCATTTCATTCGACCGGCGGCCTGTTGACCCTGAACGAGGTGGCGCGGCGATTCCGTGCCTTGGGTGGGCCAGACACAGACAAACTCGGCGAGGCGATCGCGGCGCGTTCAGTGGTCGCTTTCGACTGGTGTTCCAATTGCTGGTTGCCCATGTTCCAGTTCAGCCGTCAGCGCTTCTCGGTCCACGCGTCACTGCAGCCGGTTCTGCGGGAGCTTTGCGACGTGTACGACGGCTGGGAGACCGCCAGCTGGTTCGCACTTCCCAACACCTGGTTACGCCAGCGTACGCCAGTTGACATGCTGGTGCACGACCTGCCGGCAGTTTGGTATGCAGCAAAAGTTGACCGGTTTATCGCGCTGGGCGACGCAATCTGGGAAAAGCAGGCGTCGGATACTGGGCCGGTCAACCCGATCACTCGTCAAGGCGCAAGCGCAAAGTCTTAACTGCCATAGACATGGCGAAGGGCGGTCACACCGCCCTGCCCCTTGTTGCCGTAGCCACCTACCCGTAGCCACATCTTGGGGGTTGTTCACGCCCAACACCAGCAGCAGGCGCGCGCGCTCGCCGCCATGCAGGCAGCGAGCGCGCGGTCGCCCCGTCGAAGTCGATTACTTCTTGTGCGCCAAGGCCTTTTCCGTGCCTTCAGACTGCCACATGTTCGTCGCCACGTCCACCTTCTTGGCCTTGCCGCCATCATCCATGTCGATCTGGACTTCGTAGGTGTCGCGACCTTTGACAACCTCATACTCCACGTAATTCTTTTCCTTGTCATTGGTCGAGGTGATCTGGTAGCCCATTTTCTTCAACTCGCCCGTGTAAAAGGCCAGGTCCTTGCCAGCGGGCATTGACTTCTCAAGCCGGTCCTTCTCCCCGTTCCATTTCTTGCTGTAAACGCGGTCGCTATAGGTTGCGCCATCCTTCATGGGCTTGGTCGCGGCAACGGCCTTGCCGCTGCGCAATGCTTCCTTGGTCGCCTCTGTGCGCCAAAGGTTGGTTGCCACATCGACCTTCGAACCCATATGCGTCTTTTTATCGAGATCAATTTGGACTTCATATGAGTTGCCGTCCTTGACCACCTCGTATTCAAGGTAGTCCGGTTTGTCGGCATTGATCGACGTGATGACGAAGCCTTGATCGGCGATGATCTTCATGTAGTTCGCCTTGCTTTCGCCCATTTTGAGCGCCTGCTCCAGGCGCCCCTTTTCGTCTTTCCACGGCTTCATGCGTTCCCGATCGCTGTACGCCATCGGATCATGTGGGGTAGTTGCCACGGTTTTGGCAGGCTCCGCTTTCTTGACGGGGGTTTGTGCCACCGCCACGTTGAGTGCGAGTGTCGCGGCGACTGCGGCCGAAATGGCGGTGATTTTGGATAACTGATTCATGATCGGACTCCCAGTTGGTTGCGTAAACTTAAACTACTGAAACGTCGCCGCTAAAAAAGTCGCGCTTTGACAGACCTTGACGCGGCCGTTTTCAGAGTCTCAATGGTGATATGCCCGCCGAGCATTGGGCACCAGCGCGCAGGATGTTGTGACGTAGGAATGATCTGATCAGCGCTTCGTCGCTTGACTTCGCAAAACGCCGGCGCTGTCAGCGTTGTCCGACCTTGTTTCGCGGCTCGCGCTGACGGCCTGCATCACGGCGCTGAGCGACATTTGATTCGACAGCTGAAGACGGTTCGACCCTTCATATTTTTTTCTGCCGTACGCGAAACTCGGCGACCACTGTTTCCAAGGTAAACACCATGAACACCAGTTACAACACGACCACTCCATCAGCCACAGCCGACGTTGGCGACTCCATTCAGGGCGGTCTCGCTTCGCTGCGCAATGATTTGCCGGCGATGGCAACCCGGCTGCAGACACAAACCGAGACCTATGTGCGCGACCAACCGGTGAAGGCAGTGCTTCTGGCGGTGGCGGCAGGCGCAGTTCTTGCCAAGTTGCTGGGTCGATCCAATCATGGCCGCTGATAGCCAGCAGCCCGTGAAGTGACATCGCTGTGATCCATCCCCTTTTGTCGACGCTGGCTGTCGAACCCGGCCTGGTTTTCGATCATCTCGACGCCTATTCGGACCTTGCATTGGCCGAGGCGACTGAATGGGGCACGACGTTCAAGACCCGGCTTTTGCTCAAAGGCGCAATTGTGGTGTGTCTGTGTCTGGGTGCGCTGCTCGCCGCAATGGCTGGTTTACTCGTCGCTGCCATTGCCTGGCGCAGCATGCCGCTGCCATGGGTGCTGGTAGCTATTCCCGCTATTCCGTGGCTGATAGCGCTGATCTGCATGTGGCGTCTGACGACCCTCAAGCCCGGCGCTCCATTTGCGTTGTTGCGCGAGCAGGTCTCGACTGATCTGAAGATCATTTCCACTGCAAGTCGGCCATGATGTCATCGAAGAGTGCTGCCCCATGATGTCCGACGCAGGAGAACCGGCATGAGCGATACATCCCCATTGCCCATCAACGGTTCAAACCCGAGCCAACCTGACACAAATAGCGACCGCACCACGCTTGCGCTGCAGCGCCTGGCTGTATCGCGTGAACGCCTGCTGCGGCGCTTGGCGCCGCCCTCGAAGGTGGCGGAGGACGCGTCGTCCGGTACCGGATTTCGCATGCCACTGCGTTGGCGTGCGCTCGGGCGGATGTTGCTGTCGCGCGGGCCAAGCGCAGCGTTGGGGCGCGCTGCAATGGCCGCGCTCAGCCAATGGTGGAAAAGTCAGCCATGGCACTCCAGCGCCGAGATGCTGGGCCAGGCGACAATGCGGGAGGTGTCTCCCGTCATGCGACGCCACCCTTGGCTGGTACTTGCCGCAGGCGTCGGGCTCGGGGCCGCGTTGTTCGTCTTGGGGCCCTGGCGTGCAACCGGCGTTTCACGGTATGTCAAGCCGCTGGGCGGGTATATGGCCCGTGCCGCATGGCGCCTGTTCGGTCAAGCGCCCGTACAAATGGCCATTGCGGCCGCTTTGGCCGCGTGGCTGGGTGACCAGCAGCGCGAGACACAAGAGCCAGCGTCGGAGCCACCCGCCCCTCTGTAAATTGGCCTCAACGCCGGGAAAGTGTGCGGCCCTGTTGATGGTCGCCTTGACCGGGTACGAACGCGCGGTGGATGTTGAGCGGGCCTACGCTGCGGGATTCAATGCGCACCTGATCGCGCCCGTGTCCGCGCAGGACGTCAAGGCGGTGCTGATCCGCCTGTTCCCAAGCTGATCCACAATACATCCACACACGCTGAGCCAGCGACGAGATGACCCTGTCCAAGAAGCAGACCTCATGCCCCATACCCTGATCATCGATGACGAAGCAGACGCCGCAGAAATGATGGCTGAACTGATCGCCGCCGACGGTTACACGGTAGCGACAGCCGGATCATTGCAGGCCGCCCGGCGCCAAATGGCGCTGCAGCGCCCCGATATCGTGTTGCTCGACCTGATGCTGCCCGACGGCAGTGGTCTGGATCTGGTCAATGAGATCAAAAAATTGGGCGGAATCGAGGTCGTGCTGATCACTGGGCATGCAAGTGTCGAGACGTCGGTGCAGGCGCTTCGCCTGGGAGCTGCCGACTACCTGACCAAGCCTGTCAGTCACAAACATCTGCGCGGCGTCATGTCGCGCTTGAAGAAGCCGTCCACGTTACATGCGGATGCCGCCAGCCTGCATGAAATGTTGCTGCGCGAAGGCCGTTTTGGCCATCTCTGGGGCCGCTCCAAGAACATGCGTCTGATCTACGAAAAGATCCTGCGCGTGGCGGGGACCTCGGTCACGGTATTCATCACAGGGGAAAGTGGCAGTGGCAAGGAACTCGTGGCCCAGACCGTGCACGATTTGAGCCGGCGCAGCAGGAAGCCATTTCTTGCCATCAACTGCGGAGCAATATCGCCCCATCTGATCGAAAGTGAAATGTTCGGCCATGAAAAGGGCAGTTTCACCGGGGCGGAACGCCAGCATCAGGGGTTTTTCGAACGGACCCTGGGTGGCACGTTGTTCCTGGACGAAGTCACCGAGATGCCGCTGGATCTGCAGGTCAAGTTGCTGCGTGTGCTGGAGACAGGAACCTTCTTGCGCGTTGGCTCGACGCAGATTCAGGAAACGGACGTGCGCATCATCGCTGCCTCCAATCGCGATCCACGCCGGGCGATAGCGGCCGGGCGCCTGCGCGAGGACCTGTGGTATCGACTCAATGTTTTTCCGATCCATATTCCCACGCTCCGTGAACGTGCAGACGACATTGCACTGATTGCGTCCCATTTTCTGGAGGAAATCGGTCGCCGGGAGGGCCAGATAAAGTCGTTTTCAGAGCCGGCGCTCAAACGGCTGGCTTCGTACACCTGGCCGGGCAATGTCCGCGAGCTGCGCAATATCGTGCACCGCGCCTATGTGATGTCGACCGACAGTCTGATCGTCGACGAGTGCCTGCCCGACGACCAGCCGATCGGCGCCACTGAACGCGACGAAGCCACCATCACGATCGAACTCGGCACATCGCTGGCCGAAATCGAACGGGTGGTCACGTTGGCGACGATGGCCCATTACGGCCGCCACAAGGAACGCACAGCGGCTGCCCTGGGGGTCAGCCTGAAAACGCTCTATAACCGCCTCAAAGAGTACGCCACCGTGCCGGTCGAAGGCAAAGCCGATGGCGATGGCAGCAATTTCCCCAGCGACTTCGGTGGGCTGAGCTGAGATCGCAGAATCAGCGGCCAGTCGCGTACAAATTCCGGCTTGATCTCGTCGTAGGGCCGGCCAAGGAAGCGGCTGCCGCCCCGGGGGCCATCCCGCCTACGACAGTCCACTTTGGCAGCTCTGGCATAAATGTTGCTCCCCCTGCCATCAGGTTCGCACATATTGGCACTCGACCAAGGGCCTATTTCAAGGAAAGTGCAGCTCAAAAGGAGAAACCATGGGACCGCTAAATGCCGCGATTCAGCATCCATCCGCGATGGCGCTCGCACGTCCCACGGCACACCTACGACAGGACCCACGGGAATTGGATGACGACAAATTGTTCATCGACACATTCAGAAGTGCGATTTACGCGTTTGGTCACGAGAAATTTGCAGAATTTGCAGCAAGTATTGCCGCATTTGGCTTTCCGGCAAAGGTCGAGTTCTACGCGGATCCTGCTGCGGGCACCGATGTCCTGCTACTGCGGATGGTTGCGCAAGAAGGCGCCCATTGGACCGACGTATCGATCGACGACGAATGCAGTTTCGGCCTTCGGGCCAATCACCGCGGACGGGTAGTCGAACATGTAGCGCGTATTGACCCAGCTGCGGGTGCACACGGCGAGCTGACAACCATATGTTGCCTGCATTCGTTGTCACCGGCCGTGCTGGACAAGGAGTTGATCGAATTCCTGCGTGCAGTGCTGGAGGTGCGCGCACGGAAAACAACCAACGATGGAGGTGCTTGATGAGCACAATGTTGCAAACGCTTGCGAACGGCGAACCGACACGTTGCCGGCCGACTGATCTGCGGCAATACCGGGGACAACGAGCAGCGCAAGGTGACGCTTCGCCAACTGCAATCGCGCCATGGGCAGAAACTTCGCATACGCGTTTCGCGCAGTGGCACACGGCCTGCTTTACCAGCTCGGATAAAAACCAGGAATTCATCGACCTTCTTGCCGACTACCGCGACAGTGGCGGTCTCGCGCGCACACATGAGCTGATTGGCATGTTCAAACGCGGTGGCGGCGGCGACACAGAACAACTCGCAGGTTGGATTGTCACGGGACACGTCATCAGCATCGAATGGCAGAACCAGACCTGGTTCCCGTGGTTCCAATTTGATCGCGATCTAGGCCGACCGCAATTGGCAGTGGGTCAAATTTACCAGGAACTGTGTTCTGTGATGGACGATTGGGAGATCGCCCGCTGGTTTGTGCTGCCCAATGCCTGGCTCGACGATTCCACACCGGCACAAGGCTTGACAACCCGACCCGGCGACTTGCTGTGCGCCGCGCGCGCGTACCGGTATCTTGCCAAGGGCTGAGCGACACCATGATGGCCCCTTGGCGTTGCTGCGCGCTCAGCCGTGATTCATTGGTGGCGACGTTCCCGCTCGATGCCTCAGGTGGCAGCCGCAAATTGCATGACGACCTGGGCGGGCGTGCGCAGCAGCCTGACGCCATCTTGGTCAGCGATTGCCTGTACACCGTCCCAACCGATTTCGTGGTTCAGGGTGCCAGGGCTCGGTTCACGGGCGCTTGCCAGAGGCGTCCACGAAACGATGAGGCCAGTTTCACGGCTCTTGCCCGCTTTGGCACGCAGTCGTACCGCCATGGGTCCCACGGCATTGTCCAGTACCGCAAACAATGTCGCAGTCAGCAGACTGCGCACCGACGCTTGCTCGACGTCCGCGCGCAGTGGCGCCGTCTGGTTGTCAATCGTGCAGCCGTTGAGTGCAAATTCAACCGACAACAGGCCCACGCATTGCGCCACACTGTCGGCAATCGATATCTTCTTGTGTTCCGACGAATGGAACCAGCCCAGCACCTCGTTGCGTACCACGACCGCTGCCTTGCACGCAAGCTGCATGTCCGTCACATTCTGGACCAGGACCTGGATGTCGGGCTGTTCACGGTTGAGGCGGCGCGCCATCATGCCTGCGAGCATGGCTACCGGTTGCATGGATCCGGCCATTTTGTGGTTCATGGACGGCACAAGCCGATACAACAGTTTGTATCGGGTTGCGTCTGCGCGCCATTCGTCAGACCCTGGGTCAGCCACTGTGCGAGTCATATTCAACCTGGCCCGGTTTCGCGACAGCAATCGAACGCGTCGCTAACGGGTGCCAGCGGCATACCTGGCTCCTCATCATCATCAAAGGCACCGTCATGAATACCACTTCCATTTCCGGTTCCGGGGAGCACGCGCCATGCACCGATGGCATGCGCAAGAAGGTGTTGATCGTCGATGATCTGGCCGAGTCCGCCGAAACCCTGCAGTTGATTCTCGAGATGGATGGTTTTGTCGTCGCAGTTGCGCGCGAGGGTCAGTTTGCAATCAAATTTGCGGCAGATTTCCGTCCCGATGTCATCATCCTCGACATCGGCATGCCTGGCATGGATGGATACGAGGTCGCTCGCCGCTTGCGCGCACAACCGCAGTCGCGCGGTGCACGCCTGCTTGCACTCACAGGCTATGGTGACGACGACAGCCGCAGTCGGACCCGGGCGGCGGGATTCGATCACCATGTCGTCAAGCCCGCCGATATCGATCAGCTGATCGCGCTGGTAGCCGCGGATTGAACTGCGCTGGTCGACAGTTCGATTGGGTGGTTTGTGTTTTTTCATGGGTGTACTGATGGCACGATGTTAATTGCCAAACGTTCTTTCCCGGTGCTGGCTGCAAGAATGCCAACCAGTAACGACAACAGGGCGCAGCATTGAGCGATGCGACCCCGCCTGACTACCTGCGAAGCGACGCCGTCAGCGTGCAGGTACACCTTCACGCTCCGGGTGGCTATGGCGGGCTATCGCCTTTTCAATGGCCTCGAAGTCGGACGTTGGGTCCTTCAAACCCGTGAGAATGCCGGGATCCTGGCCACCACTCGGCAGCTTGGCAGTGATTCCAGCCTGCTCGAGCAGCGGGTGGCGATCCAAAAATGCGACGATGGTCTTGCCATGACGGTGGATATCCTTCAGGAAGTCCATGACATGCGCATCGCGCGCGAGGTTCTTGATCGCTGCGTCACCCGATGGCAGCACGACGGCGTCGAACAGGAAACCGGGTTCTCCCTCCAGTGAAGCATCCACCTTGAGTGTTGGCTCGCCGTTCTCCCCGTCCACAGTGCCAACACGCGGCGCAACAACCCGCGCCATGGCACCCTTGGCACCGAACATCTGCTGCAATTGCTGAACCAGCGATGCTTGTACGCCATCCGCTACCAGCAGCGCAATCTTGCTGCCCTGTATCGTCCGCCCGGGACGGGCAGTCAGCGACAATGCAGGTGAGCGCGTGATCTCTGGCTTCGCGGGCCGGTTCAGCGCGCGCGGCATCGCTTCGGGCAAATCCTTCATGCCCAGACCATCGGCAACCTTGCGGGCCAGAGACTCCGAGGCGTTGCGCAGTGAAGCCACCATGCGCTCACGAATGGCCGGAACAGTGACCTTGCTCAATTCGAATCGAAATGCCGATGCAATGTGGGCTTGCTCCACCGGAGTCTGGCTTTCGTAAAAGAGCGTGGCCTGGGTGTAGTGGTCGGCAAACTTTTCCGGCTTGCCACGTACCTTGGCCTGGTCTTCGCGTGATTTCAATCGAGCGGCGACAGTGACAAAGCCCTGGCCTGCGCCGGCCTGAAATGGACAACCACCCGCCAGCGAATTTGGCTCATACGCGACCTGTCCGCGGGGTATCGCCTGGCGATGCATTCCATCACGCTGGTTGTTGTGGACCTGCGCCAGTGGCGCGTTGATCGGAATTTCATGGAAATTGGGCCCGCCAAGGCGACTGATCTGGGTATCGACATACGAATGGATCCGGCCGGCCAGCAACGGGTCGTTCGAGAAGTCGATACCGGGCACCACATGCGCGGTACAAAACGCCACCTGTTCCGTCTCGGCAAAGAAGTTGTCAGGATTGCGATTGAGCACCATCCGCCCGACGATCTGTACCGGAATCAGCTCTTCCGGCACCAGCTTGGTCGCGTCAAGAATGTCAAAACTCAAAGTGTCAGCCTGTTCCTCGGTGATGACCTGTATGCCCAACTCCCATTCCGGGTAAATGCCAGACTCAATCCGCTCCCACAGGTCACGGCGGTGAAAGTCCGGATCGGCTCCGGAAATCTTGACCGCCTCGTCCCATACGAGCGAGACGGTTCCGTACTTCGGCTTCCAATGAAATTTGACGAACACCGAGTCGCCATCGTCATTGACCAGACGAAAGCTATGGACACCAAATCCTTCCATCGTCGCGAAGCTGCGCGGTATTGCCCGATCGCTCATGACCCACATCAGCGTATGGGTGGACTCCGGCATCAGCGACACGAAGTCCCAGAACGTGTCGTGGGCACTGGCGGCTTGCGGCATACCGTGGTGCGGTTCGGGTTTGACTGCATGCACCAGATCGGGAAATTTCATCGCGTCCTGGATGAAGAATACCGGCATGTTGTTGCCGACCAGATCCCAGTTACCTTCGTCGGTGTAGAACTTGACGGCAAAGCCGCGCACATCGCGCGCCGTGTCCTTGGAGCCACGTTCACCTGCCACCGTGGAAAACCGCACAAACACCGGCGTTTGTTTACCCACCTGTGCAAACGGCGCAGCGCGTGTCAGCCCGGTGATCGCGTCCAGGCATTCGAAATACCCATGCGCGCCGGAGCCACGTGCGTGCACGATCCGCTCCGGTATGCGTTCGTGGTCGAAATGCGTGATCTTCTCGCGCAGCACGAAGTCTTCGAGCAGCGCCGGACCGCGCAAACCGAACTTCAGCGAGTTCTGGTTATCGGAGATCGGTACACCCTGGTTCGTTGTCAAATGTTGCCCACCGGAATCCACCCGCACCCGATCCAGACTTTCGATGGTCGCGTTGCGGCCGCTGCTCGCCATCGTGCCCGTTTTGTCAGACGTCTGGGTTTCACTCAGGGTACTGGCGGTTGTCTGAGTCGAGGGCGGTTTGGCGGAGGCACCTTGCGGTACCGCCAGCGCGTTGTCAAAGCCGTGCTCCGCTGCCTTGGTGGTGTTGAAAGGCATCGCAGCCGCAAGCGCATTGACCTCGTCCTGTCGCGCCTTGATGCTGGCAATTCCGGGTTCTCCAGCAGTACCTTTTCGTGCACTTTGGGGCTTGGTCGGTGGCGCAGTCGGGGCGGACGGTGCCGGCTTTGCGGGCTTGGGGTTTTTGGCCATGGAGCTTTCCTTATAGCGTTGAGGTGGGCGCGGCAGCGGCCGGCCGTTGCGGGTGGCGCGAAGGTGCGTCGCCAATGCGCGGCGAACCGGCGCAAAAATCAATGCCAGATCAGGCGTAAGCCGCGAGCAACTCCTGCTTGCGTTGACGAATCTGCTCGCCGAGTTCGGCCATTGGCATCTTGCTGCTCTTCGCCTTGGGGAACATTTCGCCCTGTTCTTCCTTGACATGGTGCTTCACATATTCACCGAGCACCTTGACCTTGGCGTCATACATGTCCCCGTCCGGGGGTACACCTTGCACTTGGGCGATCAGGTCCTTCATCGACTGGTGCTCAACGGTGGCCTCGGGCACCAGCTCCTTGTCGCGCGTTGCTGCGCGAAACGCCGGATAGAAGATCTCTTCCTCAACCTGGGCATGAACAGTCAATTCCCGGCAGATCTCTTCGACCAATTTGGCCTTGCGCGTGCTGGCACGAGCTTTCTCAAACTGACTGAAAAGGTCGGACACGTGTTTGTGATCGGCGCGAAGCAACGCAATCGCATCCAGCGCTGCTTTTTTCTTGCTGGTCGCGCCGTTCGCTTTTTTGGTGGTGGCCATTGTGTTTCCTTTGTTGGTTGGGTTCGCGTCGGCATCCGGGCCGATTTGCCCGGACGCCGCCATTTCGCTGGCGCAACTCCATTCTGCGCAGTGCACGCTGGCATTGAATAGGCAAAACGGTGCACCGCGCGTAGGAAATTGCCTAGCGCGCGATCGTCATCCATCCGGGTCATATGTCGCTGCAACCAGACTCGTCAGTTGCTGGGTTTGTCGATCGATGATCTGAAATGCGCGTTCGCGGATGCGGTCGTCTCCGACACCGCTCCGCAGCACCTCGACCGCAGCGGCAATTGCGCCGAGTCGGCCGCGCATCGCATGGCTGGGACTGTCGGGAATGTCTGGTGAGCGTGTATAGCCTGCGGAGTCGGCTGATCGTCGCGCGTGACGGTGCAGGGCACGTTTGCCTGCCGCCTCGGCGCCGTCCAGGCGCAGAACCATCACCGACATCCGGGTGGGACGTTGATCGGGGGCGTAGCTGATGTCGATCTGCGTCGTCAGGGCGGTTGTACGGCCGTCCGCCAGCGTGACGAAGGGCAGATCGAGCACGTGGTTGGTGCCGCGCTGCGTAAGCAGCGTCGCGCATGTCCGCCACATCAACTTGCGCGTCGACCGATCAAACAGTGACAACCAATGCCGCACCGACACGGGTTGCAGAAAAATCGGAATACCCAGGCTGTTGCTGCATGCGGCGGTCCAGCCAAGATACCCGGTGTTGCAGTCGTACTCGACCAGCGCCAACGCCGGATGCAGGCGCGCGAATTGCCGCATTCGCACACGCAGCGGATGGCTCACGGACAGCGGGTTCAACTGGCGGCTCCCTGCCGTGGTGGACCGAGCGGGTCGAAACCGAGCAGCCGCATGGCCTGGGTCAGTGAAGTGGCCGGTACCGCATACCGGACCACGCACTAGCGGTTGTCGCGCCACGCCCGTAATGAAGACGGCCATCGTCGCCGTACACGCCGAGCAGCAGTGCGCCCAGAGCCACGCGGGAGCCCTGGGGCTGCGTGAACCCGCCGATCCTGGGCAGCGGGGCTTTGGGTGCAGCGGCAAGTGCGGCCTTGGCAGCATCACCCACGTTGGCGACGCTGTCGGGATGCGCCTCGAGCACGTCGTAATCTTCGCTACGGCGCACGCAGTCGTCCAACTCCTTGATCAGCAACCATTGCGCCTTGACGTCAGACTCTGCGCCGCGACCGATGCGCCCCAGAGTCCAGCGGCCACGCAGTTTATGACCGTACAAGGCGAACTTGAGCCGGCACTTGCGCAAGGCTGGCGTTGCGCCGAAGTTGCCTTTGGCCTTGTAGCGCGAGAGCGGGTCGGCCTTCATGCGGCCTTCTTTTTGGTCGCCACGGGCTTGCTGGCCGACCTTGTGTTTGATCAGCTTCATGACACTGTCGCGGAACTCTTCGCTGAAAACGGCGGGGTCGAAATTCCCGCTCATTTCATCAATGAGTTGGGTTGCCATTTTCATTTCGGCCGCGCTGATGCGGGTGTTGCCACAACAGACGATTGTTGCCAGTAGCCATATGACGCCTTTCTGCGCGGCCGCCGGACGGGCCGATGCTTCAGCACGATTGCACGGTGCGCCGCGGCCGTATGTAGGAGCACAAGCAAGCGCGGACCCGGACAAAGGCGTCCGTCTTGCCAGAAACTGACCGAGTTTCGAATCGGCGACGCCATGCGCCCGTGTCCTACAGCCGGTCGCGGCGCCGGGGCACTGTGCTTTCGGGCGCAGTCGGCATACGCTGTCTGCTGACGTGTTTCTTTGTTTGTCACACCGCGCACTGGCCTCCACGGCGCGCAATATCAGGGAGTTCCACCATGAGCGATTCAGGCAATCCGTCCAAGTTGTACAACGCCGAGCCCAACCGCGACCCTATCAGCGGGACCCCAGGCGCGCATCCGGTTGGCACCGGCCTGGGAGCGGCGATGGGCGGCGCCCTGGCGGGCGCCATCACCGGCACTGCCGCAGGACCGGTCGGCACTCTGGTGGGCACTGCACTTGGCGCCATCGTGGGTGGGCTGGCAGGCAAAAGTGTCGCCGAGAGCATTGACCCGACCAGCGAAGTAGCTTACTGGCGCGAGAACTTCGAGCACCGGCCCTACGCGGCGCACGCTGCAGGATTCGAACCCTATGCGCCGGCATACCACTACGGTGTCACGGCGTATGGCCGTTATCCGACGCGCAGCTTCGACGAAGTTGAATCCGAATTGGCGAGTGGATGGATTGAGGCGCGAGGCACATCTGACCTTGAATGGGCAATGGCTCGCCTGGCCGCGCGCGATGCCTGGCAGCGCCTGGCAGACCGACCCATCCCCGGTTAGGACTCGTTGGTACCAGCCGTACGCTTGCCAGCGCTGCGGCAGGCGTGTGCGCTGAGTCCGGCAATATGTCAGAGTTGCGACCGCAGCAGTGACGCGAACCACTCCTGAGCCCGTTCCTGCAGTGGCCGGTCCAGCCACTGGGCATAAGTTACGGGGCGCGCCCGCGCAAGGTCAGTCTCGAAGACGCGCACCTGCTCAGCCGCGAAGTCGTGCGACAGGATGTTGAGTGTGGCTTCATCGTTCAATTTGAACGATCGGTTGTCGAAATTGGTAGAGCCCACCGATACCAGGTACCCGTCGACCACCATCACCTTGCAATGGAACATCGTCGGCTGGTACTCGGCAATCAGCGCGCCGTTCGCCAGCAGTGCGCCCCATTGCGCACGTGAGGCCTTGCGCACGATTTCGCTGTCGATCATTTCACCGGGCACGATGATGCGGATAACCACGCCGCGCTTGAGTGCGTCCACCAGCGCGTCGATGCTGCGTGCGTCGGGCACGAAATACGAGGCCGACAGATCGATCGTGCGCGAGGCCGCAGCGATCGCCAACAGATACATCAACTGCATATTCTCGCTGCCGCCACCGGGAGAACTGCTGAAGACCTGCGCGGGCGTGTCGCCAGTGGGCGCCAGGGGCGGAAAGTAGGCCGGACCGTACAGCACCTTGCCGGTATCCTTGGTCCAATTTTCCATGAACGTGGCCTGCATCTGCGCGACCGCCGGGCCCGTCAACTGAAAGTGGCTGTCTCGCCAGTGATCGGGATCCTGCGCGTCGCCAGTCCACAGCTGCGCGACACCCACGCCGCCCGTGAATCCAATACGGCCATCGACAACCAGCAATTTGCGGTGCGTGCGGTTGTTCATCTTGTCGATGTTCGACCAGTTCGGGCGATGAAAGCGGCGGATTTCCACACCAGAATCAGTCATCGCATCGAGTAGCGCCTGATCCATCTTCGCGCTGCCGACCCAGTCGAGCAGCACATGCACCTTGACACCGCGACGAGCGCATTCAGACAGGGCATCCGCAAACTGTTTGCCGACATCGCCCGACCAGTAGATATACGTCTCGAAAGTTACCGACACCTGGGCGGCGTTGATGGCCGCGAGCATGGCCGGAAAAATCTGGTCGCCATTACGCAGCAGCTTGACCTGGTTGCCATCGACAAAGGCCGGCCCAAGCAACAGGCCGAGTTGGCGGGCAAACGCAGGCGACTCGACACCAAAATGGCGCGTCAGCCGGTGCGTCAGCTTGGCAGCATCGCCGCCGGGGTTGGCGACCAGCCAGATCCACACTGGAACTGCCACGGCGGCAAATGCGACCAGTCCGACCAGAATAAGGGATCGTCTTTTTTGCATGCCGTCGATTGTCAGGTTGTGTGCCGAGTTGTCACTGCCCAAGCGGCATCTCAAGGCAATTTCCTACGCAACAACGAGACAAGCTCCATCCAGGCATCGGCCCAAAACCAACAAATCCTCATGCGGTCGCTCAAGCCGACTTTGCTCCGTGGGTAGTTTCTGATTCGCTTCTGCGGCAGACCCGCACTGTTGCGTCAAAAAAAAATCTGCGGGGCTTGCGCGCGGATCGCTGCGACGTTTTACCATGTCGGGGCCGGCCGACTGGCAAGCTGATGCGGCATGCGATGTTCGCGCGCCATCGGCCGGAAAATGCTTGCAGATCCGGGAACTGCCGAGCCGCCTATCGTGGAGCCAGCATGGACAACAATGACGGAAAGCGCCGCAGCCAGCGCAAAAGCGCCAGCTTGCCATCGGGCGGGGGCGACATGGGCGCGCGTATTCGCGCGTTCGATTGGCGCAACAGCCGGCTGGGCGAGCCCGAAGACTGGCCGCGCAGCCTGCACACCGCTTTAGGAATATCGCTCAATTCCGGTTACCCGATGTACATCGCCTGGGGACCCGAGTTCACCCAGCTGTACAACGACGCATATCGATCCATTCTAGGTCCGAGCAAGCATCCTGATGCTCTGGGCAAAAGCACCGTCGACACCTTTGCAGAGATATGGGACATCATCGGCCCGATGTTTCGCTCGGTTCTGGACACCGCGAGCGCCAGCACGTTCACCGATCAGATGATGTTGATGGATCGCAACGGCTACCTCGAGGAGTGTTACTTCACGTTTTCGTACAGTGCCATACTCGACGACGACGATGGGGTCGGCGGTGTGTTCGTCGCTGCCATAGAGACCACCGAGCGCGTGCTGCGCGAGCGCCGGCTTGCCGCGTTGCGCGCGTTGGTGCCGCAGCCGACGCGCGACAGCGTCACACGGCTGTGCCATGCGGCGGTCACGGCTTTGCATGCCAATCAGGCCGATGCGCCATTCGCTGCGCTGTACGAACTCGATGGCGACGGCAGTGCCCATCTGGTTCACAGTTTCGGCCTGGCACAGGATGTGGCGCTATTTCCCCCGAATTTCACATCGGCCGGGGCCCGGCCATGGTTTCTGGACGCCATTGCCGGCCATCCGCCACCGCCGCAGGTCAGCGTCGTGGCTTTGCCAACACCGATGGCGCCACCGCCAGGATGGACTGGCACCCTGCCGCTGGCGCGAGCGATCCGCACATGGATCCAGGCACCAGGTCAGGCGCAAGCCAAGGCATTGCTGATCGCCGGCCTGAGTCCGCATCTGCCACTGGACTACAACTATCAGGAATATTTTCGGTCGGCGGCCTCGCATATCGGCAACTTGATCGCAGATGCCGAGGCCTACCTGGTTGAACACCGCCGTGCGGAGGCGCTGGCGGAGATAGACCGCGCGAAGACGGTGTTTTTCAGCAACGTGAGCCATGAGTTCAGGACGCCGCTCACGCTGATGCTCGGTCCGCTGGACGACTTGTTGTCGGACGCAGTCGGCGAACTCACGCACGGGCAGAAGCAGCAACTTGCCGGGGTGCAGCGCAATGGCAAGCGATTGCTCAAGCTGGTCAACGTGCTGCTCGACTTTGCCCGCATTGAAGCCGACCGGACCAGTGCACATTACAGGGCGACCGACCTGGCGCAGCTGACAACAGAATTGGCCAGCAATTTTCGCGCCGCGTGTGAACGCGCCGGCATCAAGTTGCACGTGGAGTGTCCGCCGCTTGCACAGGCAGCGTTTGTTGACCATGCGATGTGGGAGAAGATCCTCTTCAATCTGCTTTCCAACGCGCTCAAATTCACCTTCTCGGGTGAAATCGGGGTCAGTCTGCGCGAAACCCACGACGAATTCGTGCTAGCCGTGCGCGATACCGGGACCGGGGTTCCCGCAAACGCGACGACGCGCATTTTCGAGCGATTTCAGCGCGTCGAGGGTGCGCTGGGCCGCAGCCACGAAGGCAGCGGCATCGGACTGGCGCTGGTCCAGGAGCTGGTCAGATTGCATGGCGGTTCGATCGCGGTGGACAGCGAACTCGGCCGCGGGTCCGTGTTCCAGGTATCTATCCCCAAGGGCCGCGCCCACTTGCCGGCCGCGCAGGTCGACGTGCACGAAGCGTCCGGACCCGACAGCGGCAGCGCCGAACTGTATGTTGATGAGGCCTGGAACTGGGTACCGCAGATGGCTGAGGCCATGCCGCGGCGGCCAAGTGCCAATGGCTTGCCCTATGTGCTGCTGGCGGACGACAACGCCGACATGCGTGACTACGTCGGCCGGTTGCTCGCCGACAGCTACGAGGTGCTATGCGTTTCCGACGGCCTGCAGGCACTGCAGGCGGCGCGCGAGCGCCGGCCCGATCTGATCCTTTCGGACGTGATGATGCCCCACCTCGATGGCATCGCGCTGATCCGGGCGCTGCGCGACGAGCCCAGCCTGCGGGCAGTGCCAGTGATCTTGCTCTCGGCCCGCGCCGGCGAAGATGAGCGACACAAGGGTCTGGATCAGGGTGCGGACGACTACCTGGTCAAACCCTTCAGTTCGCGTGAATTGCTGGTACGCGTCGCAACGCTGTTGCGCTCGGTCGAGATCCAGCGTGAGGCCAACACGGCACTGGCGTTGAACGAGGAACGGCTGCGCATCACCCTGAAGGCGGCCAATCTGGGTGCATGGGAGCTCGATGACGTCGAGGGTCCGTTCACCGGCGACGCAGCGTGTTTGGTGCATTTCGGTCTGCCCGGCGCGGCTACGCCCATTCTGGACTGGCGATCGCGGTTCTATCCGAATGACCGCCATCGGCTGGCCGGCCGTATGCGCGAGGCCTTGCAGGCGACGACAGAACTCGACGACGAATGCCGGGTGAACTGGCCCGACGGTTCCGTGCACTGGATTGCGATTCGCGGCCGGGCGGCTTTCGATTCGCGCCACAGCAAGTGGCAGCTCACAGGCGTGACGCTGGACGTCACCGAGCGCAGGCGGTCCGAAGAGACCTTGCATCAGAACGAGCTGCGACTGCGCGCCACCTTGACGTCGACCGGCACCGGGCACTGGGACGTCGACGTGCGCGACCCGACGAATGGCAAAGTATCGGCGCAGCACAATCGGATCTTTGGCTACGCACAGGCGACGACCGGCTGGAGTTACGACATCTTCTTGCGGCACGTACATCCGGACGATCGCGAACGGGTCAATGGCATCTGGCATCAGGCCATGTCGGGGCAGCGCGAAAATCAGTTCGAGTGCCGTATCGTGCGCGTCGACGGGGCAACGCGCTGGATTTGGGTCGGCGCCAGCATCTCGCAGTGGGACGAGGATGGCCATCCGGCGCGCATGTCGGGTCTGGTGCGCGACATCTCCGAGCGCATGGAGACCGATGCGGCCTTGCAGGATGCGCGTGCGCGGCTGGACGCCACTTTGGCAGCCGCCGAGATTGGCACCTGGACCTGGGACATCGTGCAGGACCAGGTCGTCGCCGACCGCAACTTGATGCGGCTATTCGACGTGTCCGAGGCCGACGCAGCCGGCCTGCCAATCACACGCTACCTGCAGGCCATGCATCCCGACGACAAGCCAGAGGCGGAAAAACGCATCAACGCGGCCTTGCACAGCGGCGAGCCCTATGAGGCGACGTATCGCGTCTGCCATGCGGATGGCAGCACGCGTTATCTCATTGCCCGGGGCCGTGCAGAGTACGACGGCCACGGCCAACCGCTCAGGTTACCTGGCATCGTGCTCGACGTCACCGAGCAAAAGCGCGCCGAGGCGGCATTGCGCGACAGCGAAGCTTACCTGCGTCAGGTGATCGATGCCTCGGCCGGCGGCTTTTACGGCGTCGACGCCACCGGCACGACGACCTTGTGCAATGCCGGTTTTCTGCGCATGCTGGGATTTACCAGCCTCGAGGAGGTCGTCGGCCGCAAACTGCAAGACGTGATCCACCATGACCATGGCACCGACAGCCACGACGGCGTGCAGGATTGCCCGATATGCAGTGCCGCGGTTACGGGGCTGGCGGTGCACACCGAGGAACAGCAGTTTTTCCGGCGTGACGGAAGCAGCTTTCCGATCGAGTACTGGAGCTACCCGGTGGTGATCGACGGCCAACTCAAGGGCGCGGTCACTACGTTCATCGACATCACGCAGCGCAAGGCCGCTGAGGCCTTGCTGCGCCGCAGCGAGGAGGAGGCGCGCACCGCCAAGCAGACCTTGGAGGTCTCGCTGGCAGCATCAGCCACCGGAACGTTTCGCTTCGACCTGCGCTCGCACCGGTTTGTCGAGTTCGACCCGACGATGTGCAAGCTTTTCGGTGTACCCGAGATTGCCGGCATCCAGACGCTGGAGCAGTTTCTTGCGGTGGTGCATGCGGACGACCTGCCATTGGTCAAGTCGACACTGGCGCACGCGGTTCACGATGCACTGGATTTTGAACTCGAGTTTCGCATCGTCGTCGATGGAGATGACGTGCCGCGCTGGATTTTTGACCGCGCAAAGGTCGTGCGCGACGCCCAGCTGCTGCCCATTTTTCTGATTGGCGCATGTACGGACGTTACCTGGCGCCGCCAATCTGAAGAAGCCACACGTCTGGCGGCAATCGAAAATGCCGGGCTGGTGGACTCTCTGCGCGAGGCCGACCGGCGCAAGGACGAGTTCCTGGCGACTTTGTCGCACGAGTTGCGCAATCCGTTGGCGCCGCTGCGCAATGCGCTGGCGATCATGTCCAGGCCCGATGCCCCTGCCAAGCATATGGAGCATTTGCGGGGCATCATGCAGCGGCAAGTGGACCATCTGGTGCGTCTGGTCGACGACCTGATGGAGATATCGCGCATCAACCGGGGTGTCTTCGAGTTGCGCCTGGAGCGCGTCGAGTTGGCCAACATCGTGCGCGCCGCGGTTGAAGCCAGCGATCACCTGATTCAGGCCGCCGGGCACCAATTGACGGTGGACCTGCCGGAACAGCCTTTGTGCGTGCGGGGTGATCCGGTGCGGCTGATTCAGGTGCTTGGCAATCTGTTGAACAACGCAGCCAAATACACGCCCTCAGGGGGAAAGATCCGGCTGATGGCACAACGCAGCGGGGACACGGCTGTGATTTCCGTCAGCGATAACGGCAGTGGCCTGACGCGCGAGGCCTTGACGCGCATTTTCGATATGTTCAGCCGGGGCGATCGTTCCCAGCAGCCCAGCCCGGAGGGCCTGGGCATTGGTTTGGCGCTTGCCCGGCGATTGGCGCAAATGCATGGTGGAACACTCGATGGCCGCAGCGACGGGCCGGATCAGGGCAGCGAATTTATCTTGCGACTGCCACTGATGCTGTCCGATGCCGCGGAGGCGTCAACGGATGGCGTATTGCCGACGACCGACATGCGCCAATTGGATGTGATGGTTGTGGATGACAACCGCGATGCAGTCGACACGTTGGCCGTGGTGTTGCAGATGCTCGGTGCCCGGGTACGTGTCGCATATAGCGGACCCGAGGCCATAGCGATGTTCGAAACGCGAGTGCCCGCGGTGATGCTGCTGGACATCGGCATGCCGGGAATGGATGGTTACGAAGTCGTACGCAGTCTGCGCAGCCGCAAGGCGCTACCGCGTCCGACGATAGTCGCGTTGACGGGATGGGGGCAGGAGAACGATCGGCGTCTGAGCCGGGACGCTGGATTCGACCACCACCTGGTCAAACCCGTTGACATAGCCGTGATGATCAGCTTGCTCGATACATTGCCGCGCAATTCTCAGGTGACCTCCCCTTGAGTTCATTTGTCATTGAGCCCAGTGACGGGAACGCTGACATCAGGCACGCCGACGCGGTCAGAAATTCGCCAACTTGTGTCGTAGACCCAGTCGTCGCCGGGTGACGACCAGTCGATGTAGGCCACTGCAAACTTGAACATCACGCCCATGGCGCCAAGCCCCATGTGCACGACAAACGCCGTGGGTACCCTGCTTTCGGGCACAACGTTTGGCGCTCCATCTCCCCCTGCGGCGGCCCCCGCCTGGCTTGACCCTGTCTGGCGGGCGTCCAGTCCTACAGACGAACAGCATTGGCTGGCATTTTCAGCCACGCCATTTTGCACAAGAATTGGAAAAGATCGAATACCCCATGCATAGCGCAATGAAAGGACTGTGTGCCATGAGTTCGAAAAAATCCGACCGCAAGTCGCCGCGCCATGCCGCCCATGACGTCGATACATCCGCCTGGCATGCGCAACTTGCCGAGGACCGCTCCGCCACGTTGAAGCCTGACGCGCCCGGTACCCATCCGGTAGGAGGCCTCAGCAGTGCCGCCAGCGTCTCGGCGGATCCCTACTCGCGCGAAAAGGCGTTGGGCATGCCGGTGCAACAGACGACGCGCAAAATCTGAACGCACGGCCTGCCATACCCTGAGTCTTGATGTGTCACTGGCTCTGGCGCCGAACGCCGCTCGACTGTCAGCTGCCAGCGCTATGCGTCCGGCTGACGCAATCCATCTTGGTGCTGCGTAGATGTTGCGGCAATGAAGTGTTCCAGATGCGCGACATCCAGCACCGCGGATAGCCGGGCCGCGCAGACATCGACTGGTTTCTGACCGGACAACCAAAGGTTGGGCCTGGCAAGCCAATACGCCATTTCCAAATTGTCGTACAACGGCATCAGCAGCTCGATTAACGGCTTCAGTGTGGTTGAGGGTTTCAGTGGCGCACCATGGTCGAACTGAAACATCGGAACCCAGAGTTCAGCCTGTAACTGAAAGCCAATGATCTCTCGCGCCTTGATCAACATGGCAACATGATCGAAGCAGTCTGAGCTGAGCCGGTCGTTGCCCAGAGTCAGCTCGCGGACCGCGCGCAGGCCACCACTGGGAGCGAACGCATGGTGCATGTCGGATATGCGCTGGTCGGCCGGGCCCCGCCGGCCACGGTGCAAAGAGTCGTTCGGCCAAAGCGATGAAACCGGGCCGGTCATGAAGCTGTTCATTGGCTGGTGACCGGTTGCAGCGGCTGGGCTTGCGGCTGGGGTTGCGGCACCGCTTTGTGGCTGCGCGAACCCAACGTATGGGCATAGACCCAGGTGAATTCGGCGCCGAGCAAAAACACCTGGGCGGAGTAGTAGATCCAGACGAGCAAGGCGACCAGCGAACCTGCCGCGCCAAATCCCGAGCTGACCCCGCTGGTGCCGATGTACAGACCGATCATCCATTTGCCCCAGGTAAAAAGGGTTGAAGTGGCGAATGCACCTACGGCGACGTCACGCCATTGGATGCGCGCGCGCGGCATCAGCTTGTAGATCATCGCGAACATCAACGTCATCAGAGCGAAGGCGACGACTTCGTTCACAATCGAAAGTGCGATTTCCCAACCGGCCACTCGAGGCATCCACCACGATTTGAGCGCCATCAGGCCGGCACTGAGCAGCAGCGAGACCACCATCAGGAAGCCCAGGCCCAGGATCAACCCGAACGACAGCAGCCGGGTGCGCAGCAGCTTCCAAAGGCCGCTTCTAGCGCGCGCTGGCGCCCGCCAGATACGGTCCAATGAATCCTGCAGCTCCGCGAAGACAGTCGTCGCTCCGACCAGCACCAGCACCAAGCCAATGGCAGTGGCGGAGATGCCACCCGCTGGCTTGTTGACACTTTGCAGCAAATCCTGGATTACCAATGCGCCCGCGCTGCCGATCAGGCCACTGATCTGCCCAAAAATCTCGCCACGCACAGCGGCCGGCCCGAACCAGATGCCGGCCAGCGAGATCACGATCAAAAGCAACGGTGCGATCGAAAACAGCGTGTAATAGGCGAGCGCAGCGCCCATGCTTTGTGCATGGTCGTCGACCCACGCGTTAAAAGCGGCTCGAACTACCGCCAATGCCTGCTTGTGGCTGGGCAGACTCTTGATATCGATCTGATCAATAGACCATTGCTCGGCCACTGCTGACCCGGACAGTTCGGTCAATGGAAGAAAAAGTAGACGATGACCAGAACAATGGCAGGAACACCGAGTAACCAGCCCAGAAAATATTTGCCCATGACGATCTCCCAAGGTTGTAGAACAAGGCTTCAGCATAAATAGCCAGCAGCGCGAACAATGCAGGCGACAGTCCACTTTGGAAGTAGGACAGATTCGGTGTCGCCCGCAGGCTCACGCGCCATCGACGCTCAGGGCGCGTACCACTGTGACCCGGTGCTCGACTGTGGCGTTCAATGTAGGTGCTGTCCTACGGCAAGACTGGGCTCCAACTTGCATTGCGCTGGTTCGTGGCGACCTAAAGTCGTACACATCTTCCACTCATTTCTTAAAGAGGTTTCCCGATGAATATTCAGAACCCGGATAACGCCGTCAACCGTCGCGCCGGCTCGGTCGCATCAGACTTGTCCTCGAGTGCGGCCGAACAAGCAGATAAGGCGATCGCTGCAACCATGCGCGCCACCGACAGTGCGGCGCAGTCGGTACACGCGGGGCTCGAAAACCTGCAGAACAAAGTTCCCGGCATGCTGTCACAGGCGGGCACCACTGCCGACGACTACCTTGCACAGGGTGTTCAGCGCGCACGCGACGCATCGAGCGCACTCCGTGAGTCAACCGGCCGGGCACAAGATCGGGCAGTTGGTTACATCCGTGCGGAGCCGTTGCAGGCGGTTTTGGTTGCCGCCGGTGTCGGTGCCCTGGTAGCGCTTGTCCTGTCGAGAAGGTCGCGCGACTGAAGTAGCAGCACAGCACGCGCCTGGAACGGCCACTTTGTGTGGCCAACTGCAGCCTGCACCGGCTACCGTCCAACCAGATCAGCAACCTGCAGGATCAGTTCTCCCACATCGAATGGCTTGGCCAAGTGCGATTGAAAACCTGCGAGTAGCGCCTTTTTGCGATCGTCGGGACGCGCGAACGCCGTAAGTGCCAATGCTGGGATTCGCTCACTGCGGGCTTCTGTTGTGCGCAGTGTTCGCATGAACTGGTAGCCATCGGTGTCAGGCATACCGATGTCGCTGATGATCAGAGCAGGCTTGACGTCGCGCAAAGCCTGCAAGGCATCGGCAGCGCTGTCGAGCGCCGTCACACGGGCTCCCTGATCTTCGAGCACCCGCTTCAATAGCCTCCGGGCGTCTTCCTCGTCATCGACCACGAAGATATGGATGTCGCCAAGCCGGGGCAACTCAATGGCTTCTTGCACAGTGGGCTGGGTCGTTGGATGCTGCCGCTCCGGGCGTTCATCTTCCAACTGAACGATGGAGAGAGGCAGATCGACGAAGAATGTCGCGCCCTTGCCCTCACCGTCGCTGTGAGCACGAATGGTGCCTCCGTGCAACTCCACCAGTTGCTTCGAAATGGCCAAACCGAGGCCCAAGCCACCGAACGCCCGCGTCGTGGAACTGTCGCGTTGCGAAAAGCGGTCGAATACCAACGGCAAAAAGGCAGCGCTTATGCCGACCCCGGAATCACTGACCCTCAATTCGATATGCGAGTTCACACGCTGGAGCACTACCTGCACTCGTCCCCCTTTGGCCGTGAACTTGATGGCATTGGTAAGCAAATTCCAGACCACTTGCTGCAGCCGAGCGCGGTCCGCACTCACAGTTGCCGGCACGGGATCCAGAACCACTGTCAGACGGATGTCTTTGGCATGCGCAGCAGGTTCGGCCGATTCCACTGCGGCCCGCACCACGTCGAGTATCGAAATCTGCTGGAGATCCAGCCGCAGCTTTCCGGTAATGACACGGTTCAGGTCCAGCAGATCGTCGATCATTTGGACCTGCGCCCGGGCGTTTCTATCGATGACCGCAATGGCGCGTTCAATGTCTGCGCTCTTGATGGTTGACCCTCCGCGTTGGAGTATCTGAGTCCAGCCAAGGATGGCACTCAGCGGGGTTCTGAGTTCGTGCGAGAGCGTGGCCAGAAACTCGTCCTTGATTCGTGTCGCCCGCTGGGCCGCAATGCGCGCACTGCGCTCTGCCTCCAGCATCTCTTCGCGTTGATGACCCGCGAGTTCAGTCGCTTCGGCTCGCTTGCGCTCGGTGAGGTCTCGGGTCAGCTTGGCAAAACCCAAAAGCACGCCATCCTCGTTGCGCAGCGCAGTGATGGTGACGTTGGCCCACAAGGCGGTTCCATCCTTACGCAGCCGCCACCCCTCGTCGACGAAACTTCCCACCCGCATCGCGACGTCCAATTCATGCTGCGGCCAGCCGCCGGCCTTTGCCTCTTGCGGATAGAAGACCGAAAAGTGCTGCCCCAGGATTTCCTCGGCCTTGTAGCCTTTGATCCGTTGGGCACCCACATTCCACGTGGCCACTTTGCCATTGGCATCGAGCATGAAGATGGCGTAATCCGGCACCCCCTCCACAAACAATCTGAACCTCTCCTCGCTTTGCCGTAACGATTCTTCCTGATCGCGCCGTTGTGTCAGGTCACGGGTGACCTTGGAAAACCCCAGAAGCTTACCGCTCCTGTCCCGCATGGCAGTGAGGACGACATTGGCCCAGAAGCGGGACCCGTCCTTTCGGAGCCGCCACCCCTCATCTTCGAACGACCCCACCCGCGTGGCTTCGGCAAGCTCATGTTGCGGTAGCTTTCGTGCCAGTGCTTCCGGCGGATAAAACTTCGAGAAGTGCTGCCCGATGATTTCGTGGGACTTGTATCCCTTGAAGCGTTCGGCTCCGGCATTCCAGGTCAGTACCAACCCCGTGGGGTCGAGCATGAAGATCGCATAGTCCCGGATACTCTCGACGAGCAATCGAAACCGCTCTTCGCTTGCTCGCAGGTTCTCCGAGTCGCCAAAGTTGGGCAGGTTATTCATGGATAGAGCACTATACGTCGCAATGCGGGCAAAACGGACGGCTGATCAGCCAGATTGGCAGCCTGTGGTTTTGCCGGCTCAGCGTCTGCTTGCAAAGGGGTCGCCTGTTCCGGCTGGGTCGCCCAGGCAATGGCCGGCGCTCAATGGGCTGGCGGCAAGGCTTCATCCCGAAGAATCGCGCGAATCCGATTCGCCAGCTCATCGATCACGAACGGCTTGGTGATCATCTGCATGTTTTCACTGAGAAACCCGTTGTGCACTACCGCCCGCTCGGCGTAGCCGGTCACGAACAGCACTTTGAGTCCCGGGCGTTTGTCAATGGCGATTTCCGCGAGTTGCCGGCCGTTCATGCCAGGCAGGCCGACGTCCGTAACCAACAGGTCGAAATGGCGCTTGCTGTCGAGCAGGCCCAGCGCCGCTTCGGCGTCGCAGGCTTCGGCATAGGCGTACCCCAGGTCGGACAGCACCGTGACAATAACCTCGCGTACGCCGGGATCGTCCTCAACCACCAGAATGCTTTCCCCCGAGTGGGCACCTTCGGCCAGTGCACGGGGCGACATCGGCTCCGCATCGCCTTGCGAAACATCGCGCGGCAGGTACAGGGTGATGGTCGTCCCGCGGCCAACCTCACTGTAGATGCGCGCATGGCCACCGGCCTGCTTGACAAAGCCGTAGACCATCGACAAGCCCAGCCCGGTCCCCTGGCCAATGGGCTTGGTGGTGTAAAACGGCTCAAAGGCGCGTTGTTTCACGGTCGATGACATTCCGGCACCGTTGTCGCTCACGCTCACCGCAACGTACTCTCCAGGCGCGAGCTCGGCCTGGGTGGCGGCATCGGCGGCATCGAGCCTGCGATTGGCCACCTCAATGGTGAGCTGGCCTCCATCGGGCATCGCATCGCGCGCATTGATCACCAGGTTGAGCAGGGCACTTTCGAGCTGGGCACTGTCGATCCTGGCCGGCCACGCGTCTTCGATATGGCGCACCCGCAGTGTGATACGGGGCCCCAGCGTGCGCGTCATCATGTCTTCCAGCGAGTCGATCAACGCGCAGACGTCCACGCGCCGAGACTCCAGGGCCTGGCGGCGGGCGAAGGCGAGCAGGCGCTGTGTCAGCGCGGCAGCGCGCTGTGAGCTGACGGACGCGCGGTCCAGCAGTTTCTCGAATCCGTCTTGTCTTCCTGCTGCAAGCTTGCGCTGCATCAGCTGAATCGAGCCGTAGATGGTGGCCAGCATGTTGTTGAAGTCGTGTGCGATGCCGCCGGTGAGCTGGCCGATGGCTTCCATCTTCTGCGACTGGCGCAGTTGCTCTTCGGCCAGCGCCAGCGCGGCGGCGCGTTCACGATCGGCAGTGATGTCGCGCCCGAAGGCAAAAATGGTCTGCGCGTCACGGGCCGCAGTCCAGGCCACGATCCGATGGCCGCCATCCGCGTGCAGTATGCGGCACTCGAAGGTCGGCAAGACTCCCACCGAGGCGCGTGCCAGCGCGTCGTCGGCAATGGCATGGTCCGCTGGATGGATGATGGCGTCGATGCGCTTGCCGATAACCTGCTCCCGACCCCAACCCAATGCGCTGGTCCAGACCGGGTTGATGTCCATGAAGATGCCTTGCGTATCGATCATCGCTATCAGGTCGGGCGAACTGCTCCACATGCGCTCGCGTTCACGCGTGCGCTCGTCTACGCGACGCTCCAGCGTTGCGTTGATCGCGCGCAGCTGGTCGCGGTCAGCGCGCTGGTCTTCGATGTCGGTGTTGGTACCGACCCAGCGCACGATGTCGCCGCGGTCGTTGCGCACAGGCAGGGCACGCACCAGATGCCAGCGGTATACGCCATCGGCACGGCGAATCCGGAATTCCACTTCGTAATTTGCACCGCTGCACAATGCGGCGGACCAGGTCGATGCTGCACGGGCCACGTCGTCGGAATGCACCAGCGCGGACCAGCCTGCACCCGCGAGCGCCGCGCTGTCCATGCCGCTGTAGCGCAGCGTCTGGTCGTTGAACCAGTCCAATCGCCCGTCCGCAGGCGAGGTCCACATATGGTTGGGAGCCAATTGCGCAAAGGACCGGAATTTCTCTTCACTTTCGCGCAGGATCTGAGTCTGGGTGAAGAGTTCGGTGACGTCTACTCCTTCGACAAATATGCCATTCACCCGTCCATCCGCACCGCGCATCGGCTGGTAGATGAAATCCACGACCCGCTCTTCAGGCGCGACTCCGGCCTCGGGAATCAGGCTGACTGGTACAGCACGGCCCGAATGGGCTTTGCCGGTGCGGTAGACCCGGTCGAGCAATTCAAAGAAGCCTTGCCCCTGCACTTCCGGCAATGCTGCGCGCACTGGCAATCCGATCACATCGCGATGCGCAATGAGCTTCAGATAGGCCGCATTGGTCAGCTCAAAGCGATGTTCCGGGCCCCGCAGCACCGCCACGAAGCTGGGTGACAACGCGAACATTTCGCGCAGGCGGTCGAGTTCGACCGCGTGTTCGCGCTTCGCATGCACCTGTTGGGTGATTTCGCTGCAGGCGCAGAACACCCCCAGCACTTCACCGCCATCACCGCGCACTGGGGCATAGAAGAAGGAGAAATGGGCTTCCTCTATGTGGCCGTGGCGCTGCAGCATCAACTCGATGTCGTCCATATAGGTCGGCACGCCCGCATAAGCACGCGCCATGATTGGCCCCACGTCGTCGCGAATCTCGCTCCAGACCTGCAAAAAAGGTTGCGCCAACGCGGGGTGGTGTCCGCCCAGGATCTCAGAATAAGTATCGTTGTAAAACATCCATTGCTCCGGCCCCCAAACCGCGAACATCGGCTGCGGCGCGTTGAGCATGAGTCCGACCAGGGTCTTAAGCTGCGCGGGCCATTGTGCCGGTAGACCCAGCGGTGACCCTGCCCACGGATGCGCACGCAGCATCGCACCCATGACGCCGCCACCATCCATGAATCGCAGTGTCATGGTGCGCTGCCCTGCGACATTTGGATCTCGTCCATCAAGCGATCCAATTCGTCCAGTTCAAAGGGCTTGGAGAGCGCACGTACCCGTGGCCCCAGCGCACCGAGAGCGTCGCCATAGGCGTAGCCCGAGCAGAGGACGACCCAGCGCTCCGGGTGCACGGCAAGTATGCGCTGGGCCAGATCGATGCCGGACATGCCGGGCAGGCTGATGTCGCTGACAAGCACATCGAAATCACTGCCGTTCCACAGCACCAGCGCTTCTTCTGCAGTCGCGCAGGCCACGACCTCGCGCTGATCGCCTTCAAGCATTTCCTGGAAGATGTCGCGAAGTTCAGCGTTGTCCTCCACATACAACATGCGCATTGGTTTCATGTGTGGCCTGTTGGGTTGGGTCTGGCCGTCATTCTAGGTGTGCAATGCGGCGTGCCAAGGGCCTTGGTCGGTTGCGCAAGTGGTTTTTTCAAGGGCTGAGAGTGGCGGTGGCCATAAGAAATCGCCTACTGGCGCAAGGAATGCTTTCCTATCAGACAAGCGCGTGGTAGATGACGAAGGGCTCTGCCAGAGCCTCCTATGCTTGATTCCACTGCGCAGCAAAGAGCCAGCCCGGAAAGTTGGCTCCGCAATCACGCAGCACACCAAGGAGAGAAGCATGAACGAACGTATGAACCCCAACATTGCGCGAACCAACGAACCAGACCGTGTCGTTGACAAGAGTCGACCAGTGGCAACCGGCACCGGAGCCGTGTTGGGCGGTGCCGCTGGCGGTGTTGCAGGTGCGGCTGCAGCCGGCGCGGCTGTGGGGGGTATAACAGGTCCGGTCGGCGCCGCAATCGGTGCAGTAGCGGGGGCTGTGGTCGGTGCGATGGCAGGAAAGGGCATTGCCAATGCGGCTGACCCTGCTGCCGAGGATTCCTACTGGCGTGACAACTACGCGTCCCGGCCATATGCAAGTGGTTCGACATACGACGAGTTCCGTCCGGCCTTCGGTATGGGCGTCGACGCATTTGCCCGATATCCGGGCCAGAGCTTCGACGACGTCGAACCGGATCTGGAGCGCGACTGGCGCAACAAGCGCGGTAACTCCAATCTCGACTGGGGCCGTGCCAAGCATGCGACGCGCGACGCATGGCAGCGCGTGAGTGATGCCACCGAACGCGCTATGCCTGGAGATTCGGACCACGACGGGAAATAACACCGCATGCTGCGCGTCGTGGAATAAGCACAAGGTCGCTGACGCGCGGCGTCAGCGCCTTGTCACCAGTCAAAGTCTCGACCAGAGGGCCCGATGCGGCCAACAAGGGTCGCGGCCACTGGAAGCGGCCGGGCGCGGCACTCATGTTCCACTCGGCCATGGCCACGGCCATGCGTACCGGAGCATTGGATACGTGCAAGGAAGAGCCGTCGGAAACGAATCAAGCAAGCATCAGAAGTACTGCTCAATGTGCCGCCGAAGGAGCCTCGGTGGGCATTCCCTCTTCATCGATCGAGTGCGCCTCCTGGTCCGCACCGGCGGCCTTGGCCCGCTCCGCGAGCTTGGTATAAAACGTGGCGACGTCGCGCAGGTCTTGCTCATCGAGGCCTTCAATTCCAATCATGCGGTTGCTGGCTTTGCGATTGGCGGCCAGCAGTTCATTGAGCTTGAGGTGCAGTGCCACGCTGTCCTTGTTTTGACTCTGCTGGATCAGGAACACCATCAGGAAGGTGATGATGGTGGTGCCGGTATTGATGACCAACTGCCAATTCTCGGAGTAGCTGAACAGAGGCCCCAACGCTGCCCAGACCAGCACCAGCAGCAGCGCGGCGCAGAACGCAAGCGGCGATCCGGCCGAACGCGTAACTCTGGATGCGAAATGGTCAAAGGCGGTCAGAACGGGTGAGTGTGCGGCATATGACGCACTGCTGGTCGTAGGCATCGAGCCCATGACATCGGCCGCATCGGCCACGCTGGGGAGACTGGCATTGTTCATGGTTGCACCGTTCAAAGGTGAGAGTGTTTGCAAGTTGTGAGTTGTGCAAGCAATCCGGACAACTGTTCAGTCTTCGATCGGGTTGTTGCCGATCAAACCATGCGTAGCCTTGATGTCCGACTGCAGTTTTGCCAGTCTGTCGATAGCATGGTCGATTGCCACCAGGTCCGGCTGCACGGCACAGTGCAGATCCACCAGTTGCAGGCGCAGTTCCTCGTATTGACGGGTCAGGGCCACGCGATCTGCGTTAACGGCGCTCGCGCCAGCTTGCCGGCTATCCGCCATAGCGAATTCACCCGTGGAGGGAGGTAGAGTACTTTCGGTGCTGGACATGGCAGGTTCTCTCGAAATGGGTGTGGCGATGGTGCGCGTCGGTCCTTTCCTTCGCTATAGGAAGGTCGCACAACGCAATGTAGGACGGGGATTACGGCTGGATGCGCCGCGACGCGCGGGAATGTGCCAAATGCGCCGAACAACACTTCGTGCCAGTGGCCACGCGCCTGGGCCAGAGGCCTCTGACTTCGCTGCCTTCGTATGGGCGCTGGTCCTACACTTTTACAAGGCGGACGCCTGCACTCGACTCCTGCCAACTGATCCAGCATGGACAGGTCAATTACCCATTCGAGATTTGTCTTGGACTTGCCGCACAAATTACGGAGACCGACGTCATCGCGGCCACACCCCGCTGACTTCAAGCAGGTCGTGCTCCAGCCGCGCACACTGACATGAAAGTCCGCCACATCACATCCCTGAAAAGTTTCATTGGTGTGCTGGCCGCGCTGATGATTCTGATGTCCTTCGCCCTCGCTTTTGGCGGCATCTGGCTGTTGGCGGTGGGTGGTAGCCCCTATTACCTTTTGCTTGCGTTACTGCTGTTTATCTGCGGTGTGATGCTCATGCGGCGCAGCGCAGCAGCGTTTTGGGTGTATGCGCTGGTGCTCCTGGCCACGCTGATCTGGGCGCTCTGGGAGGCCGGGCTCGACTGGTGGCCACTTGCCGCTCGACTGGATATTCTCTTCGTCATCGGCTGCTTGATGCTGATGCCCTGGGTCCGGCGCGATCTGGACGCCCACTCTGGTGTCAACACCAACGGCCCATCGTCATCCACGTCGATCGCGCGGACTGGTGCGTGGGCTCTGGCCAGCACCCTGGTGGTGAGCGCTGCAGTTGCAGCCGCCTCCTGGTACTACGATCCGCACGATGTCGACGGCACTTTGCCTTCGTCACAAGCCGCGCAGCGCGCCTTGGGCCAACCGGTTCGAGGTGTCCCGCCAGCCGACTGGCATGCTTACGGTCGCACCGGGTTCGGCCAAAGATTTTCCCCGTTGGAGCAATTCACACCGTCCAACGTCGCGAACCTCCAGATCGCGTGGCAGTTTCATACTGGCGACGTGCGGGGACAACCCGGCGACCCTGTCGAGACCACCGACGAGGTCACGCCTCTGAAAATCGGCAATCGCCTGTTCTTCTGCACACCGCATCAGTCGGTCATTGCGTTGGATGCCACAACGGGCCAGCAGATTTGGCGCTACGACCCCAAACTGGAAAAAGGACTCGCGGTCCAGCACATGACCTGCCGCGGCGTGTCATACCAGCCTCCTGCCGAAGCTGTTGACAGTACCTCTGCAGCGGCAAGCGACACCAAACCGGGCGATTGCGCCGGCAAGCTGTTCCTGGCGACCGCCGACGGACGTCTCATTGCACTCGACCCGAACACCGGCGCGTTGTGCTTGGGATTCGGCGACGGCAAGGGGCAGATCAACCTGTGGGCGAACATGCCCAATGTCCGGCCTGGCGCGTACTACTCCACGTCTCCGGTAGTGGTGACCCGACATCTCGTCATCGTCGGCGGAACCGTGCTCGACAACGTCTCTACGCACGAGCAGTCTGGTGTCATTCGCGCCTTCAACATCGACACCGGCGCGCTCGTCTGGAATTGGGACTCCGGCAATCCCGACGTGACGACCCCCATCGGGAAGGACGATCACTACACGGTGAACTCGCCGAACAGCTGGTCCATCTCCAGCGTCGATGAAACCTTGGGCATGGTCTACATCCCAATGGGCAACCAGCCGCCCGACCAATGGGGTGGCAAGCGCAGCCCGGCGGTAGAGCGCTTTGCATCGTCGGTCGTCGCGTTGGATATCGCGACCGGCCAAGTTCGCTGGGTGTTTCAGACGGTGCACCACGACCTATGGGACTATGATGTGCCGGCACAGCCCACTCTGCTGGATCTGAAGATGGGCGAGGCGACTGTTCCGGCCCTCGTGCAGCCCACGAAACAGGGCGAACTTTTTGTGCTGGATCGTCGCACCGGCGAGCCGCTGCTGCCGGTGACCGAAGTCGCTGCGCCTTCAGGCGCCGCAACGGGCGACCATAGCGCACGCACGCAACCCCGGTCAACGCTGTCGTTCGACCCGCCGAAGCTGGCCGGTCGCGACATGTGGGGTGCGACACTATTCGATCAGCTTGCTTGTCGCATCGCTTTCCATCGCCTGCGGTACGAAGGGCGCTTTACACCGCCTTCAACTGAAGGCTCACTGATCTACCCCGGAAATTTCGGTGTCTTCAACTGGGGCGGTATCGCCGTCGATCCTCGCCGACAAATCGCATTCACCACGCCGACCTATCTTGCCTTTGTGTCGCGGCTGGTGCCCAGGCCAGACGACAGCACGCTGATGGTTCAGGACGGTGGCCCGCCCAAGGGTAGCCTGCCGGCACTCAACGAAAACTTTGGGGCGCCGTTCGCCGCGCATCTCAGTCCCTTTTTATCGCCGCTCGGCATTCCCTGCCAAGCGCCGCCGTGGGGCTATGTCGCAGGCGCAGACCTGCGCACGGGAAAAATCGACTGGATGCATCGTAACGGCACCGTGCGCGACCTGTCACCACTGCCACTCCCTTTCAAGATGGGCGTACCCAACCTGGGTGGACCCCTATTGACTGCGGGTGGTGTGGCCTTTCTGTCTGGCAGCATGGACAACTACGTGCGCGCGTACGACGTGAACAGCGGTCACCAGCTTTGGCAGAGTCGCCTGCCCGCCGGAGGCCAGGCCACCCCAATGACCTACAGCGGCATCGACGGTCGCGAGTATCTGCTCGTGGTCGCCGGTGGCCATGGGTCTACCCATACGAAGGCAGGCGACTCGGTGATCGCCTACGCGTTGCCTGCGCAGTAACCTTTCGAAAGCCCAACATGGCAAAACCGTTCAAGGAGTGGAAAGTCCTGCCTCACAGCAAACTGTGGGAGGTGGACGAAAACATCCTCACCGTAGTCGGCCGCCTGCATTTGCCATTCGCCGAACTGCCGCGCCGCATGACGGTGGTGCGCCTGCACGATGGCGGCTTGGTGATCTTCAGTGCGATTGCGCTGGACGAGGACGAAATGGTTGCGCTCGAGGAATATGGCACTCCCGCGTTCCTGGTGGTGCCCAGCAGCCGTCACCGCATGGACGCGCATATCTGGATGAAACGTTACCCCAACATGCGGGTCGCGACGCCGGCGGGCGCACAGGACAAGGTGGAAGAGACGGTGGGAGTCGACACCACGGCACCCGATTTTGGCGACCCCAACGTCGTGTTCGAGACGGTGGGCGGCAGCCACGATAGCGAGGCCGCGTTGCGCGTGCACTCGACCCACGGCACGACGCTGGTGCTTGGCGACATGGTTGGCAATATCCACGACGAATCGGGCTTCGGTGGCTGGGTCCTGCGCGTGACCGGTTTCGCAGGTGACGCGCCGCAGGTGCCGCGCGTGGTCAAGGTGAGCGCCGACGCCGCTGCATTGCGTTCCCAGCTTCTGGAATGGGCTGCCATCGAGTCGTTGCATTGCATCCTGGTGGCGCATGGTGATCCGATTTCCGACGACCCGCACGGTGTACTGCGCAAGTTGGCGGATTCGCTGACCTGACCGGGCGATCAGCGCACAACCGCAGCAGCTCCGGCCAACCCGACGCAAGCCTCGCCGTGAGTGAGTCCAAGGCAGCCATCTACGGCGCCATCGCGTCGAACTCGGCGATAGCCGTGACCAAGTTCATCGTGGCCGGCATCACCGGCAGCTCCGCGATGTTGTCGGAAGGCATCCACTCGGCCGTCGACACCGGAAACGGCGTGCTGCTGCTGGTTGGCACGCGGCTCAGCGAACGTCCGCCGAGCGAGCAGCATCCGTTCGGGCATGGCAAGGAGCTGTATTTTTGGAGCCTGATCGTCGCCGTCCTGATCTTCGGCATTGGCGGCGGCGTGTCCTTCTACGAAGGCATCATGCACGTTCGCAACCCGGTTGCGATGGAAGACCCGCTGTGGAGCTACATCGTGCTGGCTGCCGCAGGTTGCTTCGAGGGCGCCAGTTTTGCCATTGCCCTGCGCCAGTTCCTGCGGGAAGCCGGTGAGCGGCCGTTCTGGCAAGCGCTGCACGGCAGCAAGGACCCGACCACCTACACCGTGATGGCCGAAGACGCGGCTGCTCTGGCCGGCCTGGCAGTGGCCGCATTGGGCATCTACGCGAGCCACCGGTGGAACCTGCCGGAACTCGACGGCGTGGCGTCGATCATCATCGGTCTGCTGCTGGCCGGCGTCGCCGTATTGCTGGTGCACGAATCGCGCGGGCTGCTGATCGGTGAGGGCATACGGCCTGCGACCGCGCAAGAGATCCGTCGCATGGTGCGGGAACATGCTGGCATCCAGGGCGTCAGCGCTCCGTTGTCGATGTACATCGGCCGCAACGAAGTGCTGTTGACGATGGACGTGGAGTTCGATGACGGCACACCGGCCGAAACCGTTGCCAGCACCATTGTGTCTATCGAGCGCGAGGTGCGGGAGCGTTTTCCTGTGATTCGGCGCATCTACATCGAGGCCCGCAAGCTCTCGGCGCAGAGCCAGCAAGGCCGGCAGCTCGCGCCGGCACCGTAAGCACAGGATCGCCAGCCTTGCGCCGATCCGCGCGCGATGGAGCGGCTCCCCCGAAGGCCCCAAAGTGCTTTCAGCCTGTGTACGCCGCGCGCTCGAAGGCTTCATAGGCGGCCATGAAGGGCGGCTCAACAAAGGGCAGCGACTGGGTCATGATCACGCCGGCAAGATCCGCGCTCGGGTCGAACCAGTAGTGCGTGTTGAGAACGCCCGCCCAGCTCTGCGAGCCCGCCCGGCGGCGGCCGGGGATGTCGGCATCGTTGCGCATGAAGCCAAAGCTGTGAGTCTTCGTCGTGCCTTCGAAGGGGTCGAAGTCCGCGGTGATCGGCGGTGCCACTGTGCCCATCTTCTCGAATTTCAACGGCCCCATCTGGTTTGCCAGCATGCGCTCCACGGCGCCTTCGCTGAGCACGCGCCGGCCGTCCAGCGCGCCTTTGTTGAGAAACATACGCAGGAAGCGCATGTAGTCCTGCGGCGTCGAATACAGCGCATGACCCATGCCAT
>JBDTMH010000001.1:0-79713 GCA_039934375.1 Burkholderiaceae bacterium | reverse complement strand
AAGCGGCGCAGAAACTCGGCGCGGCGTGATGGCGTCGCCACTGCGGCGCTCATTGAAGCCGTACCCGCGGATCGATCGCGGCATAGAGCAGATCCACGACCAGGTTCACCGCCAGGTAGATCAGCGCCAGGAACAACAGGCCGCCCTGGATCACCGGGAAGTCGCGGCTGAGCACCGCGCCGATGATGAGCCGGCCCAGCCCCGGTATGGAGAACACCTGTTCGGTCACGACCGCGCCGCCGAGCAAGGCACCCACCATGATGCCCATCACCGTGACGATGGGCACCATCGCGTTGTGCAGTCCATGGCGCACCACCACGTAGGCCTCGGGCAGACCCTTGGCACGGGCAGTGCGTATGAAATCCTGGCCCAGCACCTCCAGCATGCTCGAACGCGTCATGCGTGCGACGAAGCCCATCTGCACGCAGGCCAGCGAGAAGGTCGGCAGCGCGATGTGGTACGCCCATTGCCAGGGGTCGGTGGTAAAGGCCACATAATCGCCCGCCGGGAAGATCGGCACCAGCACCGCGATCAGCCAGATCAGCACCAGACCGAGCCAGAACTCGGGAATGGACAAACCGATCAGCGCCAGCGTCATCATGCCCTGGTCGGCCAGCCGGCCGTGGCGCACCGCGGCCACCACGCCGGCAGCCACGCCCAGCAGCACCGAGACAACGAAGGCGAGTGCGGTGAGCGACAGAGTGACCGGCAAGCGCTCCAGGATGGCGTCAACCACGCTGCGGTTGAGCAGCAGCGACTGGCCCAGATCGCCTTGCAACAGCCGTGCATACCACTGACCCATGCGCACCAGGAAGGACTGGTCGAGTCCCATTTCGCGGCGCACCCGGTCCAGCGCCTCGGCCGTGGCCCCGGCGTCCAGGAACATCGAGGCCGGATCGCCCGGCACCAGCCACAACAGGCCGAACGTGATCAGCGATACCAGCAGCAGGACCGGAATCGACGCGAGCAGGCGGCGCAGGATGAAGCGGATCATTCAGCGAACGGATGAGATGAACGCGGTGCAGCGCTGCGACCCCGCGTTTGTCGCGCGGTCGCAGGTTTGCAGGACACCGGCGATGGCTGCAGGCTTATTCGAGCCACACGCCCCACATGCGGGTGATGCGGTAGGGCTTGAAGTTCTTCAGCTTGTTCGACACCACCTGGAACAGGCCGTAGTCGCCCAGGTTGATCGCGATGGCCTGGTCTGCCATGCGGTTCTCGAAGTCGGCGAAGAGTTTCTTCTGCACGGCGACATCCATCTCGGCGTTGAGCTTGGTGAACAAATCGTCGATCACCGTATCGTCCTTGCGCTGGCCCTGGCCCTTGACCCAATGCGACATCGCCGACGCCGGGCCTTCGTACGGCTCGATGCCAAAGCCGTGGGTCCAGAAGTTCCAGCCCTGGTCACTCTTGAGGCCGATGCCAGAGATGGTGGGCCAATCGCCGACCTTGAGCTCGACGTTCACACCGATGGCAGCGACCTGCTGCTGGAACACCGTGGCGGCATCGATGTTGGGCCGGATGTTGTCGATGATGAAGATCAGCTTCTCGCCCTTGTAGCTCGACTTGGCCAGGCTGACCTTGGCGGCGGCCACATCCTGCTTGAGCAGCGCACGGCCGGTGTGGTACGGCGAGCCGGGATAGACCCAACTCTGGTCCATCAGGTACAGATCCGGATAGGCCGTGCCCAGGATCTCCTCGGCATTGATGGCCTGGGCAATGGCGCGGCGGAAGTTGAGGTCGGTCCCCGGCCCCTGCGCCATGTTGAACTTGAGTACCTGTACCGCGTACGGCAAGGCCTTCATCACCGTGAAGTTCGCATTTCCCTTGAGTCGCTTGGCGGTGGTCTCGTCACTGGTCTCGTTCAGTTGCACCTGGCCCGTCATAGTGGCGGCGTCACGCGCGCCAGCTTCGGGAATGAAGCGAAACGTTACGGTATCGAGATAGGCGATCTTGGCGCCAGCAAAACCGTCGCGCTCCTTGTAAGCCGGATTGGGGACATACCCGTCGAAGCGAGCCAGCTTCACATGGCTGTCGGGCTTGTATTCGACGAACTTGTAAGGGCCGGTGCCGATCGGATCGGCCTTGCCCATTTCCTTGGCTGCCTCTTCAGCCGGCATGATGGCGATCGGCGCACGCGGACTCGACAGATTGCCCAGGAACGTCGACTGCACCGTCTTGAGCTTGATCGTGACCTGGTCGGGCCCGGTGGCGCTGATGCTGTCGATGGCACTGATCAGGCTGGCCGACGCCCCCCCTTTGCGGTAGCGCTCGATCGAGGCCACCACGTCGGCCGGCCCCATGGTCTTGCCGTTGTGAAACTTGACGCCACTGCGCAGCGTGAACACATAACTCAGTCCGTCGGGCGACACCGCGACCGACTTGGCGAGGTCGGGCACCGGCTTGCCACCTTCATCGCGCGCATACAGCGTCTCGAACATGTGCAGGTTGACGTGGCGCGCCGCCTGCGCGGAGGTGGAGTGCGGGTCCAGTGACGGCGGCGCATTGGTGATCGCCACCACCACATCGCCGCCCTTCTTCTGGGCCATGGCCGGCGTGACCGAGCCAAATGCCAGGGCGGCAGCCAATGCGATGTGCAGGAATTTAAGTTTCATGGACACGTTCTCCTTCGGTTGGACCCGCGGCGCGGGAGGTTTGCCGTAAACCGGGTGCGCGCACCCGCTGACAGAAAGTTGTTGGGCATGATCAGTGCCCGGGATCGAGATAGTCCTGCATCACCACGGCCACACAGTCGCCGCGCTGCACCCTACCCGGGCCGGACGCCATCCACAACACGCCGCTGGCGCCGTAGTGGACTTCGACCGGTGCATGGTCCAGGTCTTCAATGAAATGCAGAAAGCCGGCGCTTTGCCCGACTTTCACCGTCTCGCCGGCCAGCTGGTGCGGCTCGAAGATGCCGTTGCCAGGCGCAAAGCTGTAGCAACTGGCATCACGCACCATCATGTGGCGTGTACCCTTGGCGCCGCTGCGCTGGTCGGTGTCCACCTTGCCGCCGGTCATGCCCAGGTGTTTAAGCATGTTGCGCACGCCCCGTTCGCCGATGCGCACGCCTTCCACGCTGACGCGTCCCCAGCCCCCGATCTCGGTGCCCAACGACAGGATGCCCCGGCGCTCGACCGACGCCGTCAGCGTGGCGCCTTCGTCCACACCCCAGAACACCACGTTGTAGGGCGCGCCGAATGCGGCGGCAGCGTCCATGGTCTTGTTGCGCATGGCCGCATCGGGCACGTAGTGCATGTTGGTACTGGGCACGCAATCGGCCGAATGGCCGGCGGTGTGCATGTCGACCGACACATCGACGTGGGGCAATATCTTGCTGTCGATGAAATGCGCCAGCATCTCGGAGAACGTGCCTTTGGGGTTGCCTGGAAAGCAGCGGTTCATGTCGCGCCCGTCGATCGGCGACAGGCGCGTGCCGTTCAAGGCAGCAGGCATGTTCACCGCCGGGATCAGGATCAGCCGGCCCTTGAGCTTTTGGATATCGAGTGTCTGCGCCAGCCGTGAAATGGCAATCTGGCCCTCGTATTCGTCACCATGCACGCCGCCGGTCAACAGCAGCGTGGGGCCCTTTCCGTTATTCAGCACATAGATCGGAATCTCCACCACTCCCCAGCCTGAGGTATTGCGCGACTGGGGCGCCTTGAGATAAGCCGCCTGGCGCCCCGGCCGGTCAAAATCGACATCGCAATGGACCCGGCTCGGACTCGCGTCCGCCACCGCTGTCGCAGTGGGCGTTTGCAGGCGCTTGGTCTTTGGCATGGCGTCCGGATCAGGTTGCGTGTAAATTCAGAATAGCATAATTTATAAATGTATACAATCTTCAAATGGCGAAACCCCGCGTGAAATCCCTGCATCTGGTGGGTCCGGCGGTACCGGCGTCGCCACAGATCTTCCTCAAATTGCAGCCCCGTACGCTGGTGCACCAGATCATTGACGCGTTGGTGGCGGGGGCGTCTGAAGGTCTGATCCTGCCGGGCGACCGCATCATCGAGGCCGACCTGGCCGAGCAGCTCGGCGTAAGCCGGGTGCCGGTGCGTGAGGCCTTGCGCGTGCTCGAAAGCCAGGGCGTGGTCGTCAACGAACCATACAAAGGCATTCGACTTACACCGGTCAGCCATGAGCGCATCGACCAGCTGATCGAGGTGCGCGTGGCGCTGGAGACGACGGCCGCCACCCGCGCGATCCGGCTCAAGCGCAATGACGCGGCGCATCTGCAAGAGCTCGAATCCATCGTGCACGACATGGAGACCATGGCCGCGCGCAACGATGTGTTCGGCTTCGCGACCGCCGACACCGCCTTTCACCGCTCGCTGTGCAGCTACGCCGGCAATGCGGTGCTCAGCGACATGTGGGAAATGCTGGCGCGCCAGATGACCATCATCTTCGGCTTGTCCGCGCTGGGCAAACCGATGGAGGCCATCGTCGAGGAGCACTGGGAACTGGTCCGCGTGTTTCGCTCCGGCAAGGTCGGCGACATGACGCGCGCCATCAGCGACCACATCGACGTCGAAATCCACAAGGTCGACCTGGAGAAGATCATCGCCGAGCGCCGTGCCGAGACACAGCGCAGTCCATCACCTGCCTGAACTCCCGCCCGCCATGCCCACACCTGCGCTCCCCGTCGCCCGGCTGCAGCCCGTCAAGATCCGCGCCATCACCAGCGCCGCGTTGACCGGTGAGAGCCCCAAGGGCGGCTGGTCGGCCGAGATCAAACCCGACGACTCGATCCACGCGCTGGTGGCGGTACATACCGACGCCGGCATCACCGGCTACGGCAGCGTGTTCACCGACGGCCGGCTGGTGCAGGCCGCGCTCAAGGTGCTGGAGCCACTGTTCCTGGGCGAGAACGCGCTGGAGCCGGAACGGGTCAGCGAGAAGCTGCACCAGAACAGCTTCTGGATGGGCCGCGGCGGCAGCCTCACGCATGCCATCAGCGGCATCGACATCGCGCTGTGGGACATCCTGGGCAAGACCACCGGACTGCCGGTCGGCCGCCTGCTCGGCGGCAGCTACCGCCAGCGGGTGCAGCCCTATTGCTCGCTGCTGATGGAGCAGCCCATGCAGATGTTCGATGTCATCACGACGTATCGAAAGCTGGGCTTCACCGCGTTCAAGATCGGCTGGGGCCCGTTCGGCCGCGCCATGGACCACAAGCTCGATGCCGCCATCGTGCGCGCCGCGCGAGATGCCGCCGGGCCCGACGCCAAGTTGATGGTCGATGCCGGCGCCAGCGACGCCTACTGGCCACATGGCCTGAAATGGGCGCTGCGCACTGCCGACATGCTGGCCGAATACGACGTCGGCTGGTTCGAGGAGGCACTCAAGCCCGACGCGATCGACGACTTCTGCGAACTGCGCCGCGCCAGCCCGGTAAAGATTGCCGGCGGCGAGGTGCTGACCCGGCGCCAGGCCTTCTTGCCCTGGCTCGCGCGCGGCGCCTTTGACATCGTGCAGCCCGACGTGACCAAGGTCGGCGGCATCAGCGAGCAGCGCCGCATCGCATGGATGGCCCAGGACTTCGGCGTCCAGTACATCGGCCACGGCTGGAACACCGCACTCGGCCTGGCCGCCGACCTGCAACTGGCCAGCGCCATTCACGACAGCGACCTGGTCGAATACATCGGTGGCAGCCCGTACGTCGACGGCATCCTGCAACAGCCTTTTGCCCTCGACGCGGATGGCTATCTGCAGATTCCGGACCGGCCCGGTCTTGGCGTCGAACTCGACCCGGACAAGGTGGCCCGGTACTGCGACAACGCGGCCGCATTGTTCGCCCATTGAGCCGTGCGGCCGCAAATCCGTTACGACTTCAGCGACCGGGTGGTGTTGATCACCGGCGCGGCCAGCGGCATTGGCCGGGCCACCGCCGAAGCTTTTCTGAACAGCGGCGCCTGCGTGGCGATGGGCGACATCCAGGGCGATTCCCTCCAGGCTACGGTGCATGAACTCGACCCCGACGGCGCCCGCACCCTGGCCATGGCCTACGACGCCGCGCGACACACCGACGCGCAGGCCCTGGTCGACGCCTGCGTGGCGCGATTCGGCCGCCTCGATTACCTGGTGCCGGCCGCCGCCATCTATGAAGACCAGTTGCTGAGCCGCATGACGCCGGCCCAATGGGAACGCACCATGGCCGTGAACCTGAACGGCGTGTTCTATCTGGTGCGCTGCGCCATCGACCACATGGGCAACGGCGGCGCGATCGTGCTGCTGTCGTCGATGTCGGGGCACACCGGAGGCAGCGCAGAACATGGCCACTATGGCGCCACCAAGGGCGCGCTGGTGTCGCTGACCCGCACACTGGCGCGCGAGCTCGGGCCCGGCATCCGCGTCAATGCGGTATCGCCGGGTGTGATCGATTCGCCGATGGTGGCGCGCAAACTCGCCGGCGGTGCGGACGAGGTCATCCGCAACACCCCGCTGGCGCGCCTGGGCCGCCCGGGCGAAGTGGCCAGCCTGATCGTTTTTCTGTGCAGCGACGGCGCCAGCTTCATCACTGGCGAGGCGGTGCTGGTCACCGGCGGTCTGTTCATGGGCGGTTGAGCCGCGCCAGCGGACGCTGCCTCGCCCGCATCGCAAGGAGCCAACTTCGTGTCCAATCCATTTTCACTGCAAGGTCGCGTCGCGCTGGTCACCGGGGCCTCGCGCGGCCTGGGCGCCGGAATGGCGCTGGGCCTGGCGCAGGCAGGCGCCCATGTCGTGCTCAATGGCCGCAACCATGAACGCTTGCTGGCGCGCCAGCAGGAGATCACCAGCGCCGGCGGGCAGGCCAGCATCGCCGCGTTTGATGTCTGCGTGCGCGCCGATGCGGATGCGGCCGTCGAGGCCATCGAAGCGCAACACGGGCATCTCGATATCCTGATCAACAACGCAGTGTCCAGCGCCAGCGGCGACTTCCTGCACACCAGCGACGACGACTGGCGCCGCACCTTCGACTCTGCGCTGGACGCATGCTTCCGCCTGTCGCGCAAGGCCGCCACCGGCATGGTGGCACGCGGCTGGGGCCGCATTGTGATGATCTCGTCGGTCAACGCGCGTATCAGCCGCGGCACCAACACTGCCTATATTGCCGCCAAGGCAGCGCTGGAAGGTCTGACGCGTGGCATGGCGGTGGAGCTGGCGGCCAAGGGTGTCACCGTCAACGCGATCGCGCCCGGCTACATGGCCACAGACATCAACACCGCGTTTCGTGCCGACCCCGAGCGATACGAATGGATCCGCAAGCGCACGCCGATGTTGCGCTGGGGTACGCCGCATGACCTAGCGGGTGCCGCCGTTTTCCTGAGCAGCGACGCCTCCAGCTTCATCACCGGCCAGACGCTGGTGGCGGACGGCGGCATGACAATCGCGATCTGAGTGGATTGACTGGCGCCGACACATTCACGGGCAAAACGGAGCAGTTCCGCGCAAGTGATGGTGCGCAAGGCCAGTCGGCGATGCGGCGCGCGCTCAGTCTTGATGACCGCATTGAATTCGTGTTGACTTTTATGGGTTAAACCCCATAATGTCCATATGCCAAGGTACGACGCTGACGCGAAAGCTGAAGTTCAGGCCATTCTTTCGACGGCTGGCCGAGGGGTAAAACGCTGTCTCGGCATGATGGTGAGGCGACATTTGTTGATCGACAGCGGCACGGCGACATTGTCACAAGCCGAGATGCTCCACGCGGGCAGTGGCACCTCCGTCTTGTATGAGGTGGTGTTCTTATACAGCGCGTGGAGTCGAGTCGCCTGCGTCTACGAGTTGAACCATTCAGTGACAACAATTCTGGCGGTCGACGCGTGGCAAGGGATGGTTCGAGTCGGAATGCCGAGCACCGCGCCGGACGCACGGGCGCGCGCGTGGGGCCGCTCTTCTTGAAAGGAAGTTGAATCATGGTCAAGCCAAATGAGTTCGAGCAGTCTTTGCTGCAGGATCCTGACGTCAAGTTCGGTTTCGACAACTACGAGGTGCTCCAGCAGCTGGGCGCTCTTGTACGCGACATGCGAACAGAAAGCGGCTTGTCTCAAAGCGCGTTGCAAGATGCAAGCGGCGTCGGCCAGTCGGAGATCAGCCGACTGGAGTCAGGCTCCATGGAGAGAGGCCCGTCGTTGCTGACGCTGGTCCGCCTGGCGCACGCGGCTGGCAAGCGCCTCGTCATCGGTATCGAAGACGAGGAAGGCGCGACCAAGGAGTCAACCAGGATCCTGACCATCTGAGCGCGGACATGATTTGGACGCTCGAAAGCTGGTCAGATTTGCTCGGCTTGCTCAGTGGTATCGCACTCGTGATCACCGCCTTCAGAAACGACGGCCTCAACGGATTCGTCGACCGGCTCAAGTCAACCGTACAGACTGCCAAGAAGAATGCCAACGTGGATGAGATGGGTCAAGCCGTGGTCTCCGGCCTCGAAGAAGAATTGACGAATTGGACTTGGGTTGACCGATGGAGTCTTCGAGTCGGCGCCATCCTGTTGGTCATGGCCTATTTTCTCAAGATCGTGCATCAGTACCTGACGTGAATTTCTTTCGTTTGGCGAACCGAACTTGAACTTCGGCGATGTCCCAAGCAATTGGCGAAATAGTTACCGGTGGCTGTCCGGCATCGGTAGCGTCAGCCACGCCGGGCCGCTTCGATCGCGGCAATGTCGATCTTTGTCATCTCCATCATGGCTTCGAACGCGCGTTTGGCGGCCGCCCGATCCGGATCGGCGATCGCGGTCGTCAACGCGCGCGGCGTGATCTGCCACGACAGTCCCCATTTGTCCTTGCACCAGCCACACTGGCTTTCCTGGCCGCCGTTGCCGACAACCGCGTTCCACAAACGGTCGGTTTCGGCCTGGTCGTCGGTCGCCACCTGAAACGAGAACGCCTCGGTGTGCTTGAACCCCGGACCCCCGTTGAGGCCGAGGCACGGGATGCCCAGCACCGTGAACTCAACCGTCAATACATCGCCCTGCTGGCCCGCCGGATAGTCACCAGGCGCGCGAAGCACAACACCCACCGTGCTGTCCGGGAACGTCTCGGCGTAGAACGTCGCGGCGTCCAACGCGGTACCGTCGTACCAGAGACAGATCGTGTTCTTGCTGACCATATTCAACCTCCTGAAATGAGAGTTACGTGAACCAGGACGACGAACGAAGTTAACCAACTTCGACAAGTTTCTGCATGACTGTAGTGGCGCGCATGCGCGATCGGTCGCCACGGTGCCGAGCGGGTGAAATCGTATCCGCAGTTGCGATCAACAGCATGGCCGCGTATCCGTCGGCTGGAATACCTCGAAAGCATCAGTACCTGAACCGGTATCCAATCCCGGCTTCGGTCAGCAGATGTTTCGGCATGGATGGCGCATCCTCAATCTTTTTGCGCAGGTTTGCCATATGAACACGCACGTAGTGGGTGTCCTCGGCATGCCCCGGACCCCAAACGGCCTTGAGCAGCTGCTGGTGCGTGACCACCCGGTCGGGCTGGGACGCCAGGTGCGTCAGCAGACGGTATTCAATAGGGGTCAAGTGCACCGGTTCACCATTGCGCTCGACCGCCCGGCGGGTGAGGTCAACGGTCACAGGCCCGAATCGAAGCACCGGATCTGCCGACGGAGTCGTCAGGGTCTGGCGCCGCAACTGCGCCCGCACGCGGGCCAGCAGCTCGCCGGCGCCGAAGGGCTTTACCAGGTAATCATCGGCACCGGCGTCCAGTGCACCGATCTTGTCGGTTTCGCCGCTGCGTGCCGACAAAACAATCACGGACGCCGCCGACCAAGCCCTGAGTTCACGGATCAGGCCGACGCCGTCGCCGTCCGGCAGGCCAAGGTCGATGATGGCAAGGTCCGGACGCCGGCTACCCGCATCGATCAGACCGCGCTGCAGCGTTGCCGCCTCGAACACCTCGTATCCTTCCGATTCCAGCGTCATGCGAACGAAGCGACGGATGTCGGTCTCATCCTCGACCACCAGTATGCGGGCACGCAAATCCATGGGCCGATCCTAAACGGTGGCAATCGCACTCGTGCTGCCGTCGTCCACGGGTGGTTCCCCGCGTGGCAGCTCGATCGTGAATCGGGCGCCTGTGGTGCCAGATGGCCCAGACCGGTTTTCGCCGCGGATGGACCCATGGTGTGCCAGCACGATGGCCCGCGCGATTGCCAGTCCGAGCCCCACACCAGGCATTGTGCTTTCCTTGCTGCCGCGCTCGAATTTGTTGAACAAGGCCTCCTCCCGCCCGACGGGCAACCCCGGCCCGAAGTCGTCCACATGGATCGAGACGGCCGAGGGCGAGGCCGTCGCCGACAACTCGATGGCACTGCCTGCAGGGGTGTACTTCACCGCATTCTCCAGCAGGTTGACCAGCACACGTTCGAACAATACTGCGTCCAGTTCGAGCAATGGCAGGTCATCGGCAAGCTTCACTTGGATTGGTCGCCCCTGCAACGCCGAAGCGCAAGCCGCCAGCGCACTTCCGACGACCTCCTCCAGGGGCTGCCACTCGCGTCGCATCGGGACCGCACCGGCCTCCAGACGGGCCATGTCCAGCAGATTGCCGACCATCGCATTCATGCGCAGCGCGGACTCCCGGATCGACGCTGCCAGTTCGCCCTTCACCGTCGAGAGCGGCGGCGGCGTCATCACCAGCGTATCAGCCAGGCCGACCATCGCCGCCAGCGGCGTGCGCAGATCGTGCGATATGGCTGAAAGCAATGAGTTGCGCAGCCGCTCGGACTCGATCTGCACGGTGCTCTTTTGCGCCACGTCAATATAGTGAATGCGCTCCAGCGAGATCGCCAATAGCGAAGCGCAGGTGTCCAGCAACCGGCGTTGATCCGGACCCAGCATGTTGCGGTCTGCGGGTTCCAACGCCAACACGCCGCGCAGACGCATGGGTGCCTTCAGCGGCAACACCAGACAGGCACTAGCGGCCAGGGTATCGGTTCCAAAACCGGCCGGCTCGCCACGGTCAAAAGCCCACTGCGCCACCGCATCGTCGACCGCCGCGCTACCTCTTGGCAGCGCTACCAACCGGTCATGGGCGTCGGCCGCCAGCAATGTCGATTTCGCGCGGAACTCGGCTGTCAGGAACCGGGCACCGATTTCGGCCACCTGCTCGGGCAGCAACGCGGCCGAGAGATCACGCGACATTTCGTAGAGTCTGCGCATGCGGTGCTCGCGCTGTGTCGCCGCTTCCGCCTGCACCTTGAGCACCGCGGTCAGCTGACCGATCGCCAACGCTACCACCAGCATGACGGCGAAGGTCACCAGGTATTGCACATCGCTGACTTCGAAAGTGAACCGCGGCGGAACGAAGGAGAAGTCGAACAGCGCCACACCCAGAAACGCCGCCAGCACCGCCGGGCCGCGGCCGTAGAACCAACCCACGCCCACCACGGCAAGCAGGAACACCATCACGATGTTGGTGAGTTCGAGCAGCCCCAGCAACGGGGTGGCCAGCAGCGCGGTAACAAGGCAGGCCGTCACTGCAGCGGCGTAGCCACTCCAAGGCAGCTTGCCAGCAATAACCTTTGACGGTTCGGATGCAGACCGTGCGCGCTCCAGCACAGGTTGGGCCAGCTGCACGACATCGAGTTCGTCGGCCAGCGCGGCAATGCGATCTGCCGGCGACTGCTGCCAGGGCCAGCGGCGCCGGGTTCGCCCGATGACCAGGCGAGACAGGTTGTTGTCGCGCGCGTAACGAACCAACGCCGGGGCCACAGCGGGCGCGGCGGGCGTGGCCACCGTGGCCCCAAGTTGCTGGGCCAGCTTCAGCACGCGCAGCACCTGATCGCGCCGCGCGTCGGGCCAGCGCTGGCTGACGGTAGTCTCGACAGTGACCGCGTGCCAGGATACATTGAGCTGCGCGGCCAACCGCGCGCTCGCGCGCACGACCTTTTCGCCGCCGTCGCCCACCCCGATACAGGCCAACAGCGCTTCGCGGTTTGGCCAAACAGACTGTACCGACGACCGCCGTCGCCAAGCCTGCATCTCGCCGTCCACGCGATCGGCCGTGCGCCGCAGCGCCAGTTCGCGCAACGCCAGCAGGTTGCCCTTGCGAAAGAAGTTGTTTGTCGCCCGCTCGACATGCTGCGGCAGGTAGACCTTGCCTGCCTTCAGTCGATCAAGCAACTCGTCGGGAGGCAGGTCAACCACCACCACCTCGTCGGCTTCGTCAAACAGGCGGTCGGGCACGGTCTCCCAGACCCGAATACCGGTGATCCCGCTGACGATGTCGTTCAGGCTCTCCAGGTGTTGTACGTTCATCGTCGACCAGACGTCGATGCCTGCGTCCAGCATCTCTTGTACGTCCTGCCAGCGCTTGAGATGGCGCGACCCCGGTGCGTTGCTATGCGCAAGCTCGTCCAGCAGGATCAGCGGCTCGGCCTGCGCCTTGGCCCACTCCAGCGCAGCGTCAAGGTCAAATTCCTGCAGCACGTGGTCGCGATAGGACACGGACCTGAGCGAGAGCCGGGGCAGATCCTGCGCCATGGCCTCGGTCTCGGCGCGCCCATGGGACTCCACCAGACCCACGATCAGGGTCACCTCCTGCACGCGCGCGGCGCGGGCGGCGGCCAGCATCGCGTATGTCTTCCCGACCCCCGCCGACGCACCGAAGAAGATCTTCAGCTTGCCGTGCTGCGACCGTGCTTCGTCTCGTGCCACCTGCTGCAGCAGCTGGTCCGGATCGGGGCGCTCAGGGGGCATCATCGCCGCCATCATGCCACCGCCACATCGCCGTGGGCGCGCACCTCAGGAGCCGTCGGCATCGAGCGCCAGATTCAGCCGCAGCACATGGACCCGGGGCTCGCCGATGAAACCCAGCAAGGGCGCTTCGGTGTAGCGATCGACCAGTTCGCGCACCCGGGTCTCCGACAGGGAACGAGCGCGCGCCACCCGCGATACCTGATAGTCCGCTGCAGCGCGGCTGATGTGCGGATCCAGGCCACTGGCAGATGCCGTGACCAGGTCCACCGGTACTGGCGCCGAGTTGCCGGGGTCCGCAGCCCGCAACGCCGCGATACGCGCCTTCACGGCCTCGGCCAGCGCCGGATTGCTCGGCCCCAGGTTCGAGGCGCCCGAATGCGCCGCGTGGTAGGGCATCGGAGCAGTCGCCGAGGGCCGACTCCAGAAGTGCCTGGGGTCTCCAAAAGACTGGCCAATCAGCTCGGAGCCGACGACCTGGCCGTTGCGTACGAGCAGGCTGCCGTTGGCGCGGTCGGCAAAGGCTAGCTGCGCGACGCCGGTCACGGCCAGCGGATAGACCAGACCGGTCAGCAGAGAAAGCACGACGAAGAGTGTCAGCGCGGGGCGAAGTTGGAAGTTCATGATTTCTTTCCTTAAGCAAGGCCAAGCGCGGCAAGACCCATGTCGATGAGCTTGATGCCGATGAAGGGCACGATAACGCCGCCCAGACCGTAGACGAACAGGTTGCGCCGCAGCAACGTTGCCGCGCCCACGGCGCGGTAGGGCACGCCCTTGAGCGCCAGCGGGATCAACACGACGATGATCAGCGCGTTGAAGATCACCGCCGACAGGATGGCCGAGTTCGGGCTGGCCAGCTGCATGACGTTCAGTGCGCCCAGCTGCGGATAGGTGGCCACAAAAGCGGCCGGGACAATGGCGAAGTACTTCGCCACGTCGTTGGCGATGCTGAAGGTGGTGAGCGAGCCGCGCGTCATCAGCATCTGCTTGCCGGTCTCGACGATCTCGATCAGCTTGGTCGGGTTGCTGTCGAGGTCAACCATGTTGCCGGCCTCCTTGGCGGCCTGGGTGCCGGTGTTCATCGCCACCGCCACGTCGGCCTGGGCCAGCGCCGGAGCGTCGTTGGTGCCGTCGCCGGTCATCGCCACCAGGCGTCCGGCGGCCTGGTGCTCGCGGATCAACTTCAGCTTGGCCTGCGGGGTGGCTTCGGCCAGGAAGTCGTCGACACCGGCTTCGGCGGCAATCGCCGCGGCCGTCAGCCGGTTGTCGCCGGTCACCATCACAGTCTTGATGCCCATGCGGCGAAGCTCGGCGAAGCGTTCCTTGATGCCGCCCTTGACGATGTCCTTGAGTTCGACGACCCCCAGAACGCGCTGGCCGTCGGCCACCACCAGGGGCGTGCTGCCACGACGCGCCACATCGTCGACGGCGGCCTGCAGCGCCGCCGGGAAGCTACCGCCCAGCGCTTCGACGTGGCGGCGGATGGCGTCGGCCGCGCCCTTGCGCAGCTGCCGCACAGGGCCAGCAGGCTCGCCATGACCATGCAGGTCGGCACCGCTCATGCGCGTCTGCGCCGCGAAGTGGATGAAGCTGGCACCCAGCGTGGCCACGTCGCGTTCGCGCAGCGGGAACTTCTGCTTGGCCAGCACGACGATGCTGCGGCCCTCCGGTGTCTCATCCGCCAGCGAAGCCAGCTGCGCCGCATCGGCCAACTCGGCTTCCTTCACGCCGGCGGCCGGGATGAAGGCACTGGCCTGGCGGTTGCCCAGAGTGATGGTGCCGGTCTTGTCGAGCAGCAGCACGTCGACATCGCCGGCGGCCTCGACCGCGCGGCCCGACGTGGCGATCACGCCGGCCTGCATCATGCGGCTCATGCCGGCGACACCGATGGCGGACAACAGGCCCGCAATGGTGGTCGGGATCAGGCACACCAGCAGCGCCACCAGGATTACCAGACTGACCGGCTGCCCGGCACCGGCGGCTTGCACACCGAAGGCCGAGAACGGCAGCAGCGTGACGACCACGATCAGGAAGACGATCGTCAGCGCCACCAGCAGGATGGTCAGCGCGATCTCGTTAGGCGTCTTCTGCCGCTTCGCGTTCTCGACCATTGCGATCATGCGGTCGACAAAGGTTTCGCCCGGGTTCACCGACACGCGTACGACGACCCAGTCCGAGAGCACGCGCGTACCGCCGGTGACGGCAGAGAAGTCGCCGCCGGATTCGCGGATGACGGGGGCGGATTCGCCGGTAATCGCACTTTCGTCGACCGAGGCCACGCCGTCGATCACCTCACCGTCGGCGGGGACGGTGTCGCCGGCCTCGATGAGCACGGTGTCGCCCTTGCGCAGGTTGTCGGCCTCCAGCGGGTGCCACTTGATGGCGGTGCGTGCCGTGCCATGTGTGTATTCGCCAGCCGGCGTTTTTTCCAGACGCTTGGCCCAGGTCTTCTTTTTCAGGCCCCGCAGCGATGCGGCCTGCGCCTTGCTGCGGCCTTCGGCCAGGGCCTCGGCGAAGTTGGCGAACAGCACGGTGAACCACAGCCACACGGCTACGCCGATGCTGAAGCCATTTGGCTGAGCCGCCGCCAGCGCGGTGGTGAAGACGCTGCCCACGTAGACGACAAACATCACCGGGTTGCGCCACTGCACGCGCGGGTCGAGCTTGCGCACGGCGTCGACCAGCGCAGGTTTAAGCAGCGCAGGGTCAAAGAGGGTGAGGGTGGGTCGGGTCATGGTTTTCTTTCAGCGCGCATGCAGCATCAGGTGTTCGACGACGGGCCCAAGCGCGAGCGCCGGCACGTAATTCAGCAGGCCGACCAGCAGAACCGTGCCGATCAGCAGCGCGACGAACAAGGGCCCGTGGGTTGGCAAGGTGCCGTCCGTTGTCGCGATGCGCTTCTTGGCAGCCAGCGAGCCGGCGATCGCCAGCACCGGCACGATCACGCCGAAGCGGCCCAGCCACATTGCAACCGCCAGCAACGCGTTGTAGAAAGGCGTGTTCGCACCCAGTCCGGCAAAGGCGCTGCCGTTGTTGTTGGCCGCTGAAGACAGGGCATACAGCGCTTCAGAGAATCCATGCGGGCCGGGGTTGGCGATGGTGGCGCGGCCGGCATCAAGCATCACGGCCAGAGCCGTGCCCAGCAGCACCAGCAGCGGGCCCACGAGGATAGCGATCGAGACCATCTTCATCTCGTGTACTTCGATCTTCTTGCCCAGATACTCGGGCGTGCGGCCGATCATCAGACCGGCGATGAAGACGGCCATCATCGCGAAGACCAGCATGCCGTACAGGCCCGATCCGACGCCGCCGAAGATGACCTCGCCGAGCTGCATCATCACCATCGGCACTGCGCCGCCCAGCGGCGTGTAGCTGTCGTGCATGGAGTTCACGGCGCCGCAGCTGGCCGCCGTGGTGACGACGGCAAACAGCGTCGAGGCGTTGATGCCGAAGCGCACTTCCTTGCCTTCGGTGTTGCCGCCGGACTGGGTGGTGCTGGCCTGCGCGTCAGCGCCCAGCGACGTGAGCGCCGGGTTGCCCTGCTGTTCAGCCACCGTCGCGGCGACGACGGCGACGACGAATACCACCGTCATCGCCGCCAGCACCGCCCAGCCCTGGCGCAGGTCGCCGACGATGCGGCCGAAGACGAAGCACAGCGCGGTCGGGATCAGGAAGATCGACAGCATCTGCAGGAAATTGCTGACGGCGTTCGGGTTCTCGAACGGATGGGCCGAGTTCGCATTGAAAAAGCCGCCGCCGTTGGTGCCAAGCATCTTGATGGAAAGTTGCGACGCGACCGGGCCCATCGCGAGCGTCTGCGTGCGCGAGCTCTTGTCTTCCAGCATCGGCTGGCCCTGGGCGTCCTGGCGCGGCTGACCGTCGGCCCCGACCTGGGGCTGCTGCCACGTGATGGCTTCGACCGTCTGCACCTCTTGGTACGGCTTGAGGTTCTGGATCACGCCTTGGCCCACCAGCACCAGCGCGAACACGAAAGACAGCGGCAGCAGGATCCACAGCGTGACCCGCGTCAGATCGACCCAGACGTTGCCGATGGCCTGAGCCGAGTGGCGCGCGAAGCCGCGCATCAACACCACCACGACCACGATGCCGGTGGCCGCGGACAGGAAGTTCTGCACCGTCAGCGCCAGCATTTGGGTCAGGTAGCTCATCGTCGATTCACCGCCGTAGCCCTGCCAGTTGGTGTTCGTGACGAAGCTGATGGCGGTGTTGAAGGCCGAGTCGGGCGCCACGGCGGCCATCGCCTGTGGGTTCAGCGGCAGCACGACTTGCAGACGCTGCAGCGCGTAGACCGCGAGCACGCCCAGGCCATTGAAGACCAGCAGGCCCGACGCATAGTCCAGCCAGCCCTGCTCGCGTTGCGGGTCGACGCCGGCCAGGCGATACAGCGGCGACTCCACACGTCGGCCCCAGCCGAAGCGGCCCTGAACCACGGCTTCCATCGCCCGCGCCAGCGGCCAGGCAAGCAGCAGCAATATCGCCAGGTAGGCGGACAGTTGCATCCAGGCTGGCGCGTTCATGAGAAGTCCTCCGGATGCAACAGCACGGCGACCAAGTAGACCAGCAACCCGAGGGCGAGCAACCCCGCGCCAAATTCCCACGGCGTCATGGCTTCACCTTGGCGGTTTGAAGCCGTTCGCACGCGAGTGCGAGGCCGAACACGGCCAACCACAGCAGGCCGGCCGCGATGAGATAGAACAGGTCCATGCAATCTCCTTTTCACAAGGATTTGATGATCGGACTCGGAGCCTCAAGGTCGTGAAAAGATTCGAACGCTGGACATCAAGATCGCATCAAGAGCGCGTTGCGCAGTTGGTCGCAACCTGGAACGAGAAGGCCTCGGTGTGCTTGAACGTCGAACCCCCATTGAGTCCGAGGCAAGGGGCGCCCACCTTCCATATCGACGATGCCTCCTTCAAAATCGATGACAGATAATGTCTGAGCCATCTTTGTGGCGTTTGCCTGAGTGCGCGTCCTGCTTTTCGCAGCGCATGTCGGAGAAGTCTTGACCCATGAACCCGTCGCAGCGACCCGAGCCTGAATCCGCCGCACAAACCGTCGCTGATGGGGTTGGCGCCAGCCGCGCAAGCGGCACGGTGCTCGAGGTCTTCCTCGCTTTTCTCAGGCTTGGCCTGACGTCCTTTGGCGGACCGGTGGCCCACCTCGGTTACTTCCGTGCGGAGTTCGTTGTGCGCCGCGGCTGGCTTGACGACAAGAGCTATTCGGACTTGGTCGCGCTGTGCCAGTTCTTGCCGGGTCCCGCGAGCAGCCAGGTGGGCATTGCGCTCGGATTGGGCCGTGCCGGTTGGGCCGGAGCGCTGGCCGCATGGGTGGGATTCACGCTCCCCTCGGCCCTGGCACTGATCTTGTTCGCGGCCGGTGTCACTCGATGGACGGCGCTAGCGCAATCGGGCGCGGTCCACGGCCTGAAAGTGGCTGCGGTCGCCGTTGTCGCGCAAGCGGTATGGGGCATGGCCAAATCACTGTGTCCTGACAGGCTGCGCGCCGGCGTTGCCATTGCCGCCGCCCTATCGGTGCTTGCGGTACCTACGGCGGCAGGGCAAATTGCAGCCATCGTGGTGGGAGGCATCGTGGGTCGCTGGATGCTCAAGCTTGGCCATCTTCCCGCAGCACAACACCGCGACTATGGGGTGAGCAAGGCGACCGGAGCCGTTCTCCTGGGCCTGTTCATGGTGTTGCTGGTGGTGTTACCTCTTCTGGGCGACGCGGTGCACTCGCCGGCGCTGTCTGTCATTGCCAAGTTCTACCATGCCGGCGCCTTGGTATTTGGCGGCGGGCATGTGGTGCTTCCGCTGCTGCAGGCCGGCGTCGTTCCCGATGGCCTGGTTTCCAACGATGTCTTCCTTGCCGGATACGGTGCGGCCCAAGCAGTGCCGGGCCCGTTGTTCACGTTCGCGGCCTACCTGGGTGCCGTCATGCACAGCCCGTTCGGTGGCTGGACTGGCGGACTCGCGTTGCTTTTGGCCATCTTCGTCCCCGCCTTCCTGCTGGTGGTCGGCGCGCTTCCATACTGGGAAACCTTGCGCCGGCGCGATGCGGTCCAACGCGCCATGGCGGGGGTCAACGCGGCGGTCGTCGGAGTGTTGCTGGCCGCCCTCTACGACCCGGTGTGGACCAGTGCCATCCACTCAAGAGCCGATTTCGGACTTGCTTTGGCAGCCTTCGGGTTGCTGGTCCATGCACGTCTTTCCCCCGTAGTGGTCGTCTTGTTTTCCGCCGTCGCAGGATGGCTGTTGGCCAACTGAGGCCCTAGCCTGGCTGACCACAAATGCATAGGTCCCCATTCGGGACGGAGCGTACAGCCGCAATGGGGGTTATTTTGACGGGCATGCATCGACCACGATGAAAAGGTTTTCACAACCGCCAGGATCGGCCATTCGAATAGATTGCCGCGAGCAGCCGTTTGTCGGTTCAGTGCGAATGCAGGTGATGGGCGTCCGGCACGTGGGGGTGGGAGTGCCGGATCGGCTCATGGCGATGCCGGTGGCTGTGTTTGCCCGCTGGCATGGTGTCATGTGTGTGCAGGTGATGGCCGTCGTTATGGGTGTGGGCATGTTCATGTTCCAACGCCTCGTGGTTGTGGACGTGGGCATGCGACTCCGAAAGATGCAATATGACGCCAATCACCATGAGTAAGCCACCGACGGCCATCATCCAGGTGGATGATCGATCGCCGAGGGCAAGCGCCCCCAACGCACCGATAAACGGCGCGAAGGCGAAGACGGAACCGGTGCGACCAGCGCCAAACTCCCGCTGTGCCAGCAGGTACAGGCGAAGACTCAGTCCGTAGCCGCTTGCGCCCACGACCAGCAACGCGCCAGCGGCCATGATTCCCGGCATCGGCTCGCCAGCCACCACCGCCAGAGTGAGTGTGGCCATAGCTCCCAGAGCGGCCTTGACCAGCACCACCTGTCCGGGGTCGCGCTCGGCAACACCGCGGGAAAGCGCGTTGTCCACACCCCAGGCTGCGGTCGCGACCAACACCGCCAGCAAACCCAGTAGTTGAGTGTTGCCGGCCAATCCCTGCTCCAGCACCAGCGCTGCGCCACCGGCCAGCAGCAGCAGCATCGCAGCCCCGACACGCCTGTCCATGGTCTCGCCATAGAGCTTCCAGGCAAGCACCACTGTGAACAAGGCTTCGAGCGTCAACATCAGTGATGCGCTCGAACCACTCGTTCGCTGCAATCCCCATGCCAGCGCAACTGGCCCGAGCACGGCGCCAAAGCCCGCCATGGCGAGCAGACGTGTCAGGTCCGCACGTCGAACGCGTGCCTCGCGTTCCGGCGGTTGACGCAAGAGCATTGCAACCAGCGCCGCGCCAACATACAAAAGCGCCGCTGTGGTGAACGGGCCAAGGCCGTGTCCAAAGAGCTGAACCAAGGGCGTGCTGAGTCCGAACAGCCCGGCCGACAAAAGTGCCAGCAGGCCGCCCCGCAACGCCGGAGTTGTTGGATGCAAGCGCACGGTTGCTTCCTGAATTTGGTCGAGAGTTTGAGAAGACGGCTGTCCTGGAACTGCCCCGGGGTTTGCAGGCGCCGAACGCAGGTCGACCTATGATTCCATCTGCATGGGCAGCAGTCGATCGTATTCCTTCTTGACCACTTCGTAACACTCGCAGGAGCGCTTCTCCAGTCCTGCGCGGTCCAGTACCTTGATGCGGCCACGCGTGTAGCTGATCAAACCGGCCTTTTGCACCTTCAGCGCCGCCTCGGTGACTCCCTCGCGCCGCACGCCGAGCATGTTCGCAATCAACTCCTGCGTCATCACCAGTTCATTGCCTGGAAGACGGTCCAGACTCAGCAAGAGCCAGCGACACAATTGCTGGTCCAGGGAATGGTGTCGGTTGCAGACCGCGGTTTGTGACATTTGGGTGATAAGTGCTTGCGTGTAACGCAGCAGCAAATGCATTGCCGGCCCGCCGCGCGAAAATTCTTCTTTCATCAGTTCGGCGCCCAACCGATATCCGTTGCCGCCACTTTGCACGACGGCCCGGCTGGGTGTCGAATTGCCACCCATGAAAAGCGAAATGCCCACGAGGCCTTCGTTACCCACGACGGCAATCTCGGCGGAGTCGCCATTCTCCATGACATACAACAGGGAAACGATGGCAGAGGTTGGAAAGAAAACATGGCTTTCGGTTCTTCCAGACTCATAAAGCACGCGACCCAGAGGCAATTCGACCAGCTCAAGGTGCGGCAGCCAACGCTTCAGTTCCGCATCCGGTAGCGCCGCCAAAAGCCGATTGAGCTTCGTTTCGTGCGAACTCGCAACGACCGGTCCGTGATGGGCGGATTGCGGGGCTGAACCGTCGAACTGTTTGATGGTGGAAGCTGTCATCCTGGCCTTTGTCATGAGCCTAGCTTCGGAATTGACGTTGCGACAACTGAATAGACTTCAGTCCGAGTATGAGGCCACGAGGCCCGCCAGTCCGTGCGATACCGAACGAACTTCTGACATGCCCTCGAATTGCCACCCGCCGAGGGAAACTCGCTGCGCCGGCAGTATCATCGGGCGAGGCGCCTTTGCTGGGGCTGTGTAAAACCTCTGAGTTGAGTGTGCTTCGAAAGGACCACGTGAGCAACAAGACTGTCGCCTACCTGCTTTTTATCTTGTCATTTGTGATGCTCGTTCTTGCGTGGGTCATTCAAGGCCTCCCGCCGGCAGTCACCGGCATCGGCTTTGCACTGATCGGCTATCACATTCTCCGGAGCAAATGAGCTGACCTCGCCGCACTCGCGTGCCGGCGCATCAACAAGCTCGCCCGGGACTGCGGCAGCGTCAGGCCCTCGCAGTCACCCCCTTGGCTGAAACGCCAGATTTCATTGGCCTGAATTCGCCAAGATCTCGTGAATCACGACGCGATATGCGTCGGTAATTTCCTTTTGTACTGCCGCGGTAATGGCCCCGACCACAACGCGTTGCCCTTGATGAGCCGCCCATGTCCGTACCGCAACGCTGGTCACCCCAAATCCATTAAAGTCGTAAACACACCTTCCGGCGCCCCATTGCGACACGCGCCACCGACCCCTGGAGTTCCTCCCGCATGACCCCATCGACCGACGAATACACCCCACCCGCCATCTGGACCTGGGACAAGGAAAGCGGCGGCAAGTTCGCCAGGATCAACCGCCCGATCGCCGGCCCGACACATGAGAAGGCGTTGCCGGTGGGCAAACATCCGATGCAGCTGTATTCGCTGGCGACACCCAATGGTGTCAAGGTCACCGTGATGCTGGAGGAGTTGCTGGCGCTAGGCCACACCGGTGCCGAATACGACGCCTGGCTGATCAAGATCGTCGACGGCGACCAGTTCGGCAGCGGCTTTGTCGGCGTCAATCCGAACTCCAAGATTCCGGCTCTGATGGATCACAGCGAACAGCCGACACCCGTGCGGGTGTTCGAGTCCGGTGCCATCCTGCAATACCTGGCCGAGAAGTTCGGCAACGCCTTTTTGCCGACGGCACGGGCCGCGCGGGCTGAATGCCTGTCGTGGCTGTTCTGGCAGATGGGCAGTGCGCCGTATCTGGGCGGCGGCTTTGGCCACTTCTACGCCTATGCGCCAAGCAAGATGGAATACCCAATCAACCGTTTCGCAATGGAAGTCAAGCGCGAGCTCGACGTGCTGGACAAACGGCTGGCGCAGTCCGAATACCTGGGCGGCAGCGACTACACCATTGCCGACATCGCGGTCTGGCCTTGGTACGGCGCCCTGGCCAAGGGCCTGCTGTACAGCGCCGGTGAGTTCCTGCAGGTGCAGCAATACAAGAATGTGCAACGCTGGGCCAACCAGATTGCGGCACGCCCGGCGGTCAAGCGCGGACGTATGGTGAACCGGACCTTCGGCGAGCCCTCGAGCCAGCTGCATGAGCGCCATGACGCCAGCGACTTCGACAGCAAGACTGCGGACAAGTTGGCCGCAAAGGCCTGAGCAACCCGCCGCCCGACTGATCCACCACAGAACGCGCGCTACCGGCCATGACCCGTTACTGGTTGATGAAGTCCGAACCCAATGAGTGTTCCATCAACGACGCCATGGCGGCGCCCAAACGCACCGTGCCGTGGACTGGCGTGCGCAACTACCAGGCGCGCAACTTCATGCGCGATGCCATGCAAGCGGGTGACGGCGTGTTGTTCTACCACTCCAGTTGCCCCGAGCCGGGCATCGCCGGCATTGCCAAGGTGGCCTCCAGCGTGCGGCCGGACCCGACGCAGTTCGACCCGAAGTCAGGCTACTTCGATCCGAAGTCCGATCCCGCCGATCCGCGCTGGCTGCTGGTGGACGTGCAGGCGCAGCGCAAAACGCGCCTGCTGGGTCTGCCCGAGCTGCGCGCAACCCCGGAACTCGCCGACCTGGTGCTGCTGCGCCGCGGCAACCGGCTGTCCATCACGCCGGTGGCTCCGCAGCACTGGAAGCATGTGCTGAAAATGCTGGGGCAGGACCCGCGCTGAGAACGCTGCGGCCACCCGCCCGCTACAGCGCCGCGTATACGGCGTCCAGCAAACGACGGCGTCTGGGGTCGACTCCGTCGTCGAAACCCAGCAGCCGGTTGGTGACGTAGGCGAAACCGAGCCGGCGCGCCGGATCGGCAAAGGCGACCGAGCCGCCCCAGCCGGTGTGGCCGAAATTGCCGGCGCTTATGTGGGGCCCGTAACCAATGGCACCCAGCCGAAAACCAGCACCGAACACCGTGTCGGCACCCGAGCTGGCATCCTTTCCGTTGAAACGTTCGGCGACGGCCCCGGCCAGTCCCTGGGGCGAGATCAACACCCTGCCGTCAACGACACCGCCATGGGCCAGCACTCCGTACATGTGCGCCAGCGAACGGGCATCACCCTGCCCGTTGCCGGCCGGCATTTCCGCTGCGCGCCAGGCCCTCTCGTTCGGCGCGGTTGCCGACAGGCGCCGGTGCCGGTACGCTGCCGGGTAAGCACTGGCCTCTCCCTGGCGTACCCAGTCATAGGCCTTGTCGTCGGCCGACAACTCGGCCACCCGATGGTCCTGCTGCTGCGGCAGGCCGAACCAGAATGCCATGTCCAGCGGGCCGGCAATCTCGTCGGCCACGAAACGCCCGATGCTGCGGCCATCGACGCGCCGCAACAGCTCGCCGGCCAGAAAACCATAGGTCATCGGGTGGTACACGCAGACGCTGCCGGGAGGCCAGTTCGGCGCCATGGCGGCCAGCGCCGTCACGTGGGCGTCCCAATCGTAGCGGTCGGCGTCGGACAACGCCACGGCCAAACCGTCAAGTCCGGCCTGGTGCGACATTACCTGGTCGACCGTGATGTGCTGCTTGCCGTTGGCGGCAAACTCCGGCCAGTAGCGCGCGACCGGCGCCCGGTAGTCGAGCTGGCCGCGCTCGACCAGCATCGCCACAGCCAGCGCCACCACGCCCTTGCCAGCCGACCAGACGTTGACCAGGGTGTCGCGCTGCCAAGGCAGCGAACGCGCCAGGTCGCGGGTGCCGCCCCACAGGTCGACCACCGGCTGGCCGTCGAGCCAGACCGCCACCGCACCACCGTGCTCAGGACCCTCCGACAGATTGCGCGCGAAAGCGGCGCGCACGGTGTCGAACGGGGGGGTGGTGAAACCGTCGGTCATCGCGATGCTCCGCAAGTAGGCAAAAATCGATTCTGTCAGAGCGCCGCAGGTGCGGCACGTAGCCACTGCAAGGACAGCCGCTCGAGCAGCCAAACCAGGCCGAGCGCGGCAATGGACAGGCCGACAACCAGCGCGATCCAGAAACCCTGCGCCGCCATCGCATCGACCGGGTGCCAGGGCAGCCAGGCCGGCGCCAGGCCCAGCAACACGCCCAGCGGCAGACAGATGCCCCAGAACGCGGTCATGTGGATGATCATCGGCGGGCGCGTGACCTTGTAGGCGCGGATCGCGCAGCTGGTCGATACCTGCACCGCATCGGGCAGTTGGAACAGGGCCGCGAACAGCAGCAGATGTGCCGCCACCGCCGCCACCGCATCGTCGCTGGTGTAGGCGTCTGCAATGTGCTGGTTGAACAGCAAGATCAGCAGCGCGGACACCAGCGCTGCGACAAACGACAGCCCCACGCCATGCCAGGCGCGAAAGCGTGCCGCCTGCATGTCCTGCGCACCCAGTGCCTGGCCGACCCGGGTCAGCAAGGCCAGGCCCAGGCTCATCGGCACCATGAACACCAGTGATGAGAAATTCAGCGCGATCTGGTGCCCGGCCACCTGCGCGGCGCCAAAGCCCGCCACCAGCAACGCGATCAGACTGAAGGCGCTGGATTCGGCGAAATAGGTCACGCCGATCGGCAGGCCGATGCGCAGCAACACGCGGATCTGCGCCCCATCGGGTGGCTCGTAGTTTCTCAGCGGCTGGGTCTCGTGGTAGGCCGGCGCACGCCGTATCCACCAGGTCATCGCCACCAGATCGAACCACACACACAACAAGGTGGCCCAGGCGCAACCCACACCGCCCAGGCGCGGAAAGCCCCAGTGGCCGAACACCAGCGCATAGTTGATGACGATATTGAGCAGCAGCGCCAGCAAGGCGACCAGCATCATCGGCTTGGTCTGGTTCAGGCTGGCGCTGTAGCCGTAAAGCACGCGGTAGGCACAAAACGGTGGCAACGCAAGGCTGATCACCAGCACGAACTGGCGCGCCACCGCGCGCACCTGCGGCTCGACGTCCATGGTGTTGAACACCAGCGCGGCCAGATTCACGACCGCCATGGCCAGCAGCCCCAACCCCAGGCCGTTCCACAGGGCCTGGCGCACCACATGCGGAACCTGGCCGACACTGCGGGCGCCCACGTGCTGCGACACGATGGGGTTGACCGCCATCAGCACGCCCATCAGCGTGATGATGGCCAGATGCCAGATCGACACGCCCAGCGACACCCCCGCCAGGTCCTGCGCCGACGCATGGCCGGCCATGGCCACGTCGACCACACCCATGCCCACCGTCGCCAGCTGGCCGATCAGGATCGGCCATGCAATCGTCCACAAGGCAGCGGTTTCGGTTCGGACAGCGGGGGTGTTCAGACGGCGCACGGTGGATTCTGACAAGGATCGGGGAAGCCCGGGATTGTGCCCGAACCTGACTAGACAATGACGGCGGTCAATCAAGCGCCAACAGACCGACAAGCGCAAACGCCGGTACTGGCTGATGAAAACCCTTCAGCGTCAGTGGCCCGACCGGCGTGGCTTGGACCAGGGATTCAACCCGGGCCATGGTCTTGCGATCGACCAGGATCTGGCCTGCCCCGGCTTCGGAGCACAGCCGCGCGGCCAGATTGGTCACGCTGCCGATGGCGGCGTAGTCCCAGCGTCCTTCGAAGCCGATCTGGCCCAGCGTCGCATAACCCTGGGCGATACCGCAACCCAGGCCCAGCTCGTAGCCGCGCTTGTACCACTGTTGCCCGATGTCAACGAATTTCTGCTGCATCGCCAGCGCCATCTTCACGGCCTGCGCGGCCGGTTGCTCGATCGGCACCGGGTCGTTGAAGAACACCATCACCGAGTCGCCGGCAAATCGCTCGAGCGTGCCGTTGTGTTCCAGCACCAGCTTGCCCATCGCAGCATGAAATCCGTGCAGCATCTCCATCACCTCTTCCGGCTCGGCCTGATCGGTGAAGGCGGTGAAGCCACGCAGATCGATGAATACGACACAGATCTCACGCCGGTGGGTCTTGAGCATGCCTTCGCCGCCGGCGACGATCGCCTGACAAAGTTGCGGAGAAAAGAAACGCTTCAGACGTCCGAGCGCCTCGATCTCCCCCACCTGCTCCTGCACCCGCAGCTCCAGCGTCTGGTTCCATGACGCGATCTGCACCGCCTGTGCCCTCACCTTGTCCTGCAGCACCTTGATGCGCAACAGCGATTTCACGCGTGCGAACAGTTCCGGCCGATTGATCGGCTTGGTCAGAAAGTCGTCGGCGCCGGCCTCGATGCCATTGACCCGCTCCTGCGTGGCATCGAGCGAGGTGCACATCACCACCGGCAGCAAAGCCGTGGCCGGGTCGGCGCGCAGTCGTCTGCAGACCTCGTATCCCGAAAGGCCCGGCATCATGATGTCGAGCAGCACCAGATCGGGTGGATCGGCCGCGATCATCGCCAGCGCCTCTTCACCATTGACGGCGCTGCTCGCCACATAACCCTTGACGGTCAGCAGGTCAACCAACAACTTGACATTGGCCGGTGTGTCGTCAACCACCAGGACATGCGGGGCAACACGCGGCTCTGCACCCGTCGGCGAACCAGTTGGTCGGCCATTGCCGCTGGCAACTTCGGTCTCGCTCACCCTCGTCCTCCTTCGGTCAGGCGCTTCACCGTGGCCAGGAACTCCTTGAGGTTGATGGGCTTGCCGATGAAGGCGTCGAAGCCGGCATCGTTGATGCGGCTGCGGTCGCCGGGTGTGACCGACGCGGTGAACGCAGCCACGGGAACACCCGCCATGTCGGGATGTGCGCGGATGCGGGTGAACGCCTCAACGCCATTGATGTCGGGCAACTGGATGTCCATCAGCACCAGATCAGGCCGGTGCGCCAATGCCAGCCGCACACCGGCCTCGCCGTTGATCGCCTCCAGCGTCGCATAACCCTTGGCTTGCAGCACGTCGCGCGCCAGCTTCATGTTCTTTTCGTTGTCTTCGACGATCAGCACGGTCTTCATGTCGTTTCCTTCGCATCGTGTGCCGGATCGACCGGCCGTATCGGCAACGTGAACGTGAAGGTCGACCCCACGCCAGGCTCGCTTTCCAGGCGCAGGCTGCCACCGTGGAGCTCGACGAAACGCTTGGTCAGCGACAGGCCCAGCCCGGTGCCTTCATGCTTGTTGGTGTAATGACGGCCGACCTGCCTGAACTCGTCGAACACCAGCAGTTGGTCGTCGGTCGAGATGCCCACGCCGGTGTCCTTTACCGCCACCTCGATCTGTTTACCCACGATGGTCGCGCGCACCGTGACCGTGCCGCCATCGGGCGTGAACTTGACCGCATTGCTCAGCAGGTTGAGCAGGATTTGTTTGAACTTGCGTTCGTCGGCGCGGATTTCGCCGATGTTGTCGGCTACCTCCACGCTGAGGCTGATGCCATGCGTCTGGGCTCGTTCGCGCACCAGCGTCATCGCGTTGGACAAGGCCTGCGCCGCATCGAAGTCGCTCAGGTCCAGCTCCATGCGACCGGCCTCGATCTTGGACAGGTCCAGGATGTCGTTGATCAGCGACAGCAGATGCTTGCCCGACGTGAAGATGTCCTTGAGGTAGTCGTCCTGTTTCTCGTTGAGTTCGCCGAACATGCGCTCGAGCAGCACTTCGGAGAAGCCGATGATCGCGTTGAGCGGCGTGCGCAACTCGTGCGACATATTGGCCAGGAACTCGCTCTTGTGCTGGTTGGCGATCTCCAATTGCCGGCTCTTGTCGCGGATCTCGTTGAACAGGCGCACGTTTTGCACCGCGATCACCGCCTGGTCGGCGAAGGTCTGCAGCAACTTGACCTGTTTGTCAGGGTAGGCACCGACCTGCTCCCGGCACACGACGATGGAGCCAACGACCTCGCCGTCCTGCACCATCGGCACCGCCAGGTTGCTGCGATAACCGGCCCGCCTGGCCTCGTCCTTGAGCGCATAGTCCGGGTCGGCCAGCACATCGGGTATCTGTATCGGCGCACGTTCGGCGATGGCACGGGCAGTGCCGGCCTCACGCCCGGGCCGGATCGGGAACGCCGCACGCATGATGTCCGATGCCTGCTGGGTGGCACCATGAAACGCCACCAGGTGCAACAACTCCCCGTCGAATCGGGTCACGGCGCCGATACGGGCTTCGCACAGCGTCATGGCGCGCTCGGCGATGGCATCAAACACCGGCTGCACGTCGGTTGGCGAGCTGGAGATGACCTGCAACACCTCGGCGGTGGCGGTCTGCTGCTCCAGCGCCTCTTTCGTCTCGCTGATCAGGCGCACGTTCTCGATCGCAATCACCGCCTGGTCGGCAAAAGTCCTGAGCAGGTCGAGTTCGTGCCGGCGAACTTCCCCCGGTTCGGCCCAGGCCATCACCAGCACACCGACCACGGCACCGTCCTTGAGCAGCGGCGCGGCCATCATGCGGCGCCAATCACCTACATGGGCTGTTTCCTGGTCATACGCGGCGTCGGCGAACGTGTCTGCGATTGTCTGGGCCTTGCCCGACAGGATGACCCGCCCGCTGATCATTTCGGGATTGGGTGGCGCCGGGTACAGCCGGTCTGCATCCTTCAAAGCATCCTCGGACCATCCCTTGGTGCTGATCATGTGCACCTGTCGCCCGTCATAGCGGAACACCGCGGCGATCGATACGCCGAACAGGCGCACCGCGCTGTCCATGATGGCCTCGAACACCGGCGCCACATCGGTCGGCGACTCGCTGATCACGCGCAAAACGGCGCTGATGGCGGTCTGGTATTCCAGCGCCTGCGTGACCTCGGCGGTGCGTTGCTCGACCTTGCGCTCCAGCCCGGCATAGGACTCGCGCAACTGCGCCGTCATCGCGTTGAACTGGTCCGCCAGCCCCTGCAACTCATCGCCGGTTCGGATGTCGATCTGCTGGTGCAGGTCGCCAGCTCCGATACGCCGTGCCCCTTCAGCAAGAATCTGGATCGGACGAGCCATGCTGCGCGCCAGCGCCCACGCGGCCAAGGCCGAAATCAGCAAGCCCGCCAGCAGCAGCAGGCCGGTGCGCAGCATCGACGCGTCCAGCTTGGCGGTGACCTCCGACCAGGGTTGCTGGGCAAACACCTTCCAGCCCAGCGGCTCGATCGCGACCACCGATGTCAGCACCGGCAATCCCTGCAGGTCATGTGACTCCATGGCCGGCGCGTCCGTGCCATGCTCACTGGCGGCGGCCTGGACATGCGCCAGGCCCGCCATGCTGGTTTTGCGCAGCACCAGTCCGATGTCTGGGTCAGCCACCAGCAACCCCTTGTCGTCCACCACGAAGGCCTTGCCCTTCTCGCCGATCTTGATGCGTTTGACCACATCCCAGATGAACTTGAGGTTGACCTCGGCCACCGTGACCGGACCATCGTCACCGCCGGCGCGGCTTGCGATCGTCATATAGGGTTCGGTATCCTTGCGGAAATAGACCGGGCCAAACCAGGACCGTCCGAACCGCGCTTGCCGGAACGCTGCTTCCTGCGAGCGGTCCTTTTCCGAGGCGACCACATCCATTCCCAGGCGCGAGACGGCAAGCTGCTCTCGCCCACTGGCGTCGACATATGCAATGTCTGTCACTTCGGGCACCTGGCGCAGCAGTTTGAGAAACTCGATGCGCCGCAGATCGAGATCCGCGGCGCCGAACTGTGGCAATGATGCAAACCCGATCTGGCGCGCGATCTGCAGGATGTATTGCTCGATGCGTGACGCCGCACCAATGGCTTTTTCCCGCTGCAGGTCGGCCAACGCTGCACGGGTTTCCTGCTGCCAGAAATACTGGCCAACTCCACCGGAGGCCAGCATGGCGACGCTGACCAGAGCGATGATCAGCAGCAGATACTTGCGAAACAGCCTACCGCGCAGGCGATTGTGCGATGGAGTCAACGGCAAGGCGTCGGGCGCCGATGGGGTCATTGGCACCATTGTGCCCGGTGGCGCACGTCCCCGCCAGAAGAAACAGGGGACCGCACACGCCGAATATTACTGGCGCTTCATTCAATCAAGTCGTCGGCCCGCAATAGCAAGGATTGGGGCACGGAAATACCCAGTGCCCTGGCAGTCTTCAGGTTGATCACCAGCTCGAACTTGGTTGGCTGCTCGATCGGCAGGTCGCCCGGCGCCGCGCCTTTGTGGATGCGGTCGACGTAGCTGGCCAGACGTCGATGCACATCGGCGAACTCGGGCCCATAGGCCATCACGATGCCACGCTGCGCGAATGTGGCCCATCCGGCAACCACAGGTATGCGCTCGCGCACCGAGAACTCTGCAAAGCGATTCGCCTGGTTCAGGGCGAATCCATCCGAGAGCACCAAAAGCGCGTCGACGCGAGCACGCGCGATGCCGGCAAGCACGCGATCGAGTTCGGCCAGGTTCTCGCTTGGATGGTAGGTTTGAACAAGGCCCAGCCTGGCGGCCGCGATCCGTGACGCCTCGACCTCGCGCGGGGCACCAGGATGCCGAGGATTGCCGATCACCGCGATTCCATGCACGCCAGGGACCATTTCCTTGAGCAAGCCCAGGCGCTTGCCAATCAGATCGGCTGCAAACAATGTGATGCCGGTCCGATTGCCGCCTGGCTTGCGGTAAGAGGCAACAATCTTGGCCAGCACCGGATCGCCGCTCATGCTGAACACCAGTGGCCCTTTGACGCTGGCGTGCAACATCGGGGCCAACGCAACACCGCCTTGCGCCACAATCACCTCGGGCAAGCTGTGTACGACCTCGTCGCGCATGGTGGCCAGCTGCTTGGAAGACCCGTCGACCCACCAGGTGTCGATCACCAGGTTACGGCCTTCCCCATATCCCAGCGCCGCCATACCCGCGCGAAAGGCGACAAATACCGGAGACTGCGCGCCTGCGGGGTCAACCGATACCCAAGCCACCCGGCAAGGCCGCTCGACCTGTGCCCAAGCAACCGACAACGGCGCAAGCAGCCATGCCCCGGACCCGCGCAGGAGCGATCTGCGTTTCAAGCAATCACCTCATCGGCACGCAGCAAAACCGCAGCCGGAACAGTGATTCCCAGCGCGTTTGCTGCGCGCATGTTGATGACCAGTTCCACCTGCACCGGATACTCGACCGGCAGAGCAGACGGCAAGGCCCCTTTGAGAATTCTGTCGACGAAACTGGCGAGGCGGAAATTCGCCGCGCGCAGGTTCGGACCGTAACTCATCAAGTTGCCGCCCTGCGCAAATTGCGCCCAGCCCGAAATGACGGGAATCCGGTTTTGCAACGACCACTGGGCAATCGCTTCACGCCGTGCAATCACGTTCTGCACCGGAAACGCGAGCACGGCATCGGGCTTTCCCTGCGCGATCAGCCCCAATGCACGGGTCATTTCGTCGGCTCCGCGAATGTCATATTGCTCGAGCGACAAGCCCAGTCTGGCAGCAGCGGCCTGCGCGGCCCGCTTTTCAGTCTGGTCGCCCGGATGCTGCGGGAACGACAAAACCGCGACCCGGCGCGCGTTCGGCAACACGTCGTGCAGCAACTGCATCCGTTTGCCAACCAGTTCCAGCGCCATGTATGACATGCCGGTCAGGTTGCCACCCGGATGTGCCAGGCTGCGCACGAAACCCGCCTCGACCGGATCGCCGCTGAAGCCGAAGACGATCGGTATGGTCTGTGTCACCTTGCGCGTGGGATCGGCGGCGGTGCCCTGGCAAACGATCACATCGGGCCGGCCTGCGATCGCCTCACCCACCTTACGTTCGAGCAATGGCACCGAGTAGTCGCCCCAATACGTGCTCAGTACCAGGTTGCGGTTTTCGACCCAGCCGTGCTCACGCAAACCCCGGCGCAGTTCATCCAGAAACAGGGTTCCGTCCTGCATCGACGAGGCCGACACCCATGCGACCCGCGCGCTGCCCTGCGACTGAAGCTGGGCAAAGGCAGGTCCAGCAAGAATAGCTTGCACCAGGCCGGAAATCCATTGACGGCGGCTCCGATTCATCCGATCGCCTCGACCATACGGATTCGCGCCGCGACTGGCGCCCAAGCAACCGCGTTTCCCGCCCATCCTCGGCTGCACGACAACCCTGCGCCGTCTGAGTCATGCCGCGAAGCAGCCATTCCAGTCCAATCGGCAAATTGGCGGCGACACAGCCGAGCGTCGCACCGTCGGCTGCCAGTGTGCGCTTGGCCACTTGCCAAGTCAATGCAGATCTTCAAGGCGCTCTCGGAGAGAATAGCGGCTTCATCGGCCTCACTTGAAGTCACCATGCAGCTCCGACGCAGCACCTCACTCCTGCTCAACCTGGGCCATGCGCTGGACCACATGTTCCTGCTGATTTTCGCCACCGCGGTAGCCAGTGTCGCAGCAGATTTCGGGTTCGCTCAATGGGAAGACCTGATGCCTTACAGCGCCGGCGCCTTCCTGATGTTCGGCCTGGGCTCGGTGCCGGCCGGCCGGCTCGGGGATTTGTGGGGGCGGCGCAGCATGATGCTGGTGTTCTTTTTCGGCATGGGCGCCTCAGCGCTGCTGTGCGCCACGGTGCAGAACGCCTGGCAGATGGCGATCGCCTTGTCGGTGCTGGGCCTGTTTTCGGCCATCTACCACCCGGTGGGAATTCCGATGCTGTTGCAGCATGCGACGCGGCCGGGCCTGACGATCGGTGTCAACGGCCTGGCCGGCAACATGGGCATCGCGTTCGCGGCCATCCTGACGGGCTTCATGGTCAAGTATGTGGGCTGGCGCGCAGCCTTCGTTTTGCCCGGGCTGCTGTCGCTGCTCTGCGGCTACCTGTTCCTGCGCCTGGCGCCGGCCGAAACCGAGTCGCCGGCCCGGCGCACCACCCGCGCCAAGGTGGGCCTGGAAAAATCGCAGATGGCACGGCTGCTCACGGTGATGACCTTTGCCGCCGTCACCAGCAGTCTGCTATTTAACTTCACGACCAACGGCAATGGCGAACTGATGCGCGAACGCTTTGCCGGCATCGTCGAAGACCCGGCGCAACTGGGCATGATGCTGGCCGCGGTCTACGCGGTGGCGTCGTTTTCGCAGGTCATCGTCGGTCGCTTGATCGACCGGTTCGCGATCAAACGGCTGTATTTGACCATCGTGCTGCTGCAGATCCCGATGTTCCTGCTCGCGGCGCAGGCCCAGGGTTGGTGGCTGTTCTGGCTGCAGATCGGTTTCATGATCACGATCTTCGGAGCCATCCCCTTTACTGACGCCATGGTGGTGCGTTATGTCGACGACGCCTACCGCTCGCGCGTCGCGGGCGTACGGCTGGCGGTGTCCTTCGGTGTCGCATCGCTGGCGGTATATTCGCTGGGTCCAGTGGTGAAGTCCGCCGGCTTCGGCAGCCTGCTGCTTGCCATGGCGTCGATTGCCTGCTGCTCGGCCTTCATCGTCGCGTGGCTGCCGGATGAACCGGCCGGTGTGCCGGCGGTCGAGCCGGCTTGAGCAGGTCGCCGGGGCGCGCCGACACCGCACGATTTTTTCCATTCACTGACAAGGAGTTTGCATGCCCACCTACCACATCGAGATGATGGAAGGCCGTACCGTCGAGCAGAAGAAGAAGCTGGTGCAGGAAATCACCCGCATCACCGTCGAAGTGCTGGGCGGGTCGCCGGAATCGGTCGACATCCTGATCACCGACGTCAAACGCGAGAACTGGTCCACCGGTGGAAAGCTGTGGTCCGAACCGCGCAACTGACCGGCCGGCGCGCCGCCGGCTATCGCGGCGCACTGCCTGAGACCAACCCGGTGCGCGGCCCTTGACGCGTGCCAGCACCCTGCCGCAGCTGCAGGCGCAACACGGCGAGCGTTATCGCTGGCTGCTGCTGTTCGCCGTCATGGTGGGCTCGGTCGCGGCCATCATGTCGTCGACCATCATCAACGTGGCGGTGCCCGACCTCAGCCACCATTTCGCCATTGGCCAGGAGCGCGCCCAGTGGGTGGCGTCCGGCTTCATGATGGCCATGACCGTTTCGATGCTGACCACGCCGTGGATGCTGGGACGATTCGGCTACCGGCGCACCTATACCGGCACCATGTGGCTGCTGCTGCTCGGCGGCGTGGCGGGCGGACTTGCCACCAGCTTTCCACTGGTGCTGGCGGCACGGGTAGCCGAAGGACTGGCCGCCGGCGTAGTGCAGCCGATACCGGCCATCATCGTCATGCGGGCCTTCCAGCCGCACGAGCAAGGCCGCGCCATGGGCATCTTCGGCACCGGCGTGGTGCTGGCTCCGGCGCTGGGCCCCAGCATCGGTGGCGTGCTGGTCGACCTGTTCGGCTGGCGTTCGATCTTCTTCATGGTGGTGCCGTTCTGCCTGGCCTCGATCTGGATGTCCGCACGTTACGTGCCGACATCGGCGCCCGGTGGCGCAATTGCCAGCCGCAATGCCCCTAACATGGATTGGCCCAGCCTGCTGCTGGCCGGCGCGGGCACGCTCTGCCTGCTCAATGGCCTGGTCGAACTGCACCAGGGCCTGACAGTGACAACCTTTGCCTTGCTGGGCGGAGCGATCGCCATCATCGCCTGGTTCGTGCTGCGCCAGCGCCGACTGAGTCTGGCAATGGCGCGCGGCGAGACCGGCTCGCCACTGGTGAACCAGGCGCTGTTCGCCGACCGCCGGTTCGCCCTGGGCAGCATCGTTGCGTTCATCTATGGCATGGCCTTGTTTGGCTCGACCTACCTGCTGCCGGTCTACATGCAGTTGGGCCTGCAGCTCTCCGCCTCGTACGTGGGCGGTATTTTGCTGCCCTCGGGCCTGGCCCTGGCCGTGACGATTGCGATTGCCGGACGCATGGCCGACCGGTATTCCACCCATATCCTGGTCAGCCTGGGCCTCGGCCTGCTGGCCTTGTCATTCGCACTGATTCTCGTCGTGCACCTGCACACGCCGATCTGGTACGTCATCGCATTTACCGTGCTGGGGCGTATCGGTCTGGGCTTCATCCTGCCTTCGCTGAATCTGGGTGCCATGCGCGGCCTGCACAAGGACCTGATCGCGCAGGGCGCGAGCACCATCAATTTCACCCGCATGCTGGGCGGCTCGGCCGGCGTCAGCCTGTGCGGCATCGTGCTCGAATGGCGGCTCGCGGCACATGGCGACGCGCTCGCGACGACGGCCAGCAGTCCGGCGCGGCTGGCGGCATTCAACGAATCCTTCATCATGCTCGCCGGGTTGTGTCTGCTGGCGATGCTTGCGGCCTGGCAATTGCGCGAACCGCCGAAAAACCCTTCCGACGTCGCGTCGTAACAACTTTGTGGTAATTGTTCCTTGCGGGCACGACGTCGGGGGATAAACTTCTCCCATGTCATGCCGGTTGCAGGGGCAGCCGGCGTTTCCCTGACATCTGCGCCATGTGCCAACTCCTTGGAATGAACAGCCGCCTGCCGGCCAGCCTGAATCTGAGTTTTACCGGATTCGCCCGCCGCGGCGGCGTGACCGACCACCATGCCGACGGCTGGGGCATCGCGTTCTTCGAGAGCGAGGGTGAAAAACCCGGGCGCGGCATCCGCCACTTCGTCGACAAGGAAAGCGCTGCCACCTCACCGCTGGCGCTCATGTTGCGCAGCTTCCCGATCAAGAGCCACAACGTGATCGCCCATGTGCGCAAGGCGACGATGGGCTCGATCACGCTGGAGAATGCCCACCCGTTCGTGCGAGAACTGTGGGGCCGCTATTGGGTGTTCGCCCACAATGGCGACCTCAAGGGCTACGCACCGACCCTGCACGGCAATTTCCGCCCGGTCGGCGACACCGACAGCGAACTGGCGTTTTGCTGGCTGATGCAGGAAATCGTCAAATCCCATGCCGGCGTTCCCAGCGTCGCCGAACTGAGCCTCACACTGCAGGAACTGGTGCCGCAGATCGCCGCCCATGGCACCTTCAATTTCCTGCTGAGCAATGGCCAGGCGCTGTGGGCCCATGCCAGCACCAAGCTGCACTACCTGGTGCGCCAGTACCCGTTCACCGAGGTCCACCTGCGCGACGACGACTTCAAGATGGACCTGTCCGAGCACAACGGCCCGGATGACCGGCTGGCGATAGTCGTCACCGAACCCCTGACCACCAACGAGGACTGGATCGCGCTGCAACCGGGCGAGTTCGTCACCTTCGTCGAGGGTTGCCGGCAACCCGGTGCCGCGGCGCTGCGGGTTCCCGCCACCTGCTGAGCGCGTGAGTGGCAATCGCCTGAGCGAGCGCAGCAGGCCTCAGCTTGCGTTCAGCGCCGCCTCCAGCGCGTCGACGAACATCGCCGCCACATCGAAACCGGCCTGGTCGTGGATTTCCTGAAAGCAGGTCGGGCTGGTCACGTTGATCTCGGTGACGTAGTCGCCGATCACGTCCACGCCCACCAGCAAAAGGCCCCGCGCCGCCAGCACCGGGCCCAGTGCCTCGGCAATCTCACGGTCGCGTTTGGACAGCGGCTGCGCAACACCTTTGCCACCGACCGCGAGGTTGCCGCGGATCTCGTTGCCCTGCGGAATCCGTGCCAGCGAAAACGGCACCGGCTTGCCACCGATCAGCAGCACCCGCTTGTCGCCGGCGACGATCTCGGGCAGGTACTTCTGCACCATCAGCGACTGCGCGCCGCCCTGGTTGAGCGTCTCGATGATAGCGCCCAGGTTCATGCCGTCGTCGCGCACCCGGAAGATGCCGGTGCCGCCCATACCGTCAAGCGGCTTGAGAATGATGTCGCGGTGTTCGGCATGGAACTGGCGCACCTGCTGCGCGTTGCGCGTGACCAGCGTCGGGCCGGTGAACTGCGGGAACTCCATGACCGCCAGCTTTTCCGGATGGTCGCGCAGGCTGCGCGGCTTGTTGAACACCCGGGCACCTTCGCGTTCGGCCTGCTCGAGCAAATGGGTGGCGTAGAAGTACTCGGAGTCGAACGGCGGGTCCTTGCGCATGACGATTGCGCCGAAGTCTGCCAGCTCGCAGGGACGGCGGTCCAGGCCGGTGGCGCCGGCATCGAACCAGTGCAGTGGGTCACCGGTGAGTACGATGTCGCGCACGCCAGCACGCACCCGACCACCGCTGGTCCAGGAAATATCGGTCACCTCGCAGGCCGACAGCGTGTGGCCGCGGCGCTGCACCTCACGCATCATGGCGAAGCTGGTGTCCTTGTAGATCTTGAAGGTTTCAAGCGGGTCGGCAACGAAAAGTATATGCATGATGGCTGGGGCCGGGAAGCCCGGTTGATCGTTGCGGCTGCGGGCAAATTCGCGGCAAGCCGAAGTCAAGGGTCGGAATGCCGCTATTGTGCCGAGCCTGGCAAAGGTCTGCCGGCTGCGGCCTGGGCCCGCCGGATTGAGGGCAGCGCCAGACTCAAGTCACTCGCCGCCGGTAATGTTGCGCCAGCATGGCCAGGCTGCCGGCCACCACGCCCCAGAATGCGGAGCCCACGCCGGCCAGCGTGACGCCGCTGAGCGTCACCAGGAAGGTGATCAAGGCGGCCTCGCGGTGGCGCTCGTCCTGCAACGACATCGCCAGCGAATTGCCGATCGTGCCCAGCAGGGCCAGCCCGGCGATGGCCGCCACCAGCTCCTTGGGAAACGCCGTCAGCACCCCGGTGACCGCCGCACCGAAGAGCCCGATCAGCACGTACAGGGCGCCGCAAGAAACTGCGGCGGTATAGCGCTTGGTCGGCTGTTCGTGCGCTTCGGGTCCCATGCAGATCGCGGCCGTGATCGCGCTGAGGTTCAGCGCAAAGGCACCGAACGGTGCCAGCAGCAAGGTCACGATGCCGGTCAGCGTGATCACCCTGGACACCGGTATGCCGTGCGGCCCGCCGTAGCCGGCCGCCTGGATGGCCGCGACGCCAGGCAGATTTTGCGAGGCCATGGTCACGACGAACAGTGGAATCGCCAGGCTCATGGCTGCGCCAAGGCTGAACTGCGGCATCACGAACACCGGCATGGCCAGAGCCGCCGTGATGGCGGCAGGTGCCATTTCTCCCCGAGCCACGACATAGACGATGGACAGCACCAAGGTCAGCACCACTGCAAAACGGGGTGCGACGCGGCGCCCGACCAGATAGCTTGCCAGCATCAGCAACACCAGGCCCAGCGCGGTCTGGGCGGCCACGAAGGCCTGCAGGCCGAACCGGGTCAGCACGCCAGCCAGCAGCGCCGAGGCAATCGCCATCGGAATGCGGTTCATCACCCGCTCAAACCAGCCGGTGACACCAAACAGGATGATCAGTGCAGCGCAAACCATGAAGGCACCGATCGCATCGGGCATGGTATAGCCGCCGGCAGCCCCGGCCGTGGCCAGTACCGCCGCGCCGGGGGTGGACCAGGCCACCATGACGGGCTTGCGCCAGAGATAAGAAGGCACGGCGGAGCACAGACCCATGCCCAGCCCCAGCGCCCACATCCACGACGCGACTTCGGCCGGCGTCGCGCCGAACGCCAGTGCCGCCTGGAACACGATGGCCACCGAACTGGTAAAGCCAACCAGCACGGCGACAAAACCGGCGGTGAACGCCGACACATTGAGATCGCGGAAAAATCGCATGCGGCATTTTGCCGCAGAGTTCCCAGCGCTCAGGCCGCCCGCACGCCGATGTGGTACAGACCCCAGGGGCACAGACCGAAGCGCTCCTTCAGCGGCTTGTCCTTGAAGGCGGACAGGCGGTCGGCATCATAGACCGCCCATTGCGGGCCCAGCCCTCCGAGCGCCAGCGGCTGACCGTCGATGTGGGTCGCGATGATCATGCGGTAACTGCGCGCATCCTGCTGGCTGACGATGACGTTGTACCCGTCGACGGCCCGCAATCCGAGTTGCACCGCGGCGCCCGGGCCCACGCCAGCCGCATGCAGCACGGACTCGAGTGTCGGACCAGCAAGCGCGTGGATCTTGGCATCGTATTCGAGCGTCGGACCGATGGTGACGGATGGCAGTCGGCGCAAGGCGGGCGCATCAAAGCAGAACGCCTTCTGAAACGTGATGCCGTGTTTTGCCATCATCTGGTCGAGCACCGGATCCAGCGGCCCCCGGTTGACCTTGCCGACATCACCGCTGACGGTCAGCAGTACCGGGCCCGCCGCGTCCGTCGCGGCCGACCGGGCGGATCCCACGGGTAGCAGGCCGAGCACGGCTGACCGGGTCAGGAAATCGCGCTTGTGCATGTCTGGCCTCGTCGTTTTCCACTGCCTTGGGCGATGCCCCGCACTCTACCCTGTCGCAGGCCCTTTGATAAGTGGCACCTCAGTGACAGCGAAAAATTTCAGATCTCGACCTTGGAGCCCAGTTCCACCACCGCGTTGCTCGGCAGGTTCAGGAAGTCGGCCGCAGCGCCAGCGTTGCGATGCATCTGGGCGAACAGTTTCTCGCGCCACTGAGCCATGCCACTGCCGATGGTCGGCACCACGGTGTCACGCGACAGGAAGTAGCTGGTCGTCATCGGGTCGAGTTCGCAGCCGCGCCCGCGCATCTGCTGCAAGGCCCTGGGCAGGTCTGGGTCGTTCTTGAAGCCGTAGTGAACGACCACCTGCCAGCAGTTGCGGCCCAGCGATTCGATCTCGATACGTTTGTCCATCCCGATCCATGGCACCTCGTGCGTGCGCACCGTCACGAACAGGTTGTTCTCATGCAACACCTTGTTGTGCTTGAGGTTGTGCAGCATCGCGTTGGGCACGGTGCCGATATCAGCGGTCAGAAATACGGCGGTTCCCGACACGCGTGTCGGCGGGCTGATGAACACCGCGGTGAGAAAATCCGTCAGGTCGATGGCATCTGCGCGCAGCGCCTCGTTGAGCAGGCGCCGGCCTTCTTTCCACGTGATCATCAGCGTGAATACCGTGCCGCCGATGAGTAGCGGAAACCAGCCGCCTTCGAGCAGCTTCATCAGGTTGGACGCAAAGAATGTGAAGTCGACCACGAAGAACACGCTGGTGGATGCCACGCACAACAGCAGCGGGTAGTTCCATTTGTAGCGGATCACGTAGAAGGTCAGGATGGTCGTGATCAGCATGTCGGTCGTTACGGCGATGCCGTAGGCCGAGGCCAGATTGCTCGACGAACGGAACAGCACCACCGCCAGCACGATGGTCGCGAACAGGCCCCAGTTAACCAGCGGCATGTAGATCTGCCCGGTGTCGCGCACGCTGGTGTGCTGCACATCCAGGCGCGGCAGGTATCCCAGTTGAATCACCTGCTTGGTCACGCTGAATGCCCCGGTGATCAAGGCCTGCGAGGCGATCACCGTGGCCATTGTGGCCAGCACGACCATCGGAATCAGCGCCCAGTCAGGCGCCATCAGGAAGAATGGATTCTTCACCGTTTCGGGGTAGCGCAGCAACAAGGCCCCCTGGCCGAAGTAGTTCAACGTCAGTGCCGGCATGACAATCGAGAACCAGGCCAGTCGTATCGGCTTCTTGCCGAAATGCCCCAGGTCGGCATACAAGGCCTCGGCGCCAGTGACGCACAGCACCACGGCGCCCAGGATGATGAAGGTAACCAGCGGGTTGTCGATGATGAAGCCAAGTGCGTAATGCGGGCTGATCGCGAACAGGATCGCCGGGTCGTGCCAGATATGCATCACGCCCAGGATCGAGATGATGGCAAACCACACCAGCGTGATCGGCCCGAAGAACTTGCCAATACCGCCGGTGCCGCGCTTTTGCACTGCAAACAGCACGAACAGGATCACCAGCGTCAGCGGAATCACATAGGTTTTGAACGCCGGCGACACCACCTCCAGGCCCTCGACCGCCGACAACACCGAGATCGCCGGCGTGATCACGCCATCGCCGTAAAACAGCGCTGTGCCGAAAATACCCACTGTCAGCAACACGGCGCGCAGCCGCGGACTGCCCTTGACCGCTTGCGACGCCAGCGCCAGCATGGCCACCAGGCCGCCTTCGCCGTTGTTGTCGGCGCGCAGCACCAGCACCACATACTTGATCGAAACGATGATGGTCAGCGTCCAGAAGAAGATCGACAGGATGCCGTAGACGTTCTCGGGCGTGAACGGGACGTGTCCGGAGTTGAATACCTCCTTCATCGCATACAGCACGCTGGTGCCGATGTCGCCGTAGACGACACCGACCGCGCCAACCGTCAGAGCGGCGAGGGAGGATTTGGAAGTGGACAAAAAAAAGGGCCCGGCGGTCAGGAACTGCCGGATTTGAATCAAATCAAGGCCGCCATTGTGCGCCTGCGGATGCAGCGCGTCCGCGAACAAGCGACTCTAAAGCGTCAGAATTCACCTGTTATGTTGCGGCGCAACAACTGCGCCGGGTCAGTCGTAGATCTCTGCGTCCGGATCCGTTGCCTCGAGTTCATAACTGGCTGCCAGCATGGCAAGCCTGCCAATCACGCCGTACATGTAGAACCGGTTCGGCGCACTGGCGCCGGCACGTGCGCCAGGCTGGGGCAAGTGCGTACTCTCAGCGAACGCCAACGGCACATAGCTGGATCCTGGCGCATTCAGGTTCTCGTCACTGCCGCGGCCGGCATGCACGCGATAAAAGCCACCCACCACGTAACGGTCGACCATGTAGACCACCGGCTCGGCCATCGCATCGTTCATGCGCTCGTTGGTCAGCACGCCCTCCTGCACGATCACTTCAAGTGGCGCCAGCGGCTTGGGCCTGGACTCGCCGCGCAGCCGCGCCAGATCCTTGACGTCGCGCACCGTGGTGATACCGAAACCGCTACTGCTGTTGTCGGCCTTGATGACCACGAACGGCTTCTCGTTGATGCCGTATTCCTTGTACTTGCGCCGGATCTTGGTCAGCAAGGCGTCGACATTGGTCGTCAGGCATTCCATGCCGGCGTCATTCGACAAGTCGACTTCGCCACACTTGTTGAACATCGGGTTGATCAGCCACGGGTCGACGCCAAGCAATTTGCCAAAACGCTTGGAGACCTCTTCGTAGCTTTGCGAATGGCGGCTCTTGCGGCGCGTGAACCAGCCCGCATGCAGTGGCGGCAACAGGTATTGTTCGTGGATCTCCTCCAGGATGCCGGGCACACCGGCGCTCAGGTCGTTGTTGAGCAAAATGGTGCAGGGGTCGAAATCCTTCACCCCGAGCCGACGCTTGGTCCGGATCACCGGCTCCAGGCGCACCTTCTCACCAGTCGGCAGCTCGATGGTGGTGACCTTCTTGATCTCGGGGTTGATCGAACCCACGCGCACGTTCATGCCGGCCATGTGAAAGACGCGCTGCAACTGCGCCACGCCTGCCAGGTAGAAGCTGTCCTTGGTCGCGTTCTCGGGAATGATCAGCAGATTGCGCGCCTCGGGACAGATCTTCTCGATCGCTGCCATGGCCGCCTGCACCGCCAGCGGCATCATGGCCGGGGTCAGGTTCTGCCAGCCGCTGGGATACAGATTGGTGTCCACCGGGGCGAGTTTGAAGCCTGCATTGCGGATGTCGACCGAACAATAGAACGGCGGCGTGTGCTCCATCCATTCGAGCCGGAACCAGCGCTCGATCGCCGGCATGGAATCCAGCACGCGCTGTTCCAGTTCATTGATCGGGCCGGTGAGCGCTGTGACGAGGTGTGGGACCATGCGTTTGATTGGTAACTGTAGCTGGAAAGTGCCGAGCCATTCTAGGACCTGGGGATGACAGCGCGAAATCCAAGTGCGCGACCGACCCGCAATCGGCATTTCTGTAACACTCGGGGTCTCCCCCGGCAACCGAAAAGAGCACACGCCATGCAATACCGCAACCTCGGCAAGAGCAATCTGAAAGTATCCACCTTGTGCCTGGGCACCATGATGTTCGGCGACCAGACCGCGCAGGACGAAGCCGCTCGCATCGTCGCCCATGCCCATGCCAACGGCGTCAACTTCATCGATACCGCGGACGTGTATGGCACCGGCGCGTCGGAGTCGATGGTCGGCGCACTGATCCATGACCAGCGCAATGAATGGGTGCTGGCGAGCAAGCTCGGTAACCCGATGTCCACCGGTATCAATGAGCGCGGATATTCGCGCAGTTGGATCCTGCGCGAGGTCGATGCCAGCCTGGATCGGCTGCAGACCGACCACATCGACATCTGCTACATGCACCGCGATATCGACGGCATGGACCTCGAAGAAGCGCTGCGGGCACTGGGCGACCTGGTGCGCGCAGGCAAGATCCGCTACTGGGGCGTGTCGAATTTCCGCGGCTGGCGCATTGCCGAGATCGTGCGAGTGGCCGGGCAACTGGGGGTTCCGGCGCCGGTGGTTTGTCAGCCCTACTACAACCTGCTCAACCGCATGCCGGAAGTCGAGATCCTGCCGGCCTGCCGCCACTACGGCATCGGCGTGGCGTCGTATAGCCCGATCGCACGCGGTGTGCTGACCGGCAAGTACCAGCTTGGCGCCACGCCGGACCCGAGCAGCCGCGCAGGACGTGCCGACAAACGCATGGCCGAGACCGAACTGCGCCAGGAGTCGCTGGTGATCGCACAGACACTGGCCGGCCATGCGCAGCAACGCGGTGTGACGCTGGCGCAGTTTGCCACCGCCTGGGTGCTGGCCAACGACATCCTCAGCTCGGTGATCGCCGGGCCGCGCACGCTGGCGCAGTGGCAGGACTACCTGCCGGCGGTCGACTTCAAGCTCAGCACCGAGGACGAGGCCCTGATCGATTCACTGGTCCCTTCGGGCCATCCGTCGACGCCGGGGTACAACGATCCGGCCTATCCACTGATCGGGCGGATCGTCCAGCACCGGGCCTGAACACGGAGCATTGGCGCAGGTGAAGATGTTCTACGGCTGGCGCATAGCGAGCGCCGCCGCCATCCTGCAATTCCTGCAGTCCGCACTGCTGCTGCAGTCGTTCGGCGCCTACGTGGCCATCCTGTCCGAGCAGCGCGGCTGGAGCAAGACCGCATTGTCCGGCGCGGCCGCGTTGCAGTCGGTCGAATCCGCCATCCTCGGCCCGGCACTGGGCTGGCTGCTCGACCGCTTCGGCCCGCGTGCCATGGTGCAGGTCGGCATGCTGGTGTTTGGCTCGGGCTTCCTGATGCTCAGCCAGGTCGAGACCCTGGGCGGCTTCTATGCCAGCGCCGTCATGATGGCCGTCGGTGTCAGCCTGGGCGGTTACTTTCCGCTGACGGTGGCGTTGATCCAGTGGTTCGAGCGCTACCGTGCACGCGCCTTGTCGATGATGAGCATGGGGCTGGCGCTGGGCGGCGCCATGGTGCCGGCGGTGGCCTGGTGCATGGCAAGTTATGGCTGGCGCGCCACGGCGTTTGGCTCCGGCGTGCTGATCATGCTGCTTGGCCTGCCGCTGGCCCGGGTGATCCGCTGGCGCCCGCAGGACCACGGGCAAGTCGTCGACGGCCTGCCTGTCGCTGCGGAGCCGACGACAGATACGGTCGCGGCCGCCCGCTCAGCCGCGCGCACCGAATTCACGGCCCGTCAGGCGCTGCATACCCGCGCATTCTGGCTGCTTGCGCTGGGCCACGGCTTTGCGCTGCTGGTGGTCACTGCGGTCAATGTGCATGCGATCACCCACATGAAGGAGGGGCTGGGCTATTCGATGACCGAGGCGGCGTTTTTCATCATGGTGCTGACCTTTGGCCAGGTGATCGGCGTCACGCTGAGTGCCACCATTGGCGACCGGTTCGAAAAGCGCCTGCTGGCGGCGCTGTGCATGTTGGGCCACATGCTGGGCCTGCTGCTGCTGACCTATGCCACACACCCCGCGCAGGTGGCGGCATTCGCCATGCTGCATGGCATCGCCTGGGGGCTGCGCGGCCCCTTGATGCAGTCGATCCGGGCCGATTATTTCGGCCGCAGTGCCATCGGCATGATCCTGGGCCTGTCCTCGGTGATCATCGCCTTGGGCCAGATCGCCGGCCCGATGGTGGCCGGCATGCTGGCCGACCTGACCGGCAATTACCGCGCCGGATTCACCGTGCTGGCGCTGACCGCCGGCTGCGGTTCGCTGCTGTTCTTCTTTGCGGTGCGCCCGCAACGCCCGCTCGCGGCGTGACGCGCGACCCCTGGCACCGGCACCCGATCGGGGCTGGGTGCTGCCGGCCAGCACGCGCCACAGATCGTCAGCAGCCATACAATGGCTATACACGTATAGCAAAACAGGAGCCCGCCATGCTTGCCATCCGCCTGCCAGAGCCGATAGAAGCCCGTCTCGCCCACCTCGCTCGGGAGACAGGGCGCACCAAAACGACGCTTGCCCGTGAGGCTATCCTCGAATACATCGACGATTTGGAGGACTACCACCTGGCCGAAGCGCGCGCGCGCAAGGACCGCAAGACCATCCCGCTGGAAGACGTGGAGAAGACCCTTGGCCTGGCGCCTTGAGTTTGACCTCGATGCGCTGAAAGAACTGGAGAAGCTGGACAAATCCGTCCAGACCCGAATCGTCCAGTTTCTGAGGACGCGCATCGCCAACAGCGACGACCCGCGCGCGATTGGCGAAGCCTTGCGCGGCGCCACGCTGGGCAACTACTGGAAATACCGTGTGGGTGATTGGCGCATTATTTGCGACATCCAGGATGCCCGTATCGTCGTGCGGGTGCTGCGGGTTGGGAACCGGCGCGAGATATACCGATAGTGCGTACGGTTGAGCGGGTCGTTAATTGCGCCGCGTCGCATGCGCCCGCTACAACACCCGCTGCAAATACACCCCGGTGTGGCTGGCCGGATTCGCCGCGATGTCCTCCGGCGTGCCCTCACCCACGATAGTTCCGCCACCGGCGCCACCCTCGGGGCCCATGTCGATGATCCAGTCGGCGGTCTTGATCACATCGAGGTTGTGCTCGATGACGACGATGGTGTTGCCGGCATCGCGCAGATGCTGCAACACCTTGAGCAGCAATGCGATGTCGGCAAAATGCAGCCCGGTCGTGGGTTCGTCCAGGATGTATAGCGTGCGCCCGGTGTCGCGCTTGGACAGCTCCAGCGCCAGCTTGACGCGCTGCGCCTCACCGCCCGACAGCGTCGTGGCCGACTGCCCCAGCTTGATGTAGGACAGTCCCACGTCGAGCAGCGTCTGCAGCTTGCGCGCAATCGTCGGCACGGTCTCGAAGAATTTGGCCGCCGCCTCGACGGTCAGGTCCAGCACCTGGGCGATATTGCGGCCCTTGTACATCACCTCCAGGGTCTCGCGGTTGTAACGCTGGCCGCGGCAGACGTCGCACGGCACATAGACGTCGGGCAAAAAGTGCATCTCGACCTTCTTCACGCCGTCGCCCTGGCAGGCTTCACAGCGGCCGCCGGCCACGTTGAAGCTGAAGCGGCCCGGCCCGTAACCCCGTTCGCGCGCCATGTTCATTTCGGCCATCAGTTCGCGAATCGCGGTGAACATGCCGGTATAGGTGGCTGGATTGCTGCGCGGCGTGCGCCCGATCGGCGACTGATCGACGTTGATGACCTTGTCGAAATGCTCGATGCCGTGGATCTCCGCATGCGCCGCCGGCTCGACATGCGAGCGGTACAGCTGGCGCGCCACGGCCGCATACAAGGTATCGTTGACCAGCGTTGATTTGCCCGAACCGGAAACACCGGTCACGCAGGTCAGCAAACCGACCGGAAACGCCACATCGACATGGCGCAGGTTGTTGCCGCTGGCCTTGACCACACGGATCGCCTGCAGATCGCCCTGCGTGGCGACATGTTCTGCCTGGCGCTCGGCCCAGGCCACGGCCGCGGCGCTGGGTCGGCCCTTGGCCGGGCGTGACTGCGTCGCCTCGACGGTGGGCAGCCAGGGCGTACGGTTGCGCGGGACCTCGATGCGCAGCACATGGGCCAAGTACTGGCCGGTCAGCGATTCAGGGTTGGCACGAATGTCGTCGAAGGTGCCCTGCGCCACCACCCGCCCGCCATGGATGCCGGCGCCCGGGCCCATGTCGATCACGTGGTCGGCGGCGCGCATCATGTCCTCGTCGTGCTCCACCACCAGCACGCTGTTGCCGATGTCGCGCAGATGTTTGAGCGTATCGATCAGCCGGTCGTTGTCGCGCTGGTGCAAGCCGATGCTGGGTTCGTCCAGCACATACATCACCCCGGTCAGGCCCGAGCCAATCTGCGAAGCCAGCCGGATGCGCTGCGACTCGCCGCCGCTGAGCGTCTCGGCGCTGCGGTCCAGGCTCAGGTAATTCAGCCCGACGTCGTTGAGGAACTTCAGCCGCAGGCCGATCTCGCGCACCACCTTGGCCGCGATCTCGCCCTTGGCGCCGTGCATCTGCAGCTTGCTGAAATAGTGCAGGCTCTCGCGCAGCGTCGCGTGACTGACTTCGTAGATGGCCCGTGCCTGCAGTCCTTCGCCCACCTTGACATGGCGTGCCTCGCGCCGCAACCGCGTGCCGTTGCACTCCGGACAAGGCTGCTGACTGCGGTAGCGGGCCAGGTCTTCGCGTACCAGCACCGAATCGGTCTCTTGGTAGCGCCGCGCCATGTTCGGGATCACCCCTTCGAACGGATGCTTGCGCGTGAGCTTCTTGCCCTGCTGCGCGCCAGACTCCATCACGTAGCTGAACTTGATCTCCTCCTCGCCGGAGCCGTACAACACGGCCTGGCGGGTGGCTTCGGGCAGATCTTCGAAGGCGGTGTCAATGTCGAAACGGTAGTGCCGCGCCAGGCTCTCGAGCATGGCGAAATAATAGGCGTTGCGCCGGTCCCAGCCCTTGATCGCGCCGCTGGCCAGGCTCAGCGACGGGAAGGCCACAACCCGCGCCGGATCGAAAAACTCCATCGTGCCGATGCCGTCGCACGAAGGGCACGCGCCCATCGGCGAGTTGAACGAGAACAGCCGTGGCTCGAGTTCGGCGATCGAATAACTGCACACCGGGCAGGCGAAACGTGCGTTGAAGTACTGCTCGCCACTGGCCGCGGCAAGGCCGTCGCGCGCCGCTGGTGCATCCATGTCGACCACCAGCGCGCGTCCATCGGCCAGGGCCAGTGCCGCCTCGAAACTCTCTGCCAGGCGCTGGCGCAACTGGTCACGCGCCGCCATGTCGTCCTCGCCGCGCACCCTGATGCGGTCGATGACGACATCGATATTGTGTTTTTCGGTCTTCTTCAGCTTGGGCAGGTTCTCCACCTCGAACGCCTGGCCGCCGATACGAAATCGCACGTAGCCCTTGGCCTGCAGCTCGGCGAACAGCTCTGCGAATTCCCCCTTGCGCTCGCGCACCACCGGCGCAAGCAGCATCAACCGCGTGCCTTCAGCCATGGCCAGCACCGCATCGACCATCTGGCTGACCGTCTGCGACTGCAGCGGCAGATCATGCTCAGGGCAATACGGCGTGCCGGCGCGCGCGTACAGCAGGCGCAGGTAGTCGTGGATCTCGGTCACCGTGCCCACGGTGGAGCGCGGGTTGTGGCTGGTTGCCTTCTGCTCGATCGAGATCGCCGGGCTCAGCCCCTCGATCATGTCCACGTCGGGCTTGTCCATCAACTGCAAAAACTGGCGCGCGTAGGTGGACAGGCTCTCCACGTAGCGGCGCTGCCCTTCGGCGTACAGAGTGTCGAACGCCAGACTGGACTTGCCAGAACCGCTCAGGCCGGTGATCACCACCAGCTGGTTGCGCGGAATGTCGAGATCGACATTCTTCAGGTTGTGGGTGCGCGCCCCGCGGATGCTGATGGTGCGTCCATGGGCGTCATGGCGGTTCGGGCCGGATAGGGGGTCGATTTCGTCGATGGAAGAAGCAGGCATGAATCAGGTGAGGGGGCAAACGCGGTCGCGGCGCGATGGGGCCGGCCCGTGCAAAGGGCAACCCGACATGATAGCCCTTGGGCACGAAATCTGCCAATGTGGGTGACCATAGGCAACGTGCCGGCGCGTCTCGACACGTTGCGTCCCGTGGCTGGTTGTGCAAGGCGTTGGCCTACACTGCGCGGGTGTCCCACCCCACCGCATCACCGCCCGACAACGCCAGGCAGCCGATCCGGCTCAAGACGATGCCCAAGGAGGCGGTGCTGCAGCTGGTGCCATTCGAAGGCCTGCGCCTCGATCAGATCGTACTTCCTGACTCCGATGCCGCGCGTTGCCAGGCGCGTGCGGCCTTGCTGGCCAGTCCATTCCTGGGTTTCGACACCGAGGTGAAGCCGACGTTCAAGGCCGGCGAGCCGATGCGCGGGCCGGATGTCGTGCAGTTCGCCACCGGCACCCATGCCTATGTATTTCAGATGCATGACGACGACAACACCGAGCTGGTGCGCGAAGTGCTGGCGGCACGCGGCGTCGTGAAGGCGGGCTTCGACCTGCGCAGCGACCAGAAGCAGCTGATGCACCGGCTGGGCAGCTACGCCCAGCCGCTGCTGGACCTGGACTTCGTATTCAGCGGGCGCGGTTATCCGCGCTCGATCGGCGTCAAGGCCGCGATCGCACTGCTGTTCAACCGCCGCCTGCTCAAGTCCAAGCGCGTGACCACGTCGAACTGGGCGAACCCGACGCTGGAGCCACGCCAGGTGCTGTATGCGGCCAACGACGCCTATGCGGCCTGGGCGGTGCTGAACGCGCTGGGTTTGCCGCTGGACGAATTGCCGGTCTGGACTGGCGACGCATCCTGAGCGCCTGCGCAGCGCAGACCTGCAGCAAATAAGCGCCGGCCCAGCACCGGCGGCGGGTCACTGGCGCACACACTGCATCATGCTGCTGGCCCGCGATGTCGCATCAACCGGCTCGGTGATGGCACAGGCCATCACACCGCAAATGCAATGTGTGATACGGCTACCCATACCCGGAATGGAAACCGCCACCGAACATTGGCAGGCCGGCGCCGACATAGGCCCCAGAACGGCTTGCGCCTGGGCCGCATTGCCACGCAACAGCAGTGCGGCGGCAGCCGTTGCGGCGAGCACCGCCAGCGCCCCGGCAATCCCCAAGCGGCGCGGTTTCAGATTGATGGACATGTGGGTTTCTCCCTTTCAGATGGACCCGGTAACCAGCACCGGGCGCTGCCACGCTACCACGAGCCGCGCTGGCAGACACAACCGCGCTGGCGCGAATGCCAAAATGCGCCATGCCCGAAACCATAGCCACCACCAGCCATGGCTTGGCCAAGGTCACGGTGCTCGACCAGTCGCAGGAAAGCCACATCGACCAGCTGCACCGCGCCGCGCTCGGCCCGGTCAATGCCGACTATTACCTGCCCATTCTGGCGCGATTCGAGACCTACGACCGCGCCAGCCCCAGCTGGAACTGGGCCGCCAGCCTGTGCACGCTGAACTGGCTGGTTTTTCGCGGCCTGTGGCGGCCGGCGCTGGCATACCTGAGTGCGCTGGCGGCGGCCGCACTGGGGCTGATGGCGCTCACGCATTTCACCACCGGCATGGCCGAATCGATTCGCTGGGGATTGTGGGCGGCACTGGCCACTCTGGCCCTGCTGGTGCCCGGATTCTTCGCCAACACATGGCTGTTCAACAACCATCGCCAGCGGCTGGCAATGGCACTGACCGCCACACCGACATTGCGCGATGCCTGCCTGCAGCTCAGCCGGCAGGCCAGTTCGCGCCAGCGACTGATGGGGCTGGCGCTCGCCAATGGACTGCTGGCGATGATGCTGGCTGTCGCCTGGTGGTTGCCCACGAACAGCGCATCGCCCGATACGTCTCGCGCCGATCACCCCCGGTCGGTGGTTGGCGCGACGGCGCCTTTGCCGAGCGCTTCGTCCGCACCGGCAGCTGCACCTGCGATCGCAAGCGCGCCTGTCATGCCAGCGTCCGATGTGCCGGCAGCGTCCGCGCCAGAATCGTCCGTGGCCGCCCATCAGAGCGGTGACGCTGGCGCGCCTTCCGACATTGCAAAACCGACGACCCCGTTTCGACTTTCACAAGAAGCCGCTCGGCATGCGGCAATCACTGCCCGGTCCCGCAAGGCGCACCAGACTCCAGTGGCGGCAACACCGGCCCCGGCCGCTTCTGCCGGAGCCGCGACGGAGCCAGCAGCACTCGTCAAAGACAAGCCGGCGCGCACGGCCACACCCGACGCATCCGACGCGACTTACCTGATCAACGTCGGACTGTTCGCGCAGTCCGACAACGCACAGCGCACTTTCACCCGGCTCACGCAGGCCGGACTGCCGGCAACGACGCAGCAATTGCAGCGAAGCGCCGGCACGCTGACACGGGTACGGGTCGGGCCATTCGCCAGCCGCGCGCAAGCCGACGCCGCTGCGCTGCAAATCCGCGCGCTGCAACTCGACGCCGTGGTGATACGGCAATAGGTCAGAGCGCTGGCGCCGGCGGGCGGCTGAGCTCGAGCAGCCAGGCCTGGAACAGGGCGACGACGGCGCTGTGGGCCGGTTCGCGCAGCGCAGCATCGCGCGGCTCGACGAACCAGTAACCGTGGCTGGCGGTCAGTTCATGGTTGTCCAGCCGGCGCAGGCGCTGTTCGGCGAGTTCGCGTTCGACCATCGGCGCGTCGACCACCGCCACTCCGGCGCCCGACACGGCGGCATTGATGGCCTGGTCCATGGTCGAGAACGCGATGCCGGGGCGCGGATCGACATGCCGTATGCCCAGCGACGCGAACCAACCCTCCCACAGCGGCAGCCGTTTACTGCCGGCCAGTACATGCAGCAGCGTCAGCTTGTCCAGCGCCGGTGCCAGAGCGTCCTGCCACAACTCGGGGCTGGCGACCGCCACATATTGTTCCTGACGCAGCAGCCGGCAGTCGCCCTTGGACCAGGGCTGGTCGAGGAACAGCACCAGGCAGTCGTATTGCTGCGCCTCGCGCTGGTTCGCCACCGCATTGGTGGTGATGGTCAGGTCAATGTCCGGATGCCGGCTGTGGAAGGCGCGCAGCCGCGGCGCCAGCCAGCGCGAGGCGAAAGTCTCCGGCACATTGACCGAGATACGTTGGCGCGCACCCAGGTAACCGATCTGCTCCACCGCATCCTGGATGGTGCCGAATGCGGCGTCCAGGCTGTGCGCCAGCAGGCTGCCGGCCGGCGTCAGGGTCAGGCCCTGGTAGTGGCGCACGAACACCGGCTTGCCCAGCCAGTCTTCCAGCACCTTGACCTGCCGGCTGATCGCGCCTTGTGTCACATGCAAGGCTTCGCCAGCGCGGGTGAAGCTGCTGGTGCGCACCGCCGCGTCGAATGCGCGCAAGGCAGTCAGGGGCGGCAAGCGCTTCATGCTGCCGGATTCATTGACGGGTTTGATGCCAGCCTCAGGGAACGACGCTGTCGATCATCAGCACGAGTTTGCCCGCGCCCACGTCGACCGGTCCGAGTTGCCCCATCAGGTCACCGCTGCGCGGCGTGGCCTCGCCGGAGGCAGAAATTCGCGCGCCGACGATGACCTGCTTGAATCCGGAGATGCGCAGTTGCGGCGCCATCGCACTGCTGTCATCCAGCGTGAAAGTGAAGGGCAGTCCCGAAGCGGTATTGCGGATGATCGCCAGCGGCATGCGCGGCCCTTCGGTCGCACGTGCAAACACGAACAAGGTGTCGCCGGGACGAATGCGTTTGGCCAGCACCGGTGTCACCTGCACCTCGCCGCTGACCTGCCCGGCACTGGCATTGCCCGCCACCGCCGGCTTCTTGTTGCCACCATCGGCTGGCGTCGCGCCCTGGTGCTGCGCCTTGTCCGTAGCAGGGCTCTCGGCCGCCAACGGTTGCCCGCTTTGTGCCGCCGCGGCACGCGCCTGCTGCAGGCTGTTGGCCAGACCGGCGGCGAAGTCGCTGCCAGGTGGCGCCAGCGGCTGGGCCTGGCTCCAGTAGTTGACCGCGCCGACATAGTCGCGCCGCTCAAAGGCCCAACTGCCGGCCATGGTCAGCGCCTTGAGGTTGTGCGGATCGATCTGCAAGGCGCGCATCACCAGCCGTCCCGGCTCGCCTTCGACGCTCTGGTTCTGCAGCATCGCCAGCACATCGGCATGGTCGGCCAGCAATTGCGCGCTGTCGGGCGCCAGCGCGCGCGCCCGGGCAAAGGCCTTGCTCGCCTCGGGGAAGCGCTGCAACACCGCGTAGGAGTTGGCCAGCATGGTCCAGCCCTGCAGGTCGCCTTGCTGCGCCGTGGTCTGGCTTTCCAGGCGCTTTGCCAATCGATCGACCATCGCCTCGACCTGCGGCAGCGTGACCTCGCCCGACGGCGCTGCGGCTACGTCCAGTTCAACCGCCTGGGGCCGGCCCAGCGCCGCATACAACAGCACCGCGAACAGCGGTATCGCCAGGCCCACGACCACGGCCGAGCGGGTGGCGCGGCGCGGCGCCAGCGCCCCCGCATCGTGTTCGGCTGCCTGCTCCTCGTCGAGCGCGCGGCGCTCGATGTCGGTACGGCTGAGCTGGTACTGATCGGCATCGATGGTCCCTGCAGAAAGATCGGCCTCGAGACTTGCCAGCTGCTCGCGCAGCACCTGCAAATTGGCGCGGCGTGCATCGAGCACGGTCGCGGCAGTCGAAACACCCGGCTTGCGCCGCAGTAACGGCGGCAAAACAAACCCCAGAGCCAGGGCAATCAGCCCCAGCATTCCCACCAGAAACAAGCTCATGCGAAAACGCCAGGGCGCCCCCAAGAAATAGCCATCCCCCACGGACGGCGGACGCAACAGGCAAAGGCCGAGACCATCATGACGGACCCGCCCCTTCGTCGAGCAAGGCCCGCGCGCGCTGCGCTTGCTCCGGACTCCACGTCTGCGCGAGTACCCCGCGTCGGCGCCGCCGGATATTGATCGCCATCACCACCGCGCCCACGATCAGCAGCACGAAGGGTCCCAGCCACAGCAGCAACGTGCTGGCCTTGAGTGGCGGGCGGTACAACACGAATTCGCCATACCGCGCGACCATGAAATCGACGATCTGCTGTTTCGACTGGCCTGCTGTCAACTTGAGCCGGATCTGCTTGCGCAAATCGACCGCCAGGTCGGCATGCGACGCGGCAATGGTTTCGTTCTGGCACACCAGGCAACGCAGTTCTTCGGCGATGGCCAGCATGCGCGCCTCGAGCACCGGGTCATCCGACTCCGGTACGGCCTGCTTGGCGCCGGCGCCGACCAGCACCAGCGCCAACACGCAGGCAACGAGCGGCGCTGCCAGGCGACGCCAACCGTGCGGCCGCGCGTCAGCCACCGAGTTTCCTGACCAGCGGGATGATGTCGTCACGCAATACCTCGGGAGTGACCGGGCCGATCTGCTTGTATCGAATCACGCCCTGCTTGTCGATGACGAAGGTCTCGGGCACGCCGTACACACCGAAATCGATGCCGACCAGGCCTTCGGTGTCAGACAGCGAACGGGTGTACGGGTTGCCGAACTTGCCGAGCCAGCCCATCGCGTCGTCGCGCTTGTCCTTGTAGTTCAAGCCGTACATCGGCACCACGCCCATCTTCGAGAACTCCACCAGCAGTGGATGCTCGATGCGGCAGGCCACGCACCAGGACGCCCAGACGTTGAGGATCCAGACCTTGCCGAGCAGATCCTTGGCCGACAGTGTCTGCTCGGGCGCGTCCAGCAACGGCAGGCTGAACGCCGGCGCCGGCTTGTCGATCAGCGGAGACGGAACCTTGCGCGGATCCAGACCCAGGCCGACGGCCAGGAAACCGACCAACACCAGGAAGATGGCCAGGGGAATCAGGAACTTCTTCATGGCGACGATGACGCAGCGTCGGATCGCACCGCTACGGCGGCGGCCGAGGGTTTCGGCACCGAGGCCGGGCGGCCACCCGCGCCCGCATCCGCGCCGGCCCGCACTGGAACGCGGCGCTGCACCCGCACCTTGCGATAACGCCGGTCCATTACCGCCATCAAACCGCCCAGCGCCATCAGCACGCAGCCGAGCCAGATCCAGTTCACAAAGGGCTTGTGGTGCAGGCGCACGCTCCAGGCCGTGGCGCTGACCGGATCTCCGAGCGCAATATAGACATCGCGCAGCAGACTGCGGTCGATCGCCACCTCGGTCATCGGCGAGCGGCTGACGTTGTAGACGCGCCGATCCGGCGTGACAGTGGACACCACCTGGCCATCACGGCTGATCGTCAGCGTGGCGCGCGAAGCCTGGTAATTCGGCCCCTTCACATCCTCGATCTTGTCCAGCCGCACTTGGTAACCCGCGACGCTGGCCGTGTCGCCGGGCTCCATGCGCACGTCGTTCTCGGTCGCAAAGCCGCTGACCACGGTGACGCCGACGACGAACACCGCAACGCCGAAGTGCGCCAGCAGCATGCCGTAGTAGCTACCGGGCTGGGCCAGGAAGCGGCGCGACCATTGCGGCGAGCCGTTTTCCTGCAGTCGGGTGACAAGATTGAGAACCGTGGTACTGGCAATCCACGCTGCCAGCGCCAGCCCCAGGCCGATCATCGGCGTCCATTTGCCCAGCGCGAAAAACGCCACCACAGCACTCGCCACGCTGACACCGAATGCCCAGCGCAGGCGCCAGGCCAGGTCTGGCAGGCTGGCCTGGCGCCAGCGCGCGATCGGGCCGATACCCATCAGGAACAGCGCCGGCGTCATCAGCGGCACGAAGACGGTGTCGAAATACGGCGGCCCGACCGACAACTTGCCCATGCCCAAGGCATCGATGACCAGCGGGTACAAGGTGCCCAGCAGCACCGCCGACGCCGCTACCAGCAGCAGCACGTTGTTGGCCAGCAGCATCGATTCGCGCGAGACCGGCTCGAAGCCGCCGCCCAGGCCCACCCGCGGCGCGCGCCAGGCGAACAGCGTCAGCGAACCGCCAATGACCAGCGCCAGGAACGCCAGGATGAAGACGCCGCGTGCCGGATCGCTGGCAAATGCATGGACCGAACTGAGCACGCCGGAGCGCACGATGAAGGTTCCCAGCAGCGACAGCGAGAACGCCAGTATGGCCAGCAGGGCGGTCCACATCTTGAAGCCGCCACGTTTCTCGGTGACGGCCAGCGAATGGATCAGCGCAGTGCCGACCAGCCAGGGCATGAAGGACGCGTTTTCGACCGGATCCCAGAACCACCAGCCACCCCAGCCGAGTTCGTAATAGGCCCAGAAGCTGCCCAGCGCAATGCCGCAGGTCAGAAAGCACCACGCGACCGTGGTCCAGGGGCGCGACCAGCGCGCCCAGGCGGCATCGAGTCGGCCAGACAACAGGGCCGACACGGCAAACGCAAAGGCGACCACGAATCCCACGTAACCCATGTACAGCATCGGCGGGTGGATCACCATGCCCGGGTCCTGCAGCAAGGGGTTGAGGTCATTGCCGTCGGCCGGCGGCGGAAACATACGCTCGAACGGGTTGGACGTGAGCAGCGTGAACAACATGAAGCCACAACTGATCAGGCCCATCACGCCCAGCACCCGCGCAACCATGCGGTCGTCCAGCTGGCGCGAGAAGATCGACACCGCCAGCGTCCAGCCCGACAGGATCAGCGACCACAACAGGATCGAGCCTTCATGGTTGCCCCACACCGCCGTGATGCGATAGATCAGCGGCAGCGTCGAGTTGGAATGGTTCGCGGCCAGCGCAATCGAGAAGTCGTTGGTGATGAAGGCGTGGGTCAGGCAGCCATAGGCGATTACCAGGAACAGGAACTGACCACGCGCCGAGGGTCGCGCCAGTGCCATCCAGGCGGCATTGCCGGTCTGCGCCCCGATCAGCGGCAACACGCTCTGCGACAGTGCCATGGTCAAGGCCAGGATCAGGGCCAGATGGCCCAATTCGTAAATCACGGTTTGGCTCCGGCTGAGGTGGAGGGTGACATCGACAAGGTGGCGGTCGACTGCTCCTTGTGCGCGGCTGCATTCTTCAAGGCTTGTGCCGCCTCCGGCGGCATGTAGTTTTCGTCATGTTTGGCCAGCACCTGGTTGGCGTGGAACAGGCCGTCGGAACCCAGTTTGCCCTCGGCCACCACACCCTTGCCTTCCTTGAACAGGTCGGGCAGCAATCCGGTGTAGGTGACCGGAATGGTGTGCGCCAGGTCAGTGACCGCAAAACGCACCGTCAGGCTCTGTGCGTCACGGACAATGCTGCCCTGTTCGACCAGGCCGCCAATGCGAAAACTGCGTTCATGCGGCGCTTCCTTGGCCACGACCTGGCTGGGACTGAAGAAAAACACCAGATTGCTTTGAAAGGCGCGCAGCACCAGCGCACTGGCAATTGCCAGTGCCGCCAGTGCCAGCACCACGGCCAGCGCGCGTTTGGTACGGGGTTTCATGCCTGTGCTCCTGCGTCGGGATTGTCGACGCCCTCTTCGATATCGCCACGCAAGCTGCGCCGGCGCAAAACCAGCAGGCCGAGTTCAAGCGCCAGCACCGCGCCACACATTGCGAACGAGCCCCAGACATAGAGACCGTAGCCGCCCATGGCGACAAAATCCGACCAGCTCGACCCGCTCATCGGCGACCTTCGGTTCGGCACGCGGCCGGTGGGGCCAGCATGGAATCACTCATGCCGCCACCACCTTGCGCACCCATTGGGTATGCCGCTCGCGTTCGAGAATGACGGTACGCACCCGCGCCAGCACCACGGCAATGCAATAGGCCCAGAAGGCCAGGCTCATCACCAGCATGCCGATCAGCATCGGCGGCGCCATGCTCGGTGCATTGGTGAGGCTGACCGACGCGCCCTGGTGCAGGGTATTCCACCATTTGACCGAGAAGTAGATGATCGGCACGTTGACCACGCCGACGATCGCCAGCAGCGCGGCCGAACGGTCGGCGCGGCGCGTGTCTTCGATTGCTGCATGCAAGGACATGTAACCGATGTAAAGAAACAGCAGAACCAGCTCCGACGTGAGTCGGGCGTCCCAGACCCACCAGGTGCCCCAAGTCGGTTTGCCCCACAAGGCGCCAGTCCACAGCGCTATGAACGTCATCCAGGCGCCGGTGGGCGCCAGCGCCGTCGCCAGCATCGACGACAGCCGGGAGTTGAAGACCAGGCCGATCGCGGCCCAGAATGCCATCGCCAGGTAGACCACCATGGACATCCAGGCGGAAGGCACATGGATGAAGATGATGCGATACGCGTCGCCCTGCTGGGCATCGGTCGGCGCAACCCACAGGCCCAGATACAGACCGATCGCGCACAGCAGCACGGCCGCGAGCGAAAACCACGGCAGCATCCGCCCCGCCAGCGGATAGAAACTCTGCGGCGCAGCGTACTTGAACCAGTTGATCCGTTTATCGGCCATGACAAATATAGCGAGCCTCTGAATTTACCCTAGTCGCCAAGCCTGCTGTCCCGATCGGGGTAATCCATCGCGGCAACGGCCTCATTCCAACGCGATCCGCAATGCGGTGGCGGTCGCCCAGGGTGCGCCGATCAGGGCCAGCACCAGAAACGCAAGCAACAACGAGAAGTGACCTTCGACCGACATGCCGGTACGACTCGCATCCACGGCAGCCGTTCCAAAAATAAGCACCGGAACACACAGAGGCAGCACCAGCAGCGGCATCAGCACCGCCGCGCCACGCACACCGACCGTCAGCGCGGCCCCCACCGCTCCGATCAAGCTCAGCAGCGGCGTGACGGTCAACAGCGCCAGCAGCAATACCCCGGTGGCCGGCCAGCCCAGGTCAAACTGCAGGGCCAGCAAGGGCGAGATCAGGGCCAGCAACAGTCCAGAGCCGATCCAGTGTGCCAGGATCTTGGCCAGCGCCAGCAAGGGCAGCGGGCAGGCCGACAACAGCAATTGCTCCAGTGTGCCATCCTGGTAGTCGTCGGCAAACAGACGGCCGAGCGACAACATCGCCGCCAGCAGCGCCGCCACGAAGACCACGCCAGGGCCCATGCTGCGCAGCAACGCGGGCTCGGGGCCGACGCCCAGAGGAAACAGACTGGCGACCAGCACAAAGAACACCAGCACACTGAGCGGATCGGCGCGCCGGCGCAGTGCCAGACGCAGGTCGCGCAGCACCAGCGCACGCATCGCGCCGAAAATGCTGGCGCGCATCAGCGCGGCCGTCGCCGACACGCCCTCGGTTGCGACGGGAATGCCGACGACGGAACTGCGCGTTGCTGCGCGCGAATCAGGATCCGGAGTGCGAGCGGTCCGGCGGCTCACGGCGCTTTTTCCAGCAGCAAGGGCACCAGCCGTTCGGCCGGCGCGTCCAGCGCCACATCCTGGTGGCTGGTCAGCACGACCAGCCCGCCGGCATCCAGATGCGCGGAGACCACGCCACACAACCAGTCGGTCGCATCGCTGTCCAGCGCATTGAACGGCTCGTCCAGCACCCACAATGGCACATCGCGGCACAACAACAGGCGCGCCAGTGCAACCCGCCGGCGCTGCCCCTGCGACAACTGGCGCGCAGGAACCCGCCAGCGCCCTGGCAATCCGGCCTGCGCCAACGCGGCGCGCGCCTGCGCCGGTGTCACCACCAGGCCGCCGAGCAAGCACGCGGTCTGCAGATTTTCCGGGCCGGTCAGGTCGTCCTTGAGTGCCGCCGCATGGCCCAGATACACCAGTTCGCGGCCGAATTGACCGCCCAGATCGCCGATCCGCTCGCCGCGCCACAGCACCTGGCCCTCAGCCGGCGGCAACAGGCCGCACACCATGCGCAGCAGACTGGTCTTGCCGGCGCCATTGACACCGCGCACCCGCAACAACTGCCCGGCCGAAAGCCGGCACTGCAAGCGGCTGAACAAGGCGCGACCACCCCGCACGCACGTCACGTCCCGGAGTTCCAGCAAGGCGGCAGCAGTCGGATTCACGAGGCAGAGAATCGAAAAAAGAGGTTCAGCCAGGCAGCGCGCGGCCACCTCAGCAGGCAAACCCGCCGGCCGTTGAAGCCGTCGCGGCTACAAACGGCGATTATCGGCGCCCGGCGCCAGCCACCCGCGCCGGACCGCAAGACCCGCACCCCACGCACAAGAAACAGCGCCGCGCGGGGTTCGGTTGCTCAGAGTTCGATGCCGTGGCGTTGCAGGATGTCGCCGACCAGTTCCAGTCGCACCAACGGGTTGTCCAGCACCATCATGCGCTGCTGCAACTCCGGCGCGAGGCCGAGCAATTCACACCAGCGGTTGGCAACCCAGCCACAGTCGTCCAGGCGCAGCGGCAGGTCCATCGGCAACTGTGCCTCCGACATGCCTTGTTGCTGCAGCCGCTCGACCAGCCGGCCCAGACTCTGGGCGATCGGCAACAGATCTGGCGGAACCGGCGTGGGCAGGTCGTCAGGCAGTTGCTCCACGTCGCCGACCCACAAGCCGTGGCGCAACTTTTCGCGCCGGCGCAGTGTGAAACGCTGCAAACCGACGCATCGGATTTCCATCAGGCCGGCTTGCGGGCGCGACAGCGCGGTAATGGTCGCCAGCGTACCGATGTCATGAAAGGTCTCGTCGGGGAAGGCCTCTGCGGTGGGCTCGGAGTTCGGCGCACGTTGCACCTCGGAGCCGCGTGTCAGCGCCACCACGCCGAACGGCGCGCCGACCTTGTGACACTTGCCGATCATGTCCAGATAACGAACCTCGAAGATGCGCAGTGGCAACACCCCGCCCGGGTACAACACGGTACCCAGTGGAAACAAGGGAAGCGACTCGAGTGTGAGTGCTTGCGGCAAATAGGCTCCAACAGAACCGGGTGGCGATCCACCCGGCATCGATGCAGGCGGCGGTTTCAGGATTGCAGCGCCGCCTGCGGTGCGTCGGCCGCGGCCAACGGCGCCAGTTTCGTCAGCGCCGCCTGCAGATGCGCAACCGTGCGGTCGATATCGTGCAACTTTTCCAGACCGAACAAGCCAATGCGAAAACTCTGGAAATCGGGGCCTTCGTCGCATTGCAGGGGCACGCCGGCGGCCGTCTGCAAACCCAGTCCCAGGAACTTCTTGCTCGACTGGATGCCTGGATCCTCGGTGTAGCTGACGACCACACCGGGCGCCTGGAAACCCTTGGCAGCCACGCTGGGGAAACCGTGCCGCTCCAGCAACGCACGCACCGCATCGCCCAGCGCCTGCTGTTCGGCGTGAACCTTGGCAAAGCCGTAGGCACGGGTCTCGTGCATCACGTCACGCAATTGGGCCAGCGCGTCGGTGGGCAGGGTGGCGTGATAGGCATGGCCGCCCCCCTCGTAGGCCTCCATGATCTGCAGCCACTTGCGCAGGTCGCAGGCAAAGCTGGTGCTGGTGGTGGAATCGATCCGCTCGCGCGCCAGTTTGCTCAGCATCACCATGGCGCAACAAGGCGAACTGCTCCAGCCTTTTTGCGGCGCACTGACCAGCACGTCGATGCCGCAGGCCACCATGTCGATCCAGATCGTGCCGGACGCAATGCAGTCCAGCACGAACAGACCCCCGACTTCGTGCACCGCGTCGGCGACGGCACGCAGGTAGTCGTTCGGCAACATCATGCCGGAGGAGGTTTCCACGTGCGGCGCAAACACCACCGCTGGCTTGTGCTGGCGGATGCTGGCCACGACATCGTCAACCGGCACCGGCGCAAACGGCGCCTGTTTGCCGGCCCCGACGCGGCGCGCCTTGAGCACGATAGCCTCGGACGGAATCGAACCCATGTCGAAGATCTGGGTCCAGCGGTAGCTGAACCAGCCGTTGCGGATCACCAGCACCTTCTGGCCGGTGGCGAACTGGCGCGCGACCGCCTCCATGCCGAAGGTGCCGCTGCCGGGAACGATCACCGCCGCATGCGCGTTGTAGACCTCCTTGAGCACGCCGGAGATATCGCGCATGACACCCTGGAAGCTGCCGGACATGTGGTTCAGCGCGCGGTCAGTATAGACAACCGAGAATTCGAGCAAGCCTTTGGGGTCAACATGGGGCAACAGTCCGGGCATGGTTATCTCCTTGGTGTAAAGAACCATTTTGGCAGACTGGCAACAGCCTTACCAGCTGTCGATCATCGGCGTCGTGGCCTGCAACGGCCGCAAGGCGCCGGCCTGTAGTGCCTGCACGATCCATTGGCGCGTCTGCGCCGGGTCGATCACCGCGTCGATCTCCAGTGTGGCCGCCATGTTGGCCGCGCTGCCCTTGTCGTATTGTTGATCGACCAGCCGCTGGAACAACGCGTCGCGCGCTGCACCTTCGGGCGCGGCTTCGAGTTCCTTGCGGTAACCCAGTCGCACGGCGCCCTCCAGGCCCATGGCGCCGAATTCGGCACTGGGCCAGGCTGCAATCCCCATCGGCACATGAAAGCCGCCACCGGTCATGGCCATTGCGCCCAGGCCGTAGGCCTTGCGCAGAACCACGCTGAGCAGCGGCACACGAAGATGTGCTGCAGCGATGAACATACGACTCACATGCCGTACCTGCGCCTGTTCCTCGACCTGCGGGCCGACCATGAAACCCGGTGTATCGACCAGGCTGATGATGGGCAGGCCATGGGCGTTGCACAACTGCATGAAACGCGCCGCCTTGTCGGCGGCATCGGCATCGATCGCGCCCCCCAGATGTTGCGGGTTGCTGACCAGGAAGCCGGCCGGCCGGCCTTCGATACGTCCCAGCGCAGTGTGGATGCCGACACCGAACCCGGTGCGCAGCGCCAGCAGGCTGTCGTCATCCGCCAGGGCGGCCAAGGCCGCGAGACTGTCGTAGACACGCAGCCGGTTCTGCGGCACCACTTCGCGCAGCGCCAACGCGTCCGGCGCCGTCCATTGCATCAGCGCCCCCTGAAAGAAGGCCAGATACTGGCGCGCCCGGGCCACCGCCATGGCCTCGTCGTCGACCAGCACGTCGATCACCCCGTTGCCGTGCTGCACATCGGACGGCCCGATCTGCTCGGGGCGGAACACGCCCAGACCACCGCCTTCGACCATGGCCGGCCCGCCCATGCCGATGTTGCTGCCCCGTGTCGCAATCACCACGTCGCAGCAACCCAGCAACGCGGCATTGCCGGCAAAACAGCGTCCGGCCACGATACCGACCACCGGCACCCGGCCATTGAGGCGCGCGAAACGGGCGAAGGTCGCCACATGCAGCCCGGCCACGATCGGCATGTCGACATCGCCCGGGCGGCCGCCACCACCTTCCGCGAACAACACCACCGGCAAGCGGTTCTGCAACGCGATGCCGAGCATGCGGTCGGTCTTCTGATGGTTGCGCATGCCCTGGGTTCCGGCCAGCACGGTGGCGTCGTAGGCCAGCACCACGGCGCCGGCGCGCCCGGCACCGAACAAGCCGCCATTGACCTGCGCCATGCCGGTGACCATGCCGTCGGCCGGCGTATTGCGCATCAGGTCGTCGGCAGCGCGCCGCGTGGCCTGCGCCGCCACGGCCAGTGCGCCATATTCACGGAAGCTGCCGGCATCGCAGAGGTCCTCGATGTTCTCTCGCGCGCTGCGCAGTCCGAGCGCGTGGCGCTTGTCCATCGCCGCCGGCCGGCTCGCGTCCAGCGTCAGCGCATGGCGCTCCAGGATCCGCTGCAGATCAGGGCGAACCGCTTCGGCCACGCCGGCGGGCGCAGCGGCATCCACAGGCGCAGCCTCCAGCGTCTCGGGCAGCGGCTCGAGTTGCAGCAGCACCTGACCCTGCGCCACCGTCTCGCCGGCTTCGCACAACACGGCGTTCACCCGGCCATCGACCGGCGCACGCAATTCATGCTCCATCTTCATCGCCTCCAGGATCAACAGCACGTCGCCGGCGCGCACCCGGTCGCCGAGCCGGACCTGCCAGCACACAAGCTGCGACTGCAACGGAGATTCAATGGTGAGCATGGGGCGGATTTTGCGTCAGGCCGCACGTTTCATGTCATATCATGGCGTCGCACCGGCGACCGCGCGCCGAAGTGACCCTGGATACGGATCGCGCTGACGTAATATGCGCCGACCTACCGGCAATCCCATGCGCGACCCGACCCCCCGACTCCCCTGGCACGTCCCGCTGATTTTTGCGCTGACGTTCATCGTGCATTACCTTGACCGCAATGTGATTGCGTTCGCGCTGCCGCGCATGGCACAGGACCTGCATTGGGACGACCGGCAACTCGGCGCCTATGGCCAGTACCTGCTGGCTGCGTTTTTCCTGACCTACGGGCTGGCACAACTGCTGCTGGCCGGCCCGGCCGAGCGCTTCGGCGCCAAACGCAGTCTGGTGCTGGTCATCATCGGGTTCTCGCTCGTCAGCATGGCCATGGGGCCGCTCGGCGGTTCGCTGGCCATGCTGGTGGCGTTGCGGTTGCTGCTGGGACTGGCCGAGTCGGTGCACGTGCCGATGATGGGCGTCATCACGGCGCGGCTGTTTCCGCAGCAGGTGCGTGCGCGGGCCAATGCGATCTGGAACGTCGGCATCATCGTTGCGACGGCGGGCGGCGCCTGGATCACCGTGCCCATCATCACGCACTGGGGCTGGCGCAATGCCTTCGTCATCGTGGGGGCGTCCGGTCTTTTGATCGCCTTGCCGCTGGTGCTGCTGTTCGTGCGGCATAGCAAACCCGCCCCGCGCACGGCAGCCGCCCTCGTGGGTGCCTACCGGCGCAATCCCGACTACTGGTTGTATGTGGGCCTGGGTGTACTCAATGCGTTCTGCGGTTTCGGCATCCTGGGCTGGTTGCCGACCTATTTCGTGCGTGCCAAGGGAATCGACTTTGCCGCACTGGGTTGGCCGATCAGCATCGTGTTCGGCGCAGGCGTGGTCGGCACGCTGGCGCTTGCCTGGCTGGGCGACCGGCTGCAGCGCCGCGTGTTGCTCGCAGCCATCGGCTTTGGCTGCGCCGCGCTGGCGCTGGTGTTCGCGATCCCGGCCCAGGCGCTGGTACCGATGGTGGCGCTGTTTGCGCTGGCGGTGTTCTGCCAGAGCGCATTTCAGGCCCAGGAGCACGCGACGATCCAGCAGTTGGCCGGCGACCGCGACGTGGGCGCTGCCACCGGCACCTACAACGGCATCAGTCTGATCGTGGGCGGGGTCGTCGGCTCCATGGTGCCGGGTGCCATCGTCTCCAGCACCGGCAGCTTCGAGATGGCCTTGTCGGGCATCGCGGTCGCCGCCGCCGTCGCCTCCGTGCTGGCGTTCTGGCTCAGCTGGCGTTTGCAGGAAGGAGTCACCGATGCGCGGCACCAGCCTGCCTGAGAACGGGCGCGACCCGCAGGAGATCCTGGCGCAACTCCGCCACTATGGCGCCAACGACCCGGCCTACCGCGACGGCCGCCTGTGGAGCCTGGTCTACCACCTGAACGACGATCTCGACGCGTTCCTGGGCCAGGCCTACCAGGCCTTCGCCTCGGCCAATGGCTTGAATCCGACCGCGTTCAAGAGCCTCAAGCGCTTCGAGAACGACATCATCGCGATCACCGCTGCGCTGCTGCATGCAACGCCCGAGGTCTGCGGCGTCGTCACGTCCGGTGGCACCGAGAGCTGCCTGCTGGCCGTCAAGACCTACCGCGACATGGCACGTGCCGCGCGCGGCGTGCGCAACCCCGAAATGGTGATCGCACCCACCGCACATGTGGCCTGGTTCAAGGCATCGGAGTATTTCGATGTGCGCATCCGGTTGCTGCCGCTCGACGCGCAGCTGCATGCCGACGCCAGCCGGCTGGACAGCCTGATCAACCGCAACACCGTGATGGTGCTGGGCTCGGCGCCGGAATATCCGCATGGCAGCATCGACCCGATTGCGGCCATGGGCGCTGTCGCACAGCGCCGCGGCGTGCCACTGCATGTGGACGCCTGTGTCGGCGGCTTCATCCTGCCGTTCATGGAGATGAACGGTATCGCCTTGCCGCCCTGGGACTACCGCGTCCCCGGCGTCACGTCGATCTCGGCCGACGTGCACAAATACGGCTTTGCCGCCAAGGGCGCATCGACCATCACCTACCGCAGCCTGGACATCCTCAAACACCAGATGTTCGTGCAGGCCGACTGGCCCGGCGGGGTATTTGCGTCGGCTGCGCTGCTCGGCACCCGTCCTGGCGGCGCGTACTCCGCGGCCTGGGCAGCGCTGCAGTACTTCGGCGTGTCGGGATACCGGGAGCTTGCAACCCGTACCAGCCAGGCATTCGACCAGCTGGTCGCAGGCATCAAGGGCATGCCCGAGCTGTGCGTGCTCGGCCAGCCGACCGGGCCGTTGCTGGCCTATGGCGCGCGCGACAAGGCCGTCAACATCTTCGCGGTCGGCGACCAGATGCAGGCGCGCGGCTGGCAGATCAACCGCGTGCAAAAGCCCGACGGCCTGCACGCGATGATCACGGCGCGCCACCTGGCTGTGATCGACGACTACCTGCGCGACCTGCAGGCGTCGGTGGCCGCGGTCCGCGCCGACCCTTCGCTGGCCGACAGCGGAGAAGCGGCGACCTACGGCATGCTGGCGCATATTCCGCTGCGCGGCATGGTCAGGTCGCGGGTGCTCGACATGTTTGCCAATCTGTACCGCCCGGGTGGCGGCGAGATCGACCTGTCAGACCACGGCACCGGCGCGCCGAGCGCAGACGACACGGTTGCGGCCGTAGCACCGCCATTGGCCGAGCGGCTGGCACGTTGGTACGTGGGGCGACGGCAACGCTGACACCGACGCCGGGACATCGACGCGGCCATCTGGTCGGCAAACGGCGGCGGGCGACTCGCGCGGCACAGTGCCAACGGAAAACCGCGCAAATTGCAGCTCTTTACCCGCTGGTAAACCCCGATGGCGCGGCGCCGGCATTGGCGCAGAATTTGCGCTCAGACCTGGTGCGCCACCGCCGAGTTGGTGCGCCTCGCGCCAGAATGGTGCTATCTTTTTTGCATCATTACTGGGGTACCATCAACCCTGACTTTTCCCTGCATTCGCGCTTTTTAGGAGAGCCACTTGAAAACCCTGTTTATCCGTACTGCCGCCGTACTGGCCATCGCCACCGCGTTCGCGTTGCCCGCCACCTCGGTGCTGGCCGCCACGCCGAAGGACACGCTGGTCGTGACCTGGGCCATCGACGACATCATCACGATGGACCCGGGCGAGTCGTTCGAGATCTCGGCCGGCGAGATCATGGGCAACACCTACGATCGGCTGCTGCGAATCGATGTGAACGACCCGTCCAAACTGGTGGCCGACATCGCCACCAAGTGGTCGGTCTCATCCGATGGCAAAACCTATACCTTCGAACTGCGCCCAGGCGTGAAATTCGCTTCTGGCAACCCCTTGAGCGCGGAGGACGTGGTGTACTCGCTGCAGCGCGCGGTGTTGCTCGACAAGACGCCGGCCTTCATCCTGACCCAGTTCGGATTGACCAAGGACAACGTCAAGGACAAGATCAAGCAGACCGGTCCGCTGTCGCTGACGATGGAAGTCGACAAGGCCTATGCGCCGACCTTTGTCTACAACTGCCTGACCGCCAACATTGCTGCCATCGTCGACAAGAAACTGCTGGTGTCCAAGGAGGTCAATGGTGACATGGGTTATGGCTGGCTCAAGACCAACTATGCCGGCTCGGGCCCGATGAAGCTGCGTGAATGGCGTGCCAACGAGGTGATCGCGCTGGAGCGCAACGACAGCTATTACGGTGAAAAGTCCAAGCTGGCGCGCGTCATCTACCGACACATCAAGGAGTCGGCTACCCAGCGCCTGATGCTGGAGAAGGGCGACTCCGACGTCGCGCGCAACCTCACGCCGCAAGACTTGAGCGCGATGGCCAGCAACAAGGATGTCAAGACCACGTCGACGCCCAAGGGAACGGTGTATTACATCAGCTTGAACCAGAAAAACGCGATCCTGGCCAAGCCCGAGGTGCGCGAGGCGTTCAAGTGGCTGGTCGACTACAACGCCATCGGCGCGACGCTGATCAAGGACATCGGTGTCGTGCACCAGAACTTCCTGCCAATCGGCCTGCTCGGCGCCAGCACCGTGAACCCGTACAAGCTCGACGTCGAGAAAGCCAAGGCACTGCTGGCCAAGGCGGGTTATCCGAACGGCTTCAAGATCACGATTGACATGCGCACCAGTCAACCAGTCCAGGGCATCACCGAAGCGATCCAGCAAACCGCCAAACGCGCAGGCATCGAGATCGAGATCCTGCCCGGTGACGGCAAACAGACACTGACCAAGTACCGGGCACGCCAGCATCAACTCTATATCGGCCAGTGGGGTGCCGACTACTGGGACCCGCATTCCAATGCTGACACGTTTGCGCGTAATCCCGACAACGCGGATGACGCCAAATCCAAGCCGCTGGCCTGGCGCAATGCCTGGAACATTCCGGAGCTGACCAAAAAGACCGACGCGGCGGTGCTCGAGCGCGACGGCGGCAAACGCAAGGCCATGTACGAGGAAATCCAGGCCGAGTTCCGCAACACGAGCCCGTTCGTGATGCTGTACCAGCAGACCGAAGTTGCGGCTATGCGCAACGATGTGCAAGGTCTCACGCTGGGACCGACTTCCGACACGACCTACATGTTCAAGGTCAGCAAGTAAGGCTGCAATCGCAGTTCCGGTTTGAACGCTGTGAGCCAGTCGCCGCCCGCCAAGTCGGGCGGCACTTATTTGAAGAGCGCACTCAAAAGCAGCGTGAACTTCCTGGGGGTCATTGCCCTGACCTACCTGGGGTTGCTCGCGGTGACGTTTTTCATCGGCCGGGTGATGCCGGTCGACCCGGTACTGGCCATCGTCGGCGACCGGGCACCCGAACACGTGGTGCAGCGGGTGCGCGAGGAGTTGGGGCTGAACAAGCCGCTGTATACCCAGTTCGGCATCTACCTGCAAAAAATCGCCAAGGGTGATTTCGGCACCTCGGTGCTGACGTCCAACCCGGTGATGACCGACATCAAGCGCACCTTCCCGGCGACCATCGAGCTGGCCACGCTGGGCATCATCATCGGCGCCGGCATCGGTGTGCCGCTGGGTGTGTGGGCGGCGGTGCGACGGGGTGGTCTGGTCGATCAGATCGTGCGCGTCATGGGTCTGGTGGGTTATTCGGTACCGATCTTCTGGCTCGGGCTGATGGGTCTGGTGCTGTTCTACGCCAAACTGGGCTGGATCGCCGGGCCTGGGCGGATCGATGTCAGCTATGAGTATTCGGTCACGCTGGAGTCCGGCTTTCTGCTGCTCGACACTGCGCGCCAGGGCCAGTGGGACGCGTTTCGCAACGTGTTGTCGCACCTGGTCTTGCCGGCCTCGTTGCTCGGATATTTTTCGCTGGCTTACATCAGCCGCATGACGCGTTCGTTCATGCTCAATGAACTGGCACAGGAATACGTGATTGCTGCGCGGGCCAAGGGCCTGTCCGAGACCCGCATCATCTGGCGCCACGCGCTGCGCAATGCGATGGTGCCTCTGGTCACCGTGGTCGCGTTGTCTTATGCCGGACTGCTCGAGGGTTCGGTGCTCACGGAAACCGTGTTTGCCTGGCCCGGCCTGGGCCTGTACATCACCAACTCGCTGCAGAACGCCGACATGAACGCGGTGCTCGGTGGCACCATCGTCGTAGGCTCGGTCTTCATCGGCCTGAATCTGCTGTCGGACCTGCTCTACAAAATGCTCGACCCGCGTACCCGCATCCGATGAACAGCCCTGCCGCATCTGCATCCAAGGAAAGCCTGCACGACTGGCTGATGTCCGAGCGGCCGCAATCGCGCCGCCAGGCCTCGTTCGGACGCGCCTATGGTGCCTGGCGCACGTTTGCCCGCAACCGGCTCGCGATGCTGGGCCTTGTCATCGTGTTGCTGCTGGTGCTTATGGCCATCTTTGCCGACCAGCTGGCCCCTTATTCGCCGTATATCGGCGACCTGCGCACCACCCGGTTGCTGCCGCCATCCGGCGCCCACTGGTTTGGCACCGACGACCAGGGCCGCGACATCCTGTCGCGCATCATTTATGGATCACGGATCACGCTGTACGTGGTGGCGCTGGTGGCGGTGCTGGCCGCACCGATCGGCCTGGTCGTCGGCACGGTGGCCGGTTATGCCGGCGGCTGGATCGACGCCGCGCTGATGCGCGTCACCGACATCTTCCTGGCATTCCCGCGCCTGATCCTGGCGCTGGCGTTCGTCGCGGCGCTCGGCCCGGGCATCGAGAACGCGGTGATCGCCATCGCCATCACCTCCTGGCCGCCGTATGCACGCATTGCGCGTGCCGAGACGCTGACGATACGCCAGGCCGACTACATCGCTGCGGTGCGGCTGATCGGCGCCTCGCCGTGGCGCATCGTATTGCGGCACATCATGCCGCTGTGCGTTTCGTCGGTCATTGTGCGCGTGACGCTGGACATGGCTGGCATCATCCTGACCGCCGCCGGACTGGGTTTCCTGGGCCTGGGTGCGCAACCGCCGATGCCCGAGTGGGGCGCCCTGATCGCCAACGGTCGCCTGTACGTGCTCGACCAGTGGTGGGTAGCCGCCGCACCTGGCGCCGCGATTTTCCTGGTCAGCCTGGCATTCAATCTGCTGGGTGACGGCCTGCGCGATGCGCTCGATCCAAAGGGGGTGAAATGAGCGCTGCGCCGAACCGCTTCAAGCGAGCGAACGCCCCCTTGGGGGGCAGAGAGCTACACGAAGTGAGCGAACGTGGGGGCCTCAAATGAGCATCATCGACAGGGCCCTGGCCAAGAAGGGCCACGCTGCGGACCCCGAGGGTTTGCTGCAGGGCACGCCTGGCGCGGCTCCACCGGTTGCCGCCGAGCCAGCAGTGCCAGACGACTCAGCCACCAATGCGCCGCATCCTGATCCGGCGGACACAGCCACGAAAACAACGTCGGTAGACGAGGATGCAACCCCGCCCGCTGCCGCGATATCCGCCGCCACGGCGCCGCCTGTGTCCGATCGGGGACGCATCGAACCGACGTTCAGGTCCGCCGTCCCGCTGCCACGCCCGGTGCTGGTGGTCGACGACCTGCGGGTTGCGTTCCCCGGCCGGGACGGCGGCTGGACCGAAGCGGTGCGCGGTGTGTCGTTCTCGCTGGGCCGGGAGCGGCTGGGCATCGTCGGCGAATCGGGCTCGGGCAAGTCGCAGACCGGGCGCGCCATCCTCGGTCTGACTGCGCCCGAAGGACGCGTCAGCGCCAAACGTTTGGAGTTCCACGGCACCGACCTGCTGCATTGCTCGGCCAGAGAGCGGCGCGACCTGCGCGGCGGCCGCATCGCCATGGTGCTGCAAGACCCGAAGTTCTCGCTCAATCCGGTCATGACCATCGGCGACCAGGTGGTGGAAACGCTGCGCGCACACACCCGCGTATCGACCCGCGACGCGCGCAGCAAGGCGCTGGATGCGCTGGCGGCGGTGCAGATCGACCAGCCCGAGCGCGTCTACAAGTTGTATCCGCACGAGGTATCGGGCGGCATGGGGCAACGCGCAATGATCGCGATGATGCTGATCGCCAATCCGGAGCTGCTGATTGCCGACGAACCGACCTCAGCGCTGGACGTGACGGTCCAGTTGCAGGTGCTGGCCATCCTGGACAAGCTGGTGACCGAGCGCGGCATGGGCCTGATCTTTATCTCGCACGATCTGCGCCTGGTGTCGACCTTCTGCGACCGCATCCTGGTGATGTATGCCGGCAAGGTGGTCGAGGAGATTTCCTCCGGTGGCCTGGCCGATGCCAAGCATCCCTATACCCGAGGCTTGCTGAACTGCCTGCCCCAACTCGCCGACCGCCGCCATCCGCTGCCGACGCTGGACCGGCAACTGGAGTGGGCGCTGTGACTGCAAGCATGGCCACAGCCGCCAGTTCGCAGAACGAACCGTCGGCGACCGAAGCTGCCAGCGCCGGCAACGATGACCATGTGGGCCTGGTTGCCGTCGATCTGCGCGTGGTGTACGACGGGTTCGTGGCTGTCGAAAAGACCTCGCTGCAGGTGGCACCCGGCGAGAGCTTTGGTATCGTCGGAGAATCCGGGTCGGGCAAATCCACGGTACTGCGTGCGATTTGCGGCCTGGCGCCGATGGAGTCCGGCAAGGTCCAGCTGATCGGTGGTGGCGGAAAGTCATTGCCGGCACCCGGCAGCAAACCGTTTCGCCGGCTGGTGCAAATGGTGTTCCAGGACCCGTACGGCTCGCTGCACCCGCGCCAGACCGTCGACCGCATCCTGGCCGAGCCGCTGGCGATCCACGGCATCCAGGACGCGGAAGCCCGGATCGAACGCGCGTTGGACGAGGTCGGCCTCGGCCACGGATTCCGCTTTCGTTATCCGCACCAGCTCTCCGGCGGCCAGCGCCAGCGCATCGCAATTGCGCGGGCACTGATCCTCGAGCCGCAGATCATGCTGCTCGACGAACCAACGTCGGCACTGGATGCGTCGGTGCAGGCCGAAGTGCTCAACCTGCTGGAAGACCTGCGCGGCAAGCGAGGGCTGACCTTCATCATGGTCAGCCACGACCTGGCGGTAGTGACCCACATGTGCGAGAAACTGATGGTGATGCAACGCGGCCAGACCGTCGAGTTGCTGTCGTCGGCCGACCTCGCCGCGCACCATGTACAGCAGGAATACACACGCAATCTGATGCGTGCATCGTCCGGCTTCAGCCGCGACGCCACGACCGCCTGAATCAGCAGCATCGGCGCACGTAGCGGATGCAGCCGCAGCGCCATTGTGTGATGATCGTGCCAACCCATTGCCCACATCCATCCTGTTCGAGAGACCCACCATGATCCACTGGGAAGCCCATGCCTGCCTGCCTCTGCACCCGCAGGCCGACTTTGCACCGATCGACCGGCTGCGCGCCGCGGGAGTGCATTACGTGTCGATCAACATCGGCATGGACATGAACCCGCTGCCACAGGTTATGGCGGTCATCGCCGGCTTTCGCGCCACCATCGCCGCTTCTCCCGACAAATACCGGATGGTGTCCCGCCTGCAGGACATCGAAGCGGCCAAGGCCGCCGGCTGCATTGCCATCGGTTTCGACCTCGAAGGCGCCATGCCGCTGCTCGAACAACCCGACATGGTGGCGCTGTACAAGAGCCTGGGCGTGCACCAGATGCACCTGGCCTACAACCGCAACAACAGCGTCGCCGGGGGTTGCCACGACACCGAACAAGGCCTGACGCCACTGGGCCACCAGGTGGTCGCCGCGATCAACGCCGCAGGTGTACTGATGGACTGCTCGCATACCGGGCGCAAGTGCAGCCTGGACATCATGGCGAGCTCCAGCGCGCCGGTGATCTTCAGCCACGCCAACCCGCTGGCGCTGGTCGAACATGGTCGCAACATCACCGACGAGCAGATCAAGGCCTGTGCGGGTACCGGCGGCGTCGTCTGCATCAATGGCGTGTCGATCTTCCTCGGAACCAAAACCCCGACCGCCGCCGACGTCGCGCGCCATGTCGCCTACGTGGCCGATCTGGTCGGTGTCGAACATGTCGGCATCGGCCTGGATATCAGCTTCAGCCAGAGCGAACTGAACGACACCCCGCCCGGCGACTACGACGCCACCTACTGGTGGCCGAAGTCGGCCGGTTACGACCGTGCCATCAGCCGCTCGAGCTACCCGCCGATCGAAAGCTGGCGCGAGTTGTCCGCCGAACTGCAACGCACCGGCATGGCAGCCGATGAAGCGGCGCTGGTGCTGGGCGGCAACATGATGCGAGTGGCGGGGCAGGTCTGGAGGTGAGGCCGCACCATTTGGATGGGAGAATGCTCCGACCTTTCACCGGCACCGCACCACGAAGGAATTTTCCATGGGACAACAGAGACTTCCGCTGCAGATTGGAGAAACGGTACCGGCATTCACGCTGCCGGCAGCCAACCGCGACGGCATGGTGTCCCGCGCCGATTTGGCGGGCCGCCCGTTTCTGATCGGCTTTTACCGCGGACTTCACTGTCCGTTCTGCCGGCGCCAGGTGGTACAGCTCGGCGTCGCACAACCGGCCCTGCGCACGGCCGGCATAGAGACAGTGGCCGTGATCAACACCCCGGTCGAGCGAGCCAAGCTTTACTTCCGGCACCGGCCGACGCCGATCATGTTGCTGAGCGATCCGGATTGCCTCACGCATCGGGCGTTTGGTGTTCCGCGCCTGGATTTCCTGCCAGAGGGCAGCAACGAGGAGGCCAAATGGCCCTACCGTGCAAGCATGGCGGACTTCATGACTTCACGCATCAATCCGACGGGCGAGCTTGCGGCACCCACATTTCCAATGGAAGCCAATACGGCACTCAATGCCAAGGACGGATTCCAGATGGAAGAGGCCGACAACGCGATCCTGGCGACCCACCCCACGCAACTTGTCGGGCACTTCCTGGTCGATGCGGCTGGCGCTGTCCGCTGGCTGCAGATCGAAGCGCCAGATGGCCCGAACAGCATCTCCACCTTTCCCACTGCCGAGCAACTGATTGCTGCGGTGGACACCCTCGTGCACTGAGCGCCGCGCCGGGCCGCTCCCAAGCAAGCGCGCACCGCAGCCCGCAGGGCGGAGGTGTTCCTGAGACCGCCGCAACCAAGGTCAGCACAGGAAAGGCAGCACGACGAGCGAATCGCGGTCGACCCCCGCCTTCGCACAGACGGCGTCAGCGCGCGTGAAATAGGACTCGGCGCGGGCATCGTCGCCCTGGTCAAGAAACACCGTCGCCATGCCTTCGTAGCAGGGAAACATCAGCTGGGGCTCGTCCATCGCCTCGGCCAATGCGAGCGCCTCCTCGTAATAACGCAGCGCCGACTCGGCATTGCCGTGGCACTGGTGAATCTGCCCCAGCACGATCAAAGGCACCGCCAGGTGATCGAGTTGCCCGAGTTGGCGGTCGAGGTCGATGGCGGATTGTGCCGCCTGCAGACCATCGTCATCACACCGCTGCGTCAGTGCGCAAAAGGCCACTGCGAGATTCGCGTACAGGCGGGACTGGGAACCGAGGTCGCCGATCTTCTTGGCGGTATCGAGGCCCCTCTGGCAGGTCTGAACGGCGCGGCCCGGGTCGAGCGTTGCATACAGCACGCCAAGATTGGCGTAACTTCGGCACGCGGCCTGCAGCAGACCCGCCTCCAAGGCCACCGCGACACTGCGCTCGATGTGCAGCACGGCCTCGGCGGGTCGCTCAAGACGGGCCAGCGCAGCCCCAATGGTGTTGAGCGCATGTGAAATGGCTGCCGTCGCTGCCCGGTGGGCTGTCGCATCGTCTTGACCGCGCGCGGCCGCGTGTTCGGCCTGCTGCAGCGCGCGCTCGCCCCAATCGAAGGCGGCCTGATGGTCGCCGATGCGAAACGAGAGCCGCCCCATCTCCTGGTACACGTGCGCCAGCTCGATATCGGCGCCGATATCGTTATTCACTGCCGCGCCAAGGCCTTCGAGTATCCGCAGACCGTCGCGCAGACAACCGAAACTGCGCTCGCGCTCACCCGTTTCCCAGTGCAGGCCGGCAAGCTTGCGTTGCATGCGCGCCTCCCCCACCGTGTCCGCCGTGGCGCCTGCCCATGCGAGCACGGCATTGAATTGCTGGCGCGCCCCCTCCCATCGACCGACCGTGTACAGCAAGTCCCCCATATGCTCGCGGATGGCGCTGATCGTCTGGATATCGTGTTCGGCATCGCTCTCCAGAATACACAGCGCGCGATCGTAATAACGCAAGGCGTCCTCGTTGGCATAGATGCCACGTGCCCAGTCACCTGCGACCCCGAGGTAATGTGCACCACGTGCCTGGTCCTGACCCCGGCTGAAGTGGTGGCAAAGCGCCTCCAGGTCTTCCAGCCGTGCCGGTCGGGTTCCGTGCAAGTCTTCCAGGAATTCCCCGACGCGCTGGTGCAATTCGCCGCGCCGGCGCAGTAGCAGGTTCTGGTAAGCCACGTCGTGCGCCAAGGTGCTGGTGAACCCGTAGCGCTGCGCCGGATGTGTCAGCGCCTGGCTCGCCAAAGCCCAGGCGCCGCGAATCGGCTTGAGCAAACCGGCCTCGCACAACATCTTGAGAGTAGCAGGATCGCCGGTGTCTGCGTCAACAGCAGACAGCAGCGCGGACTCGAACTCGGAGCCAAGAATGGCGCCGCTCTGCAGCGTGCGTCGCGCCTGCACGGGCAGGCGATCGAGCCGGGACAACAGCAGGCCTTCGATCGACGAAGGCACGACCACGGTATCGGTCACCGGTGCACAGTGCCAGCCATTCGCGTCATGTCGCAGCACACCGTCGGAAATCAGTCCGCGTACGACCGCTTCGAGGTAGAGGGGATTGCCGCCAGCCTGGCGCACGATCCGCTCGTGCAGGCGACGCTCGATCGGATATTGCGCGACCCCACCGAAGAGTCCGACCAGCAGGTTGTCGATCACCGGATCCGCAAGTGGCGCAAGGCGCACGACGGTTTGGACGGCGCGGCCAAAATCAAGGTCGGCTGGATCGAATGGCGGCCGGCCCGACAACACCAGCACCCACGGGCGCTCCCACAGCCAGTCCACCAGCGTAACCAAGCCTTCGATCGACGCGGCGTCGACCCACTGCAAGTCCTCGACGACCCATACCAAAGGCCCCTGCGTGAGTCTGCGCTCGAGTACCGTACGCAGCGTCATGAAAATCTGGTGTTTGAGCCGCTCAGGCTCGACCTCGCTCCAATGTTCTTGCGACTGCAGGCCAAGGATGTAACCGATGACAGGGATCACCAGGGCGAATTCCACGTCTTCGGCGCCGAGCCTGCGCATCGTGTCCTCCACCTTGCCGCGTGCTGCTTCCAGAGAGTCTGCAGGTGTAATACCGTAGGCCTCACGAAACAGGCCGGCAATGGTTCCGTAGGGTCGTTGCCCGTGCGCAGAGCACGCGACACGGCGCACAGTCGCGCTCCCGAATCCGGCGCTTGCGCGCAGCTGCCCCAGCAATTCATCGACCAACCGTGACTTGCCCAGACCGGCCTCCGCGACGAGGCTCACAACCTGCGCATGACCGTCCAGCGCGCGCATCGTTGCGGTCAACAAACCTTGTGCTTCGTTATCCCGACCCACGAAAGGAGAGCTGAGCCCATGTGGCGCAAGCCCCCCCACGGTGTGCCCACGATCATCAATTCCACGCAGCAGATACACCGGCAAGGGCTCGGCTTTTCCCTTCAGCGCAAGTGTTCCCCCGGGCTCGAACGCAAACTCGCCCTGCGTCAGCTGGACGGTGACGTGGCTCACCAGCGTCTGCCCGGCCGCCGCCGCGCCCTGCAGCCGGGCAGCCGTGTTCACGGTATCGCCGGTCACGGCGTACGCCGCGTCCGCCGCCAAGCCGATGTTTCCGGCCACCACCCGGCCGGAATTGATGCCGATGTGCAGTGCCAGCGGGTGGCCGATCCGGTCGCGCCAGCGTTCGCTGAGCAGCGCCACACGCGCATGCATATCGAGCGCTGCATGCAAGGCGCGCTGCGGGTCGTCCTCGTGCGCGACGGGTGCACCGAAGACCGCCATCACAGCGTCTCCAACATATTTTTCGACGAAAGCGTCATAGCGTTCAATCACCCCGCGCAACGCGGCGAGCAAGTCCGTCTGCAGGGCGCGCACATCTTCGGGGTCGAGCCGTTCGGAAATCGCGGTAAACCCGGACAGGTCGGCGAACAACACGGTGGCCGATCGCCGGTCGGCGTCGGCCACAACTGCCGGCGCGCTCGCCATCTTGGCCAACTTGTTTCCGCATTGGGGACAAAACGCAAAGTCTGCGGACAGGTCGAATTGGCAGCTGGTGCATTTCATCGATTCGCACTATGCCATGAATGATCGCGATATCACATCGTTGCTGGCGGGCAGAGCGACCGACGGACGCAGCCGGCGCGAACACCGACGCGTTGCGTAAAGCGCCACAATCCACCCATGCCTGCCCAGCCCCCGATCCGCCTGGCAAACCCTGATGAGGCGCAATCGATCGCCCGCATGTCGCGCGACTGGATCGAACACGGCCTGGGCTGGAGCTGGACGGCGGCGCGCGTGTTGCAGGCCATTGGCGACCCGTCAACGAACGTGGCTGTGCTGATCAAGGGTGATCGGCTTTCGGGCTTCGGCATCATGCAGTATCTGGACGACGACGCAGCGCATCTGGTATTGCTCGCCGTGTCACCTGTATTGCGCCACCAGGGTATGGGGCGGCAGTTGCTGCTGTGGCTGGAACAATCGGCGCAAGTGGCCGGCAGCACCGCGATCCGGCTCGAATGCCGGGCCGACAACACCAACGCGATCGCGTTCTACCAGCACCTGGGTTATCGCCAGGTCGGCACGGTCCTTGGCTATTACGAAAGGCGGGTCGATGCCGTGCGACTACTCAAGCGGCATCTGACCCGGCAACCCTGAGCCGGATCATTCGGCGTCGAGCCGTGTGATCAGCCCTCTTTGCTCTGCTGTGGGCGCATCCGACAGGGTGATCAACTGCGCGAGTTTGCCGGCGGCCAGCTGCGCCGCGCTATCGTCGGCCGCATGCACAATGGCCAGTGGGTCGCCTGAGCGCACCCGAACCCCGATGCCTTGCACTTCGCTGAACCCGACCCGGTGGTCAATCCGGTCCGCCGCCTGGCGTCGTCCGCCGCCAAGTTCGATGACCAGCAGGCCGATGTCGCGGGTGGCCACCTGGCAGATCCAGCCGTCGCGTGCGGCCGGCACTGGGCACGACACTGGCGCCGCCACCAGGTATTGAGCGGGACGTTCGACGAAATCCGCCGGCCCACCTAGCGCTGCAACCATACGCGCGAAACGCTCCAGCGCAGAACCGTCCTGCAGTACGCCGACGGTGCGGGCCATCGCATCGTCATGGTCCTTCGCCAACTTGCCCAGCACCAGCAGTTCGGCACACAAGGCCGTGGTGACTTCCAGCAATCGCGGCTCGCGCCGCTTGCCGTTCAAGAACTCCAGCGCCTCCATCACCTCCAGCGCATTGCCGCAGCTGTGCCCCAGCACCTGGTTCATATCGGTGATCAGCGCCCGTGTCGGCAGACCGGCGCCGTTCGCTACCGACACCAGTGACTGCGCCAGCGCCTGCGCCATTGTCGGCGTGGCGGCAAACGCGCCGTTGCCGACCTTGACGTCCAGCACCAGGGCCTGCAGACCGGCCGCGAGTTTCTTGGACAGGATGCTGGCGGTGATCAAGGGGATGGACTCGACGGTCGCGGTTACGTCGCGGATCGCATAAAGGCGCCGGTCCGCCGGCGCCAGATCGGCGGTCTGGCCAACGATGGCGCAGCCGGCTCTGCGCAAGGCCTGGCGCAACACGTCGGTGGCCGGAGCGGTCTGATAGCCGGGAATGCTGTCCATCTTGTCCAGCGTGCCGCCGGTATGTCCCAGGCCGCGCCCGGAAATCATCGGCACATAGGCACCGCAAGCCGCCAGTATCGGCGCCAGCATCAGGCTGACCTTGTCGCCAACACCGCCGGTGGAGTGCTTGTCGAGAATCGGTCCACCGAGGTTTTGCTCTGCCCAGTCCATGACGCTGCCGGAATGCGTCATGGCACGGGTCAGCGCCACGGTCTCGCCGGTCGACAGGCCGTTGAGAAAGATCGCCATAGCCAGCGCAGCGGCCTGCCCTTCGCTCCAGCCGCCGTCGACCAGGCCGCTGACAAAGGCGACGATCTGCGCCTCGTCCAGCACGCCGCCATCGCGTTTGACGCGGATGATCTCCTGGGCCAGCATCATCGGTACACGAATAAAAATCGGGCCGGCCCCCATTTTTCTCGCACGCTCTTGGGGGGCCTGACAAAGCCAGGGTAGGGCCCGCCGCGCACGGCCGCTCCGAAGCGGCCGGCCCGCCCCCCAGTGGGGGGTTCGG